>DASZBM010000002.1:1200000-1500000 GCA_035944135.1 Acidobacteriaceae bacterium
AAGGGTTTGCTCTGCTGGGCTTTTCTTCCGTCGCTGTTTGCAGGAGCAGTTTCACTCGCTGCTGCGCAGACTGGCGGCAATAGCCAACCGCCGCAGAGCGGATACACATTGCATGCCAAGGTGCGCGAGGTCATCACCGACGTGCTGGTGACCGACCGCAACGGCAACCCTATTCATGGCCTAAGTGAGTCCGCCTTTCACATCTTCGACAACGGCAAGCCGCAGCATCTCGCAGTCTTCGAGGAGCACACGCAGGCAGACGCCAGCGCCACGCTGCCGGGGCACGCCGCAAATGTTTACAGCAATGACGTGATCGTGCACCCTCCGCGAGTCTTCAACATCATTCTGCTGGACACAGCGACCATCACAGTCCCGGACCAGATGTATCTGCGTCAGCAGCTCGATCACTTCATCAAGCAACTTCCGGCGGACGAGCCGTTCGCTGTGCTCGCGCGAAGCACTGAACACACGATCATGCTCGCGGACTTCACCACCGATCATCAGAGACTGCTGTCTGCGATCCATCGCCAGCTTCCGCGGATCCTGCCGCCGGGCTCCCGCTACATGACGGATGGCCCACTTATGGCAGAGATCTGCAGCTATCTGCAGCAGTATCCTGGCCGCAAAAATGTTCTCTGGTTCAACGGAGGCTCGAACCTCGCGCTCACGCCGGACCCGACAACGGGACTGGTTGCTCTTCCGGATATGCGCTGGCTCTATGACCAGCTCGAACTTGCTCGCATTGCGCTCTATCCCATTGATGTGCGCGGCCTGCAGGTGGCGCCGTTTCCAGGTGAAACAACTCAGCACTTCATTATGGAAGACGAGGCAGACACAACGGGAGGCCGCCTGGTCTTCAACAACAATGGCATTGCCGATGCGGCAAGGAAAATAGCCGACACTGATGCGAGCTTTTACACGCTGACCTATTCACCGCAGGACATAAAGCTCGACAACAAATGGCACAAGGTCAAAGTCACTGTCGACGGAGGTGGCTATCAGCTCAGCTATCGGCGCGGCTACTTCGACGACGGATCGAATCTCAAACAGGAACAGAATCCTGATAGAAAGCGGCTGCTTCAGAACGGAGAGGCCGTCGCCGATGCGCAGTTGCCGCCAATCGTCTTCGATGTGCGTGTGAATCCGGTGGACCAGACTCAATCCGCTGCAGTGCCGGCCGCCGGGCTCTCCCCCGCGGAGCCGCCCAAAAAGGGAGAGCACGCTTTCACGATGCACTACATCTTGCCCGCGGATGCGCTCCCGGAACAGACGGTCGGCACGGAAGAGAAGTTCACAGTCGGAGTTGGTGTACTCGGATTCAATGAGTACGGCCGCTCCGTCGCGCGCGTAACGAAGAAGGTCATATTGGGGGTCTCGCAGGAACACGCTGCGGCCTTGCAATCAGGTGCGAAGATCTCGTTCGATCAAGTCGTCAATCTGCCCGATGGAAACGATTCCCTTTTCGTCGTTGTCTGGAATACAGACACCGGGCGGCTTGGAACAGTGCAGATTCCGCTCACGGTTGGGAAGGCTCACGCGGACTGATCTGCCAGCGGCAGCTGGATGCGGAACGCGGTGCGGAACCCGTGCGGCAGACCTTCCGTCCTCACCTCGATGTCTCCACCGCGTTTCGCGGCGAGCTCTCGCGTAACCCACAGGCCGATGCCGGTGCCGACGTCAGGCTTCGTCGTGAAGAACGGATCGAAGATGTGGTCGAGATTCTCCGGGGCGATCCCGACGCCGTTGTCGCGCACTTCAATCATGGCGAACTCGTCATCGGCCCAGACATCGATCGCGATGAGACCCGAAGGGCCTTCGATGGCGTCGCAGGCATTTGAGACGAGGTTTGTGAGCATCTGGCGAACTTCGTCAGCGGGCGCGGCCACGATCAGGTCCGGGTTGCGAAGTAACTGGATGGCTCCGCCTCGCGATGCGCAACGCGGCCGAAACATCTCCGCCACCGCTTCGGTAATCCCTGCAATGTGCGCAGGACCGCCGGAAGAGTGCGGCCGGGCAAAGCTGAGCGTGTGCCGCGCAATGCTCGCCAGACGGCCAAGCTCCTGGTCCGCAGACGAGAGATAAGCCCTTGTCTCCGGTGACAGGCTGGTGTCCGTAGAACAGAGAAACAGCAGGTTTGTCACCGCCTCGAGCGGATTGTTCATCTCGTGCGCGATGGTGGCCGAAAGACGTCCGATGGCTGCGAGCTTCTCTGAGCGCACCAGCGCCGTTTCCGCAGTTTTGCGTTCGGTGATATCGAGCGTGACGCCTCGCCAGAGATTCTTCTGACGCGGGGATGGCCTGCCGCGGCTCTCAAACCAGCGAACCTCGCCGCTCGGCATGCGGCTGCGAAACTGAAGCTGAAACGGCGTGTCCGTCGCGAAGGAGCCATCGAATATCTCCTCAACCGCATGGCGGTCTTCCTCGAGGACGAGATCGAGCGGCAGGCCGGACATCGAAGGACCGTCGAAGGGGCGGCCGAAGATGGGGGGGCCGCCCTCGGCCCAGTGGATGCGGCGGGCATGGGTGTCGTAGGTCCAGGCGACGGAACTGGAGGCCTGTTGGGCCTCGATCAGACCGTCGGTCTTGACCTGCAGGGTGGCGACGGCGTCGCGCAACCGCTCGCTGGTGATGCGCTGTCGCTCGCACAGGTAGGTCAACACTACCCCGAGCAGAACGATGACGAGGGTGTGGATGATCTCGCGCGGGCCGTGGGTGAACGGTACATTGTCGGGGGCGATCTCATAGGCATACGAGACGGCCGTGCTGATCGAGGCTACGATGCCCGGGCCGAAACCGCTGATAAGCGAGACGACAGCGATGCAGGCGAAGCTGATTCCCAGCGGTGTGCCGCGGAAAGGACTTGTGTGCAGGCTGATAACGGCGCCGAGCGCGGGAAGCACGAGCGCAACGGCGTAGCTCGCGAGGAGTTTGAGGAGGCCGGTGAGGCGAGCGAGCTTTTCAGATGCAGGCTGCGGCTTCACGAGTCTCGTTCCCAGAGGTTCTAGCGCTGCGGCGTGATGGTCGAGTAGATCTTTGTTACAAAGATATCGCAGGGTTGAGGAGGGGGTACCCCTCCCCTGCTTTTTTGCGCAAAATCTTCATATTGCGAGGCTTAGGTCTGGACCTAAGAGATTCCCAAGCGTACGCAAGCGGTCGAAAAATAAAGCCCGGCGAGCTGCCGGGCGGATGTGGTTCCCTGTTGCTTTAATTATAGCGCCCGTGTCAAACGAGGCCGTTACAGGTGGTTGTTTACCGGCGCTTTCTCAGCGGGCTTCGCGGAGGCGTGGTCGGTTTCGGTGCGGGAGACGAGCTGGACTTCGACCTCGGTGTCGCGCGGGAAGGTTACCTGGTGACCGCGGTCAAGGTAACGGAAGTAGACCGACTTCGCTAGACCATACATGCCGAAGCCCAAGGCGACGTTCTTGTTGTTGGAAAAAGCGACGAAGCGAGCGATCAGACCGAAGCCGTTGGAGCCGCCTACCGTCCAGCGGACGTTGCTGTCGTCGTCGGCGCCGCGGCTGGCGGTCCAGAGGAGCAGGAGCGGAGCGAGAACTTTGCCCTTGTCTGGGTTGGCTTTGACGTTGCCCTCGTCGTCGACGGTGAGGTTCTCGCCTTTGGCGCCGGCCGCACCGGTGACATTGCCATCGACGTGCGTGGTTCCGGCTTCATCGGCGAGGCCGCGGAAGCCGAAGCGGAGCTCGCCGTTACGACCGAGGCGGCGCGCGGGTTTCGCGCGCGTGACCGTGCCTTCGAGGGTTGCGCCTTCGGGAATGAGGAGATTGTGGCTGCTGTCGAAGACGGGTTGTGTGACGGTTGCGGTGACGGGATCGCCTGGTTTGGAGGTTGCGGAGTTGAGGGACGTGTCGAGGCGCGCCGAGACGGTGATGGAGTCCAGGCTCGCGGAGGAGGAGAGCGGAATGGGCGCGGGTTGCGAGGAGGAGAGGTCCAGCGGAGCGTTCAGTTCAGCGATGAAGCCTGTGCCGGCCCAGATGCGCTGCGGATGATACGGGAGCTGCGAGTAGAGAAGCCGCAGAGCGCGGTCGGTGCGGCCGGGGGTGAAGAAGGTGTCGTGAACGGATTTGACCTGCGCGCGGACCATGTCTTCGCCCTGCTGGACGTAGGTCGGGCGCTTCTTTCTAGCGACAAAGCTGACGAGCTGAGTGTCGCGCATGAGACCGCGGCTGGAGATGGCGATCTGTTGCGAGGAGTTGGGGAGCTGGAGACTGTCGAAGTCGACCACAGGGTCGTGGAGGGGCGTGACGTCACCGTTGAGGAGCGCCTGGGCACGAAGCTTGCGATCGACAGGAGCATAGGCCGCGACGGTGCCGCGGATGATGGTGTTCTGCGGGAGGACGAGGTGGTCGTGGAGGTAAACGGGTTCCGTTAGGACGCCGGTGACCGGGGCGCCGATGTGCAGGTGCGCGGTGTGGGTGACGCGAATGCGGAGCGGGACGCCGGAGGGTAGAGCGTCAGGCGCGGTGAGGCTCTGGGCCGAGCCGAGGGCGGCGAAGAGGCTCAGCGGAAGAAGAGCGAAACGAGCGGATGCAAGCATGCGATGGGCCGGGTTCTTACATAGGTTAGACGGCTGCGGAGGGGTTCTGCGGCGGAGGTGCAGGATGACGAAGAGTTCATGATTGGTGACTGCGAACGCGTGGAATCGGCGCACTGGCTTTGGATGACAATGTGTTCAGCCGACGATGGCACAACGCGCTTTAGACTGTAGCTGCTGGGGCTTGCTGCGCGCGCGGAGAAGAGCCTCCGGCAATCCGCGAGATCGCTGTCACCTTTGGAAGATCAATACAAGCAAATGACGCGGCGTGAGTTGCTCGGCCTGGGCGCGGGTGCGGCTGCGTGTGCCGCGTTGCCGAAGATGGCGCGGGCGCAGGAGAGGCCGGATAGCACGCTAACGATTGGGGCGTGCATGCTGGACGCTTCGCCGAAGCATTTGATCAAGACGGTGGGGTATAACGGCACGATTCCGGGGCCGCTGCTGCGGCTGCGCGAGGGGCGGCGCGCGCTGATCGAGGTTGTGAACAATACGCGCGAGCCGGAGATTGTGCACTGGCATGGGCTGAAGATTCCGTCCGCAATGGACGGCGCGATGGAAGAGGGATCGCCGATGATTCAGCCGGGACAGCGGCTGGTGTATGAGTACACGCCGCGGCCTGCGGGCTTCCGGTGGTATCACACGCACACTACAGCCGGTGGCGATCTGCGCAAGGCACAGTACACCGGACAGCATGGGTTTCTTTACGTCGAGCCGGCGAATGATGCGGGAGCGTACGACCGCGAGGAGTTCCTGGCGTTGCATGACTGGCGTGGGGAGCTGGTTGCGAACGCCGATGGAGCGATGAATCCGGCGTATGAGGTTACGACGATCAATGGAAAGATGCTGGGGCATGGAGAACCAATCCGGGTGAAGCAGGGCGAGCGGCTGCTGCTGCATGTGCTGAACTCGAGCGCGACGGAGGTTCACTGGATCGCGCTGGCGGGGCATGAATTCCAGGTGATCGCGCTGGATGGGAATCCAGTGCCGAAGCCGGCGGTGGTGCCGATGCTGCGGCTCGCGCCGGCGGAACGCGTTTGCGCGATTGTGGAGATGAAGAACCCGGGCGTGTGGGTGATGGGCGAGGTCCGCAAGCATGTGCAGGCCGCGGGAATGGGCGTGGTTGTGGAGTATGCGGGAGCAACGGGCGCGGCGAAGTGGGAGCAGCCGATGGAACTCGTGTGGAATTATGAACAGTTCGGAAACAACGCAGGTGAGCCGGAGGAGCGCGGCGATGTGGAGGAGATTCCGCTGGTGATTGAGTCGCGGTTTATGGGCCATGGCGCGATGGAGAGGTGGATGATCAATGGGAAGTCGTATCCGGATGTGCCTGAGCCTGTGCTGACTGAGGGACGACGATATCGGCTGCGGATGCAGAACAAAAGCATGGACGATCATCCGATGCATATGCACCGGCATACCTTTGAGCTGAAGCAATTGCCGGGAGCGAAGAGCGGGGCGGCGGCGATCCAGACGCGTGGAATCATGAAGGACACAGTGCTGGCGCGTGCGGGCGCGGAGACGGTCGTGGAGGTTGTCGCAGACGATCCCGGCAAGACGCTGTTCCATTGCCATCAACAGAACCACATGGATCTTGGGTTCATGATGCTGTTTCGGTATGCGTAGAGGAATCTCTCATCCGCTGTGGGGGCTGCTCGCGAGTGTGCTGTCACTGCTTGCGTTCGCTGCCTCCGCGCGCGCGCAGGGCAACTACGAGATCCAGGTGTATGGCGCGGACACGGTCGCGCCGAAGAGCACGATGGTCGAGCTGCATTCGAACTACACGGTGGAGGGGCAGCGATATGTTGTCGATGGCGTGTATCCGACGTATCACCAGGAGCACGAGACCATAGAGATTACGAACGGGATCAACGACTGGTCAGAGGTGGGGTTTTATATCTTCACGAGCGAGCAGGACGGGCACGGTGTGCAGTGGGTGGGCGATCACATCCGGCCGCGCGTGCGGGTGCCGGATAGCTGGCACTGGCCGGTGGGCGTGAGCCTCTCGACGGAGGTGGGGTATCAGCGCGCGGTGTACTCGCCAGATACGTGGACGTGGGAGCTACGGCCGATCGTGGACAAGTCGATTGGGCGATGGTATTTCGCGTTCAACCCGGCGTTGGAACGCACGTGGCACGGGCCGGATGTGAACCAGGGGCTGGGATTCGCTCCCGCTGTGAAGGTGAGCTACGACATCAATCGCGTGGTGAGCGTGGGACCGGAGTACTACGCGGACTTCGGAAGGTTGTGGCACTTCGATTCGCTGCACGAGCAGCAGCAGCAGATCTTCGTCGTGACGGACCTGAACGTGTCGCCGAAGTGGGAGATCAATATTGGAGTGGGTTTAGGGCCGACTGCGGCGACCGACCACCTGATCGTCAAGGGCATCCTGGGCCGGCGTTTCGACTGGACGAAGCATCCGGATATTGAGTGATGCCTCGTAGTGCTTGGGAGACACAAAAGGCCCCCGGGGCAGGGCCTTTTTGTGTCCCCGCATGTTGAGCCGGTCTTCAGTTGGATGGCGACCCCATCGACGCTCTGGAGATGCAAGCTACATGATCGGCCTGGGGACGTCCCTGGGCTCCGGAGATGACGTTGTACTCCACCTGATCGCCTTCCTTCAGGGTCTTGTAACCGTCCTTTTGAATGGCCGAGTAGTGAACGAATACGTCGGGACCGCCATCGCGACCGAGAAAGCCATAGCCCTTGGCGTTATTGAACCAGCGCACTACTCCACGGAATTGTGACATCGCCGTACGACCTCCTGACAAGAACGTATCGGCTAAACGCAGGTTCGTCCTACTAGGAACATCCCGAGGGAAATTCCCGAGCAGTTCATTACGCCGAAGGATTGTTGACCGCATCAAGAAGCGATCTTGGAGTAAAACCTACGCAGCGTCCGGAGCCAGTTCCGCCAGGAGCTCGAGAGCGCCGCGCTGTTTGAGGGCTTCGGCGGCGCGCTGGCCGAGCTCTTCCGGGGCGATGCCGTGCGGGGCGCGGTCAAGGACCTGGGCGACCTGTTCGCCGTCTGGGCTGACAACCATGGCGTGCAGATGCCAGGTTTCGTCGACGAGATGACAGACCGCGCCGAGCGGGAGATTGCAGCCGCCGCCGAGAGAGTTGAGCACCGCGCGCTCAGCGTGCACCGCGAAGGCTACAGCCGGATTGTTGAGCGCGGCGACGGCGGCGTGGATGGCCGTGTCTTGTGCGGTGTGCGGGGCGGTATCAGGACATCGGGTTTCGAGGGCGAGCGCGCCCTGGCCGGGTGCGGGACAAAGCTCGTCGACGGCGAAGCGCTGGTGGACGTGCGAGGCGCGATTGAGACGATCGAGGCCTGAGGATGCCAGAACAAGGGCGTCGGCCTGGCCCTCCTGCCACTTGCGCAGGCGGGTATCGACGTTGCCACGCAGTTCGACAAAGCGGAGGTCGGGGCGGAGGGCGAGGAGCATTGCCTTGCGGCGAGGTGAAGTCGTGCCGATGCGCGCGCCCATGGGCAGCATGTGCAGGCCCCAGAAGCTCTCGCAGACGAAGGCGTCCCGGGCGTCCGCGCGCTCGGGGACGGCGGCGAGAGTGAAGCGCGGATCGAGCTGGGTGGGGAGATCTTTCAGCGAGTGCACGGCGAGATCGATGCGACCGGCGACGAGGGAGTCTTCGATTTCTTTGATGAAGATTCCTTTTGCGTCGAGGGGTGAGCCGTCGGGGAATGTGGCAGGGGCCGTGAAGGCGGGGTCCTGCATGCGGTCGCCGGTGGTGCGGATGATCTCGACGGAGACCTGGTGGCCGCGGGCGCGGAGCTGATCGGCGATGTGATTGGCCTGCCAGAGCGCGAGCTCGGAGCCGCGGGTACCGATGCGGAGGGTTGGAGTGCTCATCGAATTAAGGATACGCGGGTGGCGGGAGATGGTTCCGCGAGTGAGATACTTGCGCGCGAGGAAAATGCATGAGAGTGCTGCTGTTTGGCGCGACAGGAATGGTGGGACAAGGCGTGCTGCGCGAGTGCCTGCAGGCGCAGGATGTGAGCGAGGTTGTCGCGATTGTACGGTCGCCGCTGGATCGGATTCCGGCGTTTGGCTTGACGGAGGTGCGGCACGAGAACTTCTTCGACTGGGGCGGTGTGGATCTCAGCGGATTCGATGCCTGCTTCTTCTGCCTGGGCGTGTCGTCGCTGGGCAAGCGCGAGGCCGAGTACAGGCAAGTGACGTACGACCTGACGCTAAGGGTCGCAGAGGCGCTGCTGAAGCAGTCGCCGCAGGCGGTGTTCTGCTATGTGTCGGGCGCGGGGACGAATGCGAACGGCAAGCAGATGTGGGCTCGCGTGAAGGGCGCGACGGAGAACGCGCTGCTGGCGATGCCGTTTCGCGGCGTGTACTGCTTCCGCCCGGCGTACATTCAGCCGTTACATGGAGTGCGCTCGAAGGTGCGGTGGTACAACGCGATCTACACGGTGCTGGGATGGGCCGAGCCGCTGATGATGCGGTTCGCGCCGAAGTACGTGACGACCACCGAGGCGGTTGGACGCGCGATGCTGAAGGTCGCAAGAGATGGATGGCCGCAGCCGGTGCTCGACAGCGCGGCGATTAATGCGGCGGCGGAGCAGTGGGCGTCTGTGGAGGCATCTGTTCGATCTTGATCGGCGGGAAGCCGACGATATTGTAGGTGCCAGACGCGATGCCGATTCCGGCGGCGTCGAATCCATCCATGATCTCGCGGCTGATGGCGTCTTTGAGGGCGCGGATATTGTGGGTGCGGACCAGGAAACGGACGGAGAACTCGATCCAGTTGTCGGTGATGCGCATGAAGCTGCGCGGCTTGAGGTCGGCAGCTTCGATGAAGAAGCGCTGCTTGAGGCGGTCGAGCTCGGGCTGGGCGAGGTTGCGGATGTCTTCGGTGTGGCGGTTGATGGCTTCGAGGATGACGGGCTCGGCGCGCTGGCGGTCGCTATAGACGATGGGAAAGTGCATCTCTTCCCAGATGTAGGGGAAGTCGCGGCTGTAGTTGTAGACGGGCTCATCGAAGATGGAGGAGTTGGCGATGGTGACGATGCGGCCGGAGTACTGCCGGGAGTGAACCCACATGCCGGGATCTTCTTCCTGCACCGCCGGCGGCTCCCCCATCTCCATGATGACGGTCTGGATGAAGTTGAGGCTGATGACGTCGCCGCGGACGGAGCCCATCTTGATGCGGTCGCCCACGTTGAAGGTCTTGCCGCGGAGGATAACGAAGTAGCCGGCGAAGCTGGTGATGACCTTCTGGAGCGCGAAGGCGACGCCGGCAGAGATGAGACCGGCGCCGGTGGTGAGGCGCGCCGGGTTGTCAAACCAGATGGAGCAGAAGCCAATGATGGCCAGGAGAAACGTCGTGAGGCTGATGCCCTGGCGAGTCCAGAAGGCGGTCTTCTGGCGCGCTCCGCCGATCTTGTGGGCTGCAAAGCGAAGGGTCTTGGAGAGCGCGTAGAGGAACGCGAAGAGAATGAGCGTGAAGAGAAGCTTGTGGCCGTTGTGGGCATTCAAGCCGAGGAGCTTAACTCCTCCAAGCGTGAGTGCGTGATCGGGGCCGGTGAACTGGACAAACGGGCCGTTCATAATGGATGGGATGCCGAACGGTCCCGAAGAGGAAAGGGCCTGCAGCGTGTGGCTGCAAGCCCTTTGAGTATTTGTGAACAGGTGAACTCAGCGGCGAGGATTTCTTCGATGCGGACTTGCGGCCCCCGGTGGATCCTCCGTCGCGCCCGCGGGCGGCGGAGGTCTTCGATGAGGTTGGGCGCTCCGGGGAACTCCAGACGAATGATCCCGGTCTGGTCATCGCCTTCGGTGCTGGTAACGACAGCGGCTCTGCCACCTCGCTCTTCAGCCCAGCGGCGAATCTCGTCGTGGTCGCGTGTTGTCTTCGACAATGCCATCTTTGTTGCCTTCTGTGGCGTGGTGCTGCGCAAGTTCGATGCTTGCTGTGCGGATGCGATGTTCCGGCACGCGCGGAAATGAAGCGATAGCATGCATAGTGAAGGAGTTTTTGAATGATTCACGGGCCGACGAAGATGTTGCGGTGGGCGGCCGCAGCAACGCTGATGATCGCAATGAGCGCGGCAGCGCAGGGGTACTCGGTGGAGAAGCCGCTGGGTATGGCAGCGCAACAGCGGCCGGACTACCTGGCGCATGCCGGACTGGAGCAGAGGCTGGGACAGCCGCTGCCGATGCAGGCGCAGTTCACGGATGAGACGGGAAAGACGGCGCCGCTGGCGAGCTGGTTCGGCGGCAAACCCGTGGTAATGGTGGAGATGTACTACAAGTGCTCGATGCTGTGCCCCCAGGTGCTGCATGGGCTGGCGCAGGGACTGAAGCAGACGACGCTGGCTCCTGGCAAGGACTATGAGGTGCTGACGTTTTCGATTGATCCGACGGACACGCCGGCGGATGCAGCGGCGGAGAAGCGAACGTTTTTGAGCGAGATGGGGCGGCCGGACGCGGCGAGCGACAAATCAGAAGCCGCTGGCGCTGTCCACTTTCTGACGGGCAGCCAGGCTTCGATTGATGCGATCAGCGGGTCGACAGGATTTCACTTCGTACGCGTGCCGGGACCGGACGGCAAGATGGATCAGTTCGCGCACTCGAGTGTGATCATGTTCGCGACGCCGGATGGAAGGATGTCGAAGTACCTGGCAGGGATTGAATATCAGCCGCGCGATTTGCGCATGGCCCTGCTGGAAGCGAGTAACAGGAAGATCAGCAACCCGGTGGATCTGCTGATCCTGTATTGCTGCAACTATAGCCCGTCGGCGGGTAGGTACACGGTGTCGGTGATTCGGGTGCTTGGGCTTGCAGGGATGGCGTCAATGGCAGGATTGATTACGCTGATGGTGCTGCTGACGCGGAAGCCGAAGACGGCGTGAAAAGTAAATAGCAGGTAGCGAAGAAGAGCGAGGCTATTCTTCGTCGCGGCGCCTGGGGTCGGTACTGCGCAAGGCCATGATCTGCGGGTGGAGCAGCTTGTTGGTGATTGAGCGCGTGAGGTGCTCGATGGCGGACTGTTGTTCGGGCGTGAGCGGCAGGTTGAGGTTGGCGAGCCGCTGGGCGGTGCGGGCGAGCTCGGCCTCGCGCATGGCTTCTGCGGCGGATTGAAGCTGCTTAATGGCCTCGGTGGTTGGGCCCTGGGCGAGTCGCTCGCCATAGCGGTCGGCCTCGAGCTGCACGATGGATTCGGCCGTCTGGGCCTCGCGGCTGCGGAGCGTGCGGTTCTCCTGCGCGACCTGCTGGAGGTCGTCGATGTCGTAGACAAAGCAGCCTTCGAGATTGTTGACCGCGGGGTTGACGTCGCGCGGAACGGCTATGTCGATGAAGAAGACGGGGCGGTTGCGCCGGCGATGAACGAGCGCGCGGCCGTTATCGGGAGAGAAGATCTGGCCGGCTCCCGTTGAAGTGATGATGATGTCGGCGCGATGCGTCTGCTCGTGAAGCTGAGCAAAGGGGATGACGCCGGTGGTAATGGCGGGGGTGCGCAACGCGTCGGCGATCTTTTCGGCACGCGCCTCAGTACGGTTAGAGACGAGAAGCGTGGTCGCGCCCTGCTGGATGAGGTGCTTCGCCGCAAGGTCGCTCATCTTCCCTGCACCGACGAGCAGGATGGTCTTGTTGGCGAGTGAGCCGAAGATCTTGCGCGCGAGCTCGGCCGCAACCGAGGCGATGGAGACGGAGGAGCTGCCGATCTGGGTCTCGGTGCGCACGCGCTTGGCAACGGAGAAGGCGCGCTGCAGCAACGGGTCCAGCATCGAGCTGAAAGCTGCGGTGGAGTTGATCGCGCCGACTTCGCGGGCGATGTTCCAGGACTCCTTCACCTGACCGAGGATCTGGGGCTCGCCGACGACCATGGAGTCCAGCGAACTCGCGACGCGGAAGATGTGCCGGATGGCCTCGCGCTCACGCAGCGTGTAAAGGTGCGGCGTAACGGCCGCGGACGGAATGTTCAGGTATTCGTGCAGGAAGTTGAGCGCGATCGCGGGCTCTGCGCCGTCTTCCGGGCCTTCTGCGCTTTCGGTGACGGTGAGGAGTTCGACGCGATTGCATGTGGAGAGGATTAGGGCTTCGCGAATGCCGGGCTGGCCGGCGAGCGAGCGCGTCGCGTCGGCGAGGCGAGCGAGCGGGATGGCGAGGCGCTCGCGGATGTCAAGCGGCGCGGTCGTGTGGTTTACACCGACGAGGAGCAAGGAGCCGAGTTTTGTCTGATCACTCACGGAGCTTATGGAGTTTTGAACCTGTGCACGACGGAAAGCTGGTTCGCGGCCCAGACCGCGAGGACGATAAGAAAGACGAACCCGGAGAGATAAATTGCGCGGCGTCCGCGCAGGCCGGAGTGGCGGCGGATGAAGATCATGGCGATGTAGACGACCCACATCGCGAGCGAGAGCAGAACCTTGGGGTCCGCGAAGAACCTCGGGCCGATGGTTTCCAGTGCGACAACGGAGCCGATGAGCAGGCCGGCGGTCATGCATGGCAGGCCGAAAAGAAGTGACTTGAGGGCGATCTGGTCGGTGGTTTCGAGCGGAGGCAGCCAGCTGCGGGCCTGCGAGGTGCGCTTCTGCTTCAGGCGGCGCTCCTGCACGAGATAAAGGACGCTGGCGATGAGTGAAATGAGCAACGCAGCGTATGCGGCAAGCAGCAGGGCAACGTGGAGGAACAGCCACCCGGTGTGGAGCAGAGGGTAATTCAGAAGCTCGGCGCCGGGGCGAAACGCCGGCACGACGGTGAGGAGGGCCGCAACCGGCAGAAGGAAGATGCCGAAGGAGACGGTGCGGTATCGGACGGCGAGGACGAGGAACGCAGCGCCCAGAAGCAGACCGAGCATCGACAGTGTCTCGTGGGTGTCGACCGGAAGGGCGTGGTGCGCCGCGTTGAGCATCTCCGCCAGCGCGACGAAGTGGAAGAAGACCGCGCAGAGCGCCGCCGGCATGGCTATGTGACGCCAGCGCGGGCGGTTATAGAGTGCCGCGGGCAGCACGGTAAGCGCGGCGATGCCGTAGAGAAGAACCGCGACTCGGAGCCAGAGGAGGGTCATTCGGACGTGCGCCTGTAAGATTCTGCGCGAATCCTCAGTATATCGTCCGGATCCTTATCCCGGGCTCGCTCCACGGCGTCAGGCGGGCCGGTCGAGCTCAGTTAGGCCCTTCTGGATATAGCTGCGCATCTGCGACTCAATGGTGCTGAGGGGCATGAAGAACGGCTTGTCGATGATCTCGATCGTAAGCAGGTTGTTGGCGTAGTTGTAGCGGGCGGTAACGCCGCTGCGCGAGAGCGTTCCAGAGGGGCCGGTGAGGTTGACTCCGTAAGCCTGCAGCCGCTTGCCGGCCGCGGCGAACTGATCCTCGGTGAGGGGGACTTCGATCATTCTTCGAGTGTACGGCGGTGACCGATTTTCGGCCCAGTTATGCAGAGGGGCGAAGACGATATCCTGAGCCTTCCAGCATAGTGATGGCCGTGGTGAAAGACATGACGGGCGAGGCGGGGCTGACCCCGGCAACCACCCCAGCGAGCACAGACCGCTCGCAGGGGACCCCGGCGATGCGGCAGTATCGCGCGGCCAAGGAGGCCCATCCTGATGCCCTGCTCTTCTTCCGGATGGGCGACTTCTACGAGCTGTTCTATGAGGACGCGATTGTGGCGTCGCGCGAGCTGCAACTGACGCTGACGGCCCGCGATAAGGCGCGCTCCGTGCCGATGTGCGGCGTGCCGTATCACGCGGCGGGCGGATACCTGCAGCGCTTGTTGCGCAAGGGGTTCAAGGTCGCGATATGCGACCAGATGGAAGATCCGAAGCTCGCAAAGACGGTCGTGCGGCGTGAAGTGACTCGCGTGCTGACGCCGGGCACGGCGCTTGACGCGGCTTTGGGTGCGGGCGAGAGCCAGTGGCTCGCGAGTACAGCGAGTGTGGGAACGGGCGCGAACGCATGCGTGGGTGTCGCGTCCATCGATCTGTCGACCGGTGAGTTTCGTGCCACGGAGTTCAACGGAGCGCATGCATGGGCGCTGGCGTGTGATGAACTGGCGCGGATGAGTCCGGCAGAGATGCTGCTGGCGCGCGGAGCGACGTTCGGCGGTGCTGGGAGCAGGAAGCAGCCGACCCTTGCGCGCAATGGCGATGAATCTGCCGGTTTCGGCGAAGACGAGAATGCGCCGCAGGATGTTGCGGGAGCGCGCACGGAGCTCGACGAGTGGGTGTTCACGGAAGACTACGCGGTTCCCTTGTTGCGGCAGCAGTTGCGTGTGCACTCGCTCGACGGCATGGGGCTGAGCGGGCACGCGGCCGCAGCCGTTGCCGCGGGTGCGATTGTGCACTACCTGCGCGCGACGAAGCAGGGCGCGCTGGAGCATCTGGACGGCCTGCGCTTCTATGAGAAGCGCGAGAGCCTGGAGCTCGATGCTGTGAGCGTGCGGAATCTCGAACTTGTGGAGCCGTTGTTTTCGAGCGAAGGGCCGCAGACGACGCTGTTGTGGACGATGGACGCGTGCTCGACGCCGATGGGTAAGCGGCTGCTGCGCGCGCAACTGCTACGGCCGATGCAGTCGCTAGAGGTCATCAACGCGCGACTGGATGCAGTGTCACTCGCAGTAGGTGATCTGCGCAGACGCGAGGGAGTTCGGCGCGCGCTGGATGGTGTGCTCGATCTCGAACGGCTGCTGGGCCGCGTGGCGCTGGATTCAGCGGGTCCGCGTGAGGTGGTGTCGCTGGGAGTGACGATCGGCAAATTGCCCGGTGTGCTCGCAGCCGTGAAGGAATGTGCATCGGATGCGTTGCGATGGGCAGAGCTCGCGCGCGCGCTCGATCCGCTAAGTGATTTGCAGGAGATGATTGCGCGCACGCTGATTGAGGAGCCGCCACTAACGCTGACGGATGGTGGTGCGATTCGCGAGGGCGTCGATGCGGAGCTCGATGAATTGCGCAATCTTTCGCAGAACGGCCGCAGAATGATCGCAGCCATTGAGGAGCGCGAGCGCGGACGTACGGGAATCGCGTCGCTGAAGGTCAGGTTCAACTCGGTTTTCGGTTATTACATCGAGGTGACGAAGGCGAATTCGAAGGCGGTGCCGGCGGACTACGAGCGCAAGCAAACGCTGGTAAACGCCGAGCGATTCACGACGCCGGAGTTGAAGGAACTCGAGACAAAGATCCTGACCGCGCAGGAGCGTTCCGGCGATATCGAGCGCAGGATCTTTGCAGAGCTCCGGCGGCAGTTGCTCGCAAACGCATCGCGTGTGCGCGAGACGGCGCGGCACGTTGCGGAGATCGATCTGCTGGCGTGCTTCGCCCATGTCGCTGCCATGCGCGGGTGGACGAGGCCGCAGGTGGATGCAAGTGGAATACTGGAAGTGATCGGCGGTCGTCATCCTGTGGTCGAGCGCAGATTGGAGGAGTCGGGCGGCGGTCGCTTTGTGCCGAACTCAGTGTACCTGTGCGCGGGCGAAGGATGCGAAGGGCCTTCCCTGCTGCTGATCACAGGCCCGAACATGGGAGGCAAAAGTACCTATCTGCGCCAGGCAGCGTTGCTGACCATTCTCGCGCAGTGCGGATCGTTTGTGCCTGCCGAGCGCATGCGACTGGGACTGGTGGACCGCATCTACACCCGCATTGGCGCCAGTGACAACGTGGCGCGCGGGCGCTCCACCTTCATGGTTGAGATGACCGAGACCGCCGCGATTCTGAACACCGCGACCGATCGTTCCCTGGTGCTGCTCGACGAGATGGGGCGTGGCACGGCGACATACGATGGCCTCTCGCTCGCGTGGGCGACCGTAGAGCATCTGCACGATCGCATCGGCGCACGCACGTTATTTGCAACTCACTATCACGAGCTGACGCTGCTGAGCGAGCGGTTGGCGCAAATGCAGAATGCGCGCGTTACAGTGCGGGAGGGTGCGGCAGGAATCGTATTCCTGCACACGGTTGAAGCTGGCGCGGCGAACAAAAGTTATGGCATTGAAGTCGCGCGGCTGGCAGGTTTGCCACAGACTGTCGTCGAGCGCGCGCGCGAGGTTTTGAGACTGCATGAACGCGCGGAGTCTCAGCAGGTTCGTGAAGCTGTGCCGGTGAAGGAGCGCTTGCCCACACTGCAGATGACGATGTTCACGCCTCTCTCGCAGAAGATTGTCGATCGTGTAGAAGGCCTCGATGTGGATGGCCTGACACCGCGGGAGGCTCTGCAGATTCTCGCCGAGTTGCAGCGCGAGTTGAAAGGCGGCGCGGCGTGATCGCTGTTAAACCGAAGGCGATGATCGTTGCAGGCGTGATGAGCGGGACGTCGGCGGACGGTGTTGACATCGCCATCTGCCGCGTGTCGCCGGGAGCAGAGCGTGTGCCGCGCGTAAAGGTGCTGGCGCATCACGCGATGGCGTATCCAACGAAACTGCGCGCGGCGGTGCTGGCGGCGATGGATGCGACGAACACAAGCACGGCGGAGATGGCGCGACTGAACTGGCGACTCGGCGAGGTCTACGCGGAAGCTGTCGAGACTGCGGCGCGCAACGCGGGCCTGAAGCCGCAGTTGATCGCATGCCATGGGCAGACGATCTACCACCAGGGCTCCGCGACGAAATATCTTGGCGTGCCCGTGCGATGCACGTGGCAGACGGGCGAGGCGGCGGTTATCGCCGAGCGCATGCGCGTGCCGGTAGTGAGCGACTTTCGGGCTGCCGATATGGCCGCAGGCGGACAGGCAGCGCCACTGGTTCCAATGTTCGATTTCTGCGTGTTCCGGCACGCAAAGCGCAGTCGCCTGCTGCTGAACCTTGGTGGCATCGCAAATGTCACGGTGCTTCCGGCAGCGTGCCGTGCGGAGGATGTCGTGGCGTTCGATACAGGCCCCGCCAACATGGTGATCGACGCCTGCATGGAGCGCTTGTTCGGACGCGGGTTTGATCGCAATGGCACGATCGCTGCGCAAGGGCGCGTGCTTGAGAGTGTCCTGGCGAAGCTGCTGCGCATGCGCTACTTCTCCGCCCCACCGCCAAAATCGTGTGGGCGCGAAGAGTACGGGGAAGCATTCGTGAGCCGGTTCATTGCGGCATGCGAGCGCAACTCGGCTCGCAAGGAAGATGTGATTGCGACTGCGACGGCGTTGACCGCGGCCACCATCGCTGATGCGTTCGTGCGGTTTTGCAATCCGCTGCTCGAAAAACTCGCGCCGAGAGCTAAGGTGGAGTTGATTGCTGCAGGCGGCGGGGTAAGGAATTCCACCTTGATACGAATGTTGAGTGAATCGCTTAGGCCTCAGGGAGTGCGCGTGCGTTCGATCGAAGAGACTGGCCTGAATCCAGGCGCAAAAGAAGCCGCCGCATTTGCGTTGCTCGGCTGGTTGACCTGGCATGGTATGCCCGGCAACCTGCCGAGCGCGACCGGCGCGAAACGGCCGGTCGTTCTGGGCAAGGTGACGCTCGCGTGAGGATTCGAGCACTGTGCGCCGCAGCACTGGCCGCGCTGCTGTTGCCGCTCGTTGCATGCAACGGACGGCAGCAGGATGCGGAGACGCTGCGATTCCTCATCGAGAGCTCGCCAAACAATCTGGACCTGCGACAAGGAACGGACGCGCAGTCCGAGCGCGTTGGCGGCTTGATCTACGACGCGCTGGCGAAGAAAGACGCGCACTTCGTTCTGCAGCCATGGCTCGCAACAAGTTGGGAGCGGCCGGATCCGCTGACGTGGATCTTTCACGTTCGCAGTGGTGTGCACTTCCACGATGGTAAGTCGCTGACCGCCGATGATGTTGCGTGGTCGATCAAGAGCATGATTGACGGCACGCTGATTACCGCAAAAGGCGGCGCTGCGCTGGCCGATGTGAGCTCAATAGTTACGAGCGGGCCGCTAACTGTCGTCGTACGCACGAAGCAGCCTGAGGCCAGCTTACTTTTCGATCTAAGTGATGGACTGTTCGGCGTCGTAGAAAAGGGCGCAGGACGCGACGAGGGCCTGCACCCCGTCGGCACAGGCCCATTCCGATTCGTGAGCCAGATGCAGGACAAAGAGGTCGTTCTCGAGCGCAACGCGAACTACTGGGCGGGTGCGCCGAAGATCCAACGGGTGCGATTCGAAGTTGTGCCCGACACGATTACAGCGGCGCTCGAAATGCGCAAGGGCTCTGGCGACGTGGAGAGCAATGTGCTCACACCCGACATGGTGGACGCTTTGCGCAAAGAGCATAACGTCATCGTTCAGTCCGGACCGGGTGCGATCGTGATGTACGCAAACTTCAACACGCAGGATCCGAAGCTGCGCGATCCACGTGTGCGGCAGGCGATCGCATGTGCGATCGACAGGCCCGAGTTGATCGCAGCGTTGTGGCGTGGCGATGCGCGCATTGCCGACACGCTGCTACCCGAAGGACATTGGGCCGCGGCGAGCCCTGCCGAGCTGCCGCAGTACCCGCACGATGTCGCACGTGCGGTGAAGTTGCTCGACGATGCTGGTCTGAAGCCCGGCAAAGATGGCATCCGCTTGCGGCTCACGCTCAAAACCTCTACGGATGAAACGACGCGGCTCGTGGCGCAGGCCATGCAGCAGCAAGTGCGTGCTGCGGGGATCGAGCTTTCGATTCGATCAGCGGAGTTTGGCACCTTCTACTCCGACGTCACGCGCGGCGCGTTCGAGATGTATATGCTGCGCTGGATTGGCTCGAACGAGGACCCGGACTTTCTAACCTACGCGTTTGCAAGCTCGAGCTTTCCGCCCAAGGGCGGCAACCGCGGGCGTTATGCGAACCCGCAGGTGGATTCATTGCTGATGCAGGCGAATGCCGAGACGAATGAAGTGGCAAGAAGGCGCGACTACGTCGAGGTCCAGCAGATCTTGGCGCGCGATCTGCCATCGATTCCGCTGTGGTATCCCAACAACGAGGTTGTGCACTCAACGCGCATAACCGGAGTACAGCTGGACCCCGGCGGAACGTTTGATTTTCTCAGGACCGCGGAGCTCTACGCGCATTAATGAACGCCTGAGTGTAGAACGGAATGGCAACCGGCATCACCAGGCCATCCGTATAGTCCGTTTGCTCTCCCAACAAATTCACACGCGCCGGTGCAGATAACGAGGCGCCGGGGACTGCGTCGGTTAGACGTGCGCGCACAGCGATATTTGCGCTTCTTTCCTTCATAAGGGGGCTGCTTCTTGAATGATTCTTTGACACGACGTCAAAGATACGTGTACGTTACCGCCAAATGGTAAAGACCGAGACAAAGCCTTATCAAGATAAGCTTTGTCTCGCTGTTTGTTTGGCCCTAACCGGAAACTGTGGCGCACGAGAGCGTATGCACTCGCTTCAAGAGTACACTTTGCAAAACTTAGATCTACGGGTGTTGATAAAGCCTGCGGAAGGCGGACGGGTGGCGTCGTTGAAGAGCGTTCACACCGGCGTTGAGTTTTTGGCACAGTCTCAGCATTCAACGACTCCCATTCAACCCGGGTGGGACACTAAGTTCCAGAACGGCGCCTGCGCGGGGATCGAGGAGTGCATTCCTACGATTGGTGCGTGTGGCGAAGGCATGGTAGGCGGGCCCGTTCCTGATCATGGCGATTTCTGGCAAATAGACTGGACGGTGACAGATCGTTCGCTCACACGACTTCATCTCGAGGCAATGGGCTTCAGTCGTCCTCTGTTCTTCCAGAAGGAAATCTCTCTCCAGGGCAATAGGCTCAACATCGGGTACCGGGTAACAAACTTGAGCAAATCCGAGGTGCCATTTCTCTATGCATGCCATCCCCTTTTCGCAATCGAAGAGGGAGATCGAGTCTGCCTGGCGCAAGAGGTTTCATCATTGTCTTTGTACTATTCGCGGGAGAGCCGACTCGGGAGGCAGGGCACTCATGTCTCATGGCCGGTCACTTCCCTAGGCGTAAACCTTGAAAGAGTATTGCCCGTTCAAACCGGCTTCGCTGAAATGTTGTATACCGACCGTCTTCATACAGGTCGTTGCGGGCTCTATCGAAATGCCGCACAGCAAGGACTTTGTCTTCATTTCGATCCGGCGGTACTTCCCTATCTCGGACTGTGGCTCTGTTACGGTGGCTGGCCTGAGTCGGCCGTGGGCCCAAAACAATATGCCATTGCATTGGAACCGACCTTCGCACCCGCCAACACGCTCTCAGAGGCTATCGATATGGGATTAGCCGTACGACTGCCGGCCAACGAAAGTGCCTCATGGAACATCGCCTTCGAAATCAGTTCCCCGAGCCTTCCTTTGTCGCAATTTCGCTCTATGGTGAAGGGCTCAGTCTAGGCGAGGGTAATCGTGCCTCGATAATAGGCCCCAAGGCCGCAAAGGATGACTACGTAATGAGAAATCTTTCACTGATAGTCGGGCGCTATAATCCCGAATCTCAATCGCCCCGCAGAGCATTGGCAGTGAGGATCGCGATCTTCATCGCGCTGTTCCTCGGTTACACGAGCGATGCTCAGTCCCTCAATGCGCTGATCCGATATGACGCCGCCTCACAGACCTTTCGAATCGATGCTGCTGAGACCACCTATGTGCTGGGAATAAATGAAAAAAAACAGGTACAGACGATCTATTGGGGGAAACACCTCAACCAGACAGATGCGTTTGCTCAGGCTCGATCCATGCGTGGAGGAGGATTTGATTTTTCGGCCTCAAGAACACCCCAGGAGTTTGTAGGCTGGGGCGGTGGGCTTGCGGTTGAACCCGATCTGAAAATCACATTTCCAGATGGCAATCGCGATCTCGTCCTTCAATATGTGTCGCACCGCATTGAGGGCAGCACGCTTGAGATCGTGATGAAGGATATCTCGCGCGAAGTCTATGTGACGCTCGTGTACCAGGCGGACTCCGAGACTGGGATAATCCGTCGGTTTGCAACTGTAGAAAATCGGACGAGACTGCCGTTCACCATCGAACAGGTAGCTGCGGGGACATGGAATCTGCCTAGCGCCGGTGATTATAGAGTGCGCTATCTCGCGGGTCGCTGGGCGGCGGAGTGGAACGCCGAGGAGCAGCAGTTGCGTCCAGGAAAGCTTGTGCTGGAGAGCCGTAGTGGGTCGACCGGGGCACAGAATAATCCATGGTTTGCGATCGAGGAGGCAGAAGGCTCAGAGGGCCAATCGAATGATGTGTGGTTCGGCGCATTGGGCTGGAGCGGTTCATGGCAGATTTCTATTGAGCAGGATCTCTCGCAGACAGTGCGTATCACTGGCGGCCCCAATGCCTTTGACTTCGGATACCTGCTAGCCAGCGGGAAAACCTTTGAGACATCCTCCTTTTATGGAGGCTATTCGGACGCTGGAATCGGAGGGGCTTCCCGACTACTGCATCGTTATGAAATAGATTCCATCCTGCCACACCATCCAGCACCGCGGCTTCGGCCGGTCCTTTACAACTCTTGGGAGGCGACGGGCTTTGATGTCAATGAGGCAGGCCAAATCGCTCTGGCTGAAAAGGCGGCCAGCATAGGTGTTGAACGCTTCGTTATGGATGACGGCTGGTTCGGCGAGCGTAAGGACGATCATGCTGGCTTGGGCGACTGGTACGTGAACCCGCAGAAGTTTCCGCATGGACTCACGCCTCTGATCGACAAGGTGCACTCGCTTGGTATGGACTTTGGACTTTGGGTGGAACCAGAGATGGTCAATCCAGACAGCGACCTTTATCGCAAACATCCGGACTGGGTTTTGTACTTTCCCGGCAGACCGCACACGGAAGGCCGCAATCAGTTGGTGTTGAACCTCGCACGGCCTGATGTCCGCGCTTACGTGTTTGGCGTGTTGGACAAGCTCCTGCGCGACAACGATATTGCCTTTCTCAAATGGGACTACAACCGGTACTGGTCTGAGCCTGGATGGCCATCTGTGCCGCCGGCTCAGCAAAAGAATGTCTATGTTGATTTTGTCCAGAATTTCTACTCCATTCTTGCTGAAGTGCGGCAGAAGCACCCTAACGTTGAGATCGAATCCTGCTCAGGAGGCGGCAGTCGCGTGGATCTCGGTGTGATGCAGTACACGGATGAAGTATGGCCCTCGGACAACACTGACGCCTACGATCGCCTCTCGATCCAAGATGGCTTCACCTACGCTTATAGTCCGGGCGTGATGATGGCTTGGGTCACAGATTCGCCGACCTGGGTTAACAACCGTATGCTTTCCCTCGAGTATCGTTTCCTTTCGTCGATGCAGGGAGCACTGGGCATCGGCGCGAACCTGAACAAATGGACCCCGGAGAACTTCGCAAAAGCACGCGAGATGATCGCCTTGTACAAGACCATCCGCGAGACGGTTCAGCGGGGCGAACTCTATCGCCTCATTCCTGCCGAACACGACAGCGAGCAATCCGTCACCGAGACAGTATCGCGCGACGGGACGCAGGTCGTTACGTTTGCGTTCTTGCATTCAAGTACGGAGCTGTTTCCATTTCCCCGTATCTTCCTTAGAGGACTGGATGAGAACGGGATCTATAGGATCAGCACGCTTGCGGGTAAAGTGGACAGCAATACCCCGGCAGAGGCGAGCGGAGCCTATTGGATGCACCATGGAATTGACCTCGATCTCCGAAGTGATTTTCAGGCGGCGGCTTTTGAATTGACCCGGATTCACTGAGGCCCATCAACGCGGTGGGTTACATCTGGGTCCCGTAGTTGAAATAAGTGCATTTAACAGGCAGTAGACACCCATGGCACTCACTATCTGCTTGACATTGCAAGCTGTCAGGTCATAAAAGCGTGTACGTACACTATCACCTTCTTCGAAGAGAGTGAGAGGTCGCGCTGTGGCTTCGCATAAATTGGCCCCACACGAAATCGGAAAACAGCTCTCATACGGCCGGCGCGAGTTTCTGCGCAGTTCCGCAGGTCTGGCATTAGGGAGCACGCTCTTACGGTCACCGTTTGCTCGTGCAGCGACCGCCAGGGACAGGAAGGTAGTAGTCGTCACGTTCGGCGGCGGCGCGCGAGATCAAGAGACTTTCGCTCCCGAAGGTCAGGAAAACATTCCGCATATGATGGGGGATCTGATTCCGCGCGCCACATTCTTCACCCAGGTCGTAAATCGCGGAATTCTTGGCCATTACGTGGCGACCGCCAGCCTCGTAACCGGGGCATATGAGACGTTCAATAATTTCTCTGCGATCCCTCCCGATAACCCGACAGTCTTCGAGTATTACCGCAAAGGTTTGAAGCGCCCGTCATCTGATGCGTGGGTTGTAGCTCCGAGCAACGGGTTCAATTGCATCGGAGAGAGCCGTCATCGCTCGTATGGAGAAGGCATGGGCGCCAGGGTGATTCTTCCGAAGTATCTATTGAAAACTGCGATGTCGGGCGGTGCCGCCGATTACGAACACCTGCTGCGCGACAATTACGAGAATCCCTATTTCACGCCGGACATCGAGAGCAGGGAGTTCGAACTCGATCAGATGGAGACGATCCTGAAGCTTTCTGCGAGTGACTTCAGGGAGCACGCGAAAACACTTTCGAGCCCCGATGAGCTTTCACTGTTTATCGTGCGCCGGCTGATTCAGCAGGTGGCTCCGAGCTTTCTCTGGATCACAATGCACGATATCGATATCGCACACGCCGGTGCGTATTCGCTGTATCTCGAAGGCATCCGGCGGACGGACAGACTGTGTGGGGAGTTGTGGCAACTGCTCGAGAGCGAGCCCGAATACGCAGGCAAGACGACTCTTCTCGTGCTTCCGGATTTTGGAAGGGATGCGGACGAAGATGCGGGAGGGAATGGCTTCCAGCACCACCGCACTGGCGATGCTGTCGCGCGTACTACGTGGCTTATGGCCCTTGGCTCAGGCGTTCGGGAAGGTGTCGTTTGCGATCGGGCGGTGGAATCCATCGACCTGGTGCCAACACTGGGAGCCATGCTGGGTTTCTCACCTATATATGCGAAGGGTAAGCCTATTCAGGAGCTGTTGTAATTGCTGCCGCGCGACCTAGGTTCGGTCGATTTTAGAAGCTATCCGCCCCAAGCGAGACAGCTGGCGATCGAGAATATATCAATCTTGCGGCGGTTGCCACTCGGTCTGCTATCGAGCTTGCTTGCAGAGTTGATCGAATACGATTTCAAATTCCCTGCTGAGCGAACACGGTTATCGAGGGAGCTGGCGAGCCTGGGCGCACTCACTGATGCGCAGCTTAGTGAGCTACTAAAAGGGTTCTTCAAAATATCGCTCACCTCACAGCTCGAAAATCTGAATTGGGTGAACTCGCCGGCGCAGTTTGTGGAACAGCTTTCGGCGCATCTGTGGAGGACCGGGCAGCAGGATGCTTTCAGCATCGCCGCCGTAAAGTACGATGATCATCTCACCGCGACGACGGCCGCACAGGCTCCTCCCATTCCACGACTTGGCATCGTCATCATCGGCCGGGGCGTCGCGTCGTACGATGGACAGCTGTTCCGCAGGCTGCGTCCTTACGCTACTTATTTCAGCCGCGTAAGACCGGAAAATGGGTTGCGGCTGTTACTCGATGCAATCGCATCAAGAGCGGAAGCGCACCCAGCTGCATACGCGCATTGGTACATTGATGGCGGTGAGCCAGAGAACCACGATTCGAGGCTCACCGCAATTTCGTGGGCGGCCCTCGCTCCGGTGCGCACCGCACTCCTGGGCCACATTCATTCAGAGATAGAACGTCCCGGCATGGGGCCCGAAAAGCTTCGCAGTATCATGGCGCGAACAACGCCGTCGGAACTCGGCATGAAAACAGCGGCCGGGGATGAAGTGCTGCAGCGATTCCAACTCAGACTGCTGACTGAGGGCTCCGGAACCCAGCTCTTCAGCACTAGCTTCGCACAGTGGGGGGCTCGCGAGGCGCTTCGACGGGCTCAGCCGATAACGCTGCTAGTTCGGTTTGCGCCGCGCCAGCGGCTGAAGCCAATGAATGAGTTACTCTCTGCGCAATCTGGGGCGCCAGAGACAGACCCGTTGGGATCGCTGATTGATGCCGACATGGCTGCCTGGTACACCTGGCTGGATCAGCAGCGCCTGCCTGGCGCAGACCGGAGTTGCTTTCTCGTCTGGTTTGAAGCCCAGAGGTTGGCGCTGGCCATCAGTCCCCAACTGCCGCGCGGAACGGAGTCATCGTCAGAGGTAGGCCTCGAAAAATTGCTAGCGTGGATGACCTGATACGAGCACAGCAACGGGATCGCGCGCCGACGGTTCGTGTAAACGCACACCGCATATTCGATTAGACGACCTAATTCCTGACTGTTGATTTTTCTCTTGACAGATCAATTCGCAGAAGTATATGAAGAGTCGTCACCGTGAACGTTCACGTTAATATTTAGATCACTACTAACGGAGGCCTGCAATGCACTGGAAAAGCAGACACTACCAACGATTCACGGGGTTGATTGTTGCAATCGCTACAGCCTTCTGCATGCCTCCATTGTTAGCTCAGACCGTGAACGTTGACGTATCCATGTCGAACCAAACGCTTGAAGGCTGGGGCACTTCCCTGGCCTGGTTCGCCAACGGTGTCGGCGGCTGGACGAACACTACCAACCAGACGGGCCTCATGGACGCGCTTTTCAATCCCACCTCGGGTTTGGGCCTCACTTACCTCCGCTACAACATCGGCGGAGGCGACAATCCGAACTGCGGCCAATCGGGGTACTACGCCTGCATTAGCTCCCCGCAGAATGCGGTTCCGGGCTACCAGCCGGCGCCAGGAACCTACAACTGGAACGCGGACGCGAACCAGCGGTGGGTAGCGCAGACAGCCCAATCAATGGGAGCCAATCTCTTCGAAGCTATCTCCTACTCCCCACCCTACTGGATGACCAACAGCGGCACCAGCCAGGGCGGTGCTAGCGGCGCCGAGAATCTGGCCAGCGGATATTACGGCTCCGGCTCAGGCACCTTCGCCGATTACCTGACGACGGTGGCGCAGCACTACGCCGAAAATTGGAGCATCACGTTTCATCATCTGGAGCCATTGAACGAGTCCGGGCAGAACTGGTGGGTCGCCGGCGACGCGAAGCAAGAGGGTTGCGCGTTCAGCCTGGCCGATCAACAGACCACGATCCAGAATGTGCAAGCATCGCTGACGGCAAAGGGGCTGACCACGCAGGTCTCCGCTATGGACGAGTACCAGGAGGGCGTGCTCAATTCCACCGCCGCCACGACTGCCTACGAGTTCCACAACTACAACTCGACTACGGTTGGCGATTTTACGGCGCTCAATACTCACGGCTACTCATCAACTCTGGGCAGCGTGGCGGTGGCGACATCGGCTCAACACGCGGGCAAGCGCGTGACGGTGTCGGAGTGGGGAAGCAACGACAGCACCGGACAAGACCTGTCCAATCAAATTCTCGCGGACATCTATTTGACACGTCCTGTGGCATGGTCGATTTGGCAGCCGGATTGGCCGGAACTGATGTCGATCAACTATACCGGCCAATCCTACACATTGAACGAAGGGTATTACGTCTACGAAAATTACACCAAGTTCATCCGGCCGGGATTCCAATTCATCGCCATCTCCGATCCGCAGTCGCTGGCCGCATACAACGCGCGCACTCAGACGCTGGTAATAGTCACGCAGAACTGGACGTCGAGCAGCCGCAGCGTTACCTATCAGCTCAACAACTTCACTTCATTGGGCTCGGCGGCCGCAGTCTATCAAACTTCATCAAGCGAGCAATTCGCCTCGCTCGGAAACGTCAGTGTGGTAAGCGGCACCTTCAGCGACTCGGTGCCTTCCCAATCCGTGACGACTTTCATTATCTCGAACGCGGTATATCAGCCTGCGGCGACGACGGTGAACGACAACACCACGGGGACCGGATTGAACCAGTTCAACTACGTTGGCAGCTGGAGTTACTATGCCGGCCAAACTGGCGCCTACGATAACGACAATCACTGGAGCAGCACCACAAACAATTACTACACGTTCGAGTTCAGCGGCCAGCAGGCGCGTGTGTATGCGTCTCTGGCGCCGAACAGCGGCATCGCGGCAATCTCGGTGGATAACGGCGCGGAGACCTACTTCGATACCTACGCTGCGACTCGCGTGGACAACGTGTTTCTGTTTGCTACACCGACGCTCGGCAATGGCACACACACTTTGAAAGTTCGCGTGAGCGGCCTTAAGAACTCCGCTTCCGGCGGGTACAACGTGTCCGCAGATCGCATAGACGTGGTCGGCTCCGGTTCCGAAGTCGGCCAGGACATCTACAAAATCGTCAACGTCAAGAGCGGGCTCGATCTGGAAGTAAACTCGGCCAGCTTGGCGGACGGCGGCACAGTTGACACTTACAAGGATGTTTCCGGCGCCAACAACGAGCACTGGAACCTGATGGCGGTTGGAGATGGATCCTACCGAATCGTAAACGTAAACAGCGGGCTCGACCTCGAAGTGCATGGCGCCAGCAAATCAAATGGTGGGACAGTTGATCAGTGGCAGGACAGCGGTTCCAGCGTGACCAATGAGCATTGGACGCTGGTTCCGGTTTCCGGAGGATACCGGATCGTCAATCTCAACAGCGGGCTCGACCTGGAAGTGAATGGAACGTCAGGGGTAGTTGACCAATGGCAGGACATCGCGGGCGCGTCGAATGAGCACTGGACACTGACCCTTACAAATTAAAGCAGCAAGCAAAAGCCCCAGCTCACCGGATCTTGGTGGGAGGGCCCAATCAAAAAAACGTGTACGTTACCTACACTGCATTACTGAAAAGGAGTTTGAAAATGAGGCCACACGCAAATTCGATCGCCGCAAGTTGGTTGTTCTTTCTTGCGCTCGCGCTGCTCTGCATCGGCTTGCCCACGGCTGCGCGTGCCCAGGTTGACGCCGGCGCGGTGCGCGGCACCGTTAGCGACGCTAGCAAAGCTGTCATTCCCGGAGCGAAAGTTACTCTCGTCAATGTTGGCACCGGTCTGACGACCTCAGTGGTCACCGCTAAGGACGGTGCCTACACCTTCAGCCCCGTAAAAGTCGGGTCATATAAGGTCACAGCGGAGTTTTCCGGCTTTCGCACTGACGTCCTGCACGTTACTGTCAACGTCCAGGACCAGGTTCGCGCTGATTTCACTCTCGTTCCCGGAGAGGTGACGCAGCAGGTGCAAGTGACATCAGTAGCGCCTCAACTGCAAACACAGGATGCGTCGGTGGGCGCAACAGCCACGCACGAGCAGATCGAAAATCTCCCCCTCAACGGGCGCAACTACACCTTCCTTGCCCAGTTGAACGCGGGAGTCACCAGCCTCAACCCGACCCGCGGTCTTGATCAGACCGGAAGCTTTGTGGCCAACGGCCTTACGTCGGTTCACAACAACTACATCCTTGACGGTATCGACAACAATAACGACACAGTCGACTTCCTTAACGGGGCAGCGTACGTGAATTTGCCGCCTCCTGATGCAATTCAGGAGTTCAAGCTGCAGACCAGCAACTTCAGTGCAGAGTTCGGCAGGGCCGGCGGCGCTGTCGTCAACGCCTCCGTCAAGTCCGGTACGAACCAGTTCCACGGCTCGCTTTGGGAGTTCTTGCGCAACAACGACTTGGACGCGCATCCGTTGAGCGAATACTTCAACTCCGCCAGCAATCGGCCCGTGGTCCCTTACAAATGGAACCAGTTTGGCGGGTCGGCCGGCCTCCCCATTCTGAAGAACAAACTCTTTATCTTTGGCGACTATGAAGGCATGAGGATCCGCCAGGGAGACCAGACCTCAGCGACTGTGCCGACCCCAGCTGAAGTAACGAGCAAATACACCAACTTCAGCGACCTCTTTCAGTCGACTTCGGCAACCGCGACCGATGCTCTGGGCCGCATCATGAACGTTGAAACTATTCTTGATCCGGCAACGACGCGCCAGGTTACGCAGGGGCAGGTGGATCCGGTTTCGGGGCTGGTTGCCGCGCAAACCGGCTACGTGCGTGACCCTTTTTATACCGGGGGTAGCATCGCGGGAATTACGAACTTTACAACGTTGAGTTCTCAGTTGAACCAAATGCCCGCGAACCGTCTCGACCCGAACGCTATTAAGCTGCTGCAGCTTTATCCGGCGGCCAATCAAACCACCGGCGCCAATGAATTCACCAGCAACTACGCGGTTAACCAGCCCGAGCCCGATAACCGCCAGCACTTCGACGTGCGCGTGGATTACAACCTCGGCAGCAGAGACCAGATGTTCGTGCGCGAGAGCTACGGCCGCAGAATCGCGAACATTCCATCTTCGATCAATGGTCTCGGAGCCAACCCAGGCTTCGGTTCAGGTGTCTTTCAGGATTTGTCGAACAACCTTGCAGCGAGTGAGACGCACGAATTTTCAGCAACGCTGATAAATGAGGCCCGCTTCGGCTACAGCCATCTGTATACCTCGGCGGAGCCTCCAGTTGCGAGTCAAAGCGGAATTCCGACGCAGTTCGGCATTCAGGGAATTCCTCAAGGTCCTGGAAATGGCGGTCTCCCGAACATCAACGTCGGCGGTTTGACCTCTTTGGGCCCAGGCGGCTACGCGAGCCCGAACGACCGAACCAGCAATACCATTCAGTTCACAGAAAACCTGACGAAAATATGGAGCGGGCACAGTCTGAAAGTGGGCATGGAATACCAGCGACTGAGCTTCCCCTGGGTATGCCCACCGTATTCGCGCGGTTACTTCGCGTTTTCCGGTTATTCCGGCATCCCTAATGTGACCAACGGCGTCGGGGCGGCGGACTTGATGCTGACACCTATCCCATCAACCGTCACGAATAGCTCCACGGGCGTTAAGGGCGTGGACTATGTTGGGGGACCAAACAATACTCAGGTCTCTACGATCGATGCACCGAATGATCTTCGCAGCTATTACGGAGCGTATGTTCAGGATGATTGGAAAGCTACGCGGAAACTCACCGTCAATCTCGGCCTTCGTTGGGAGGCGTTTTTGGCCATTTCAGAAGCGAGCGGTTCGCAGGCCGGCCTGATTCCGTCGGCGGATCAGACGACCGCCACGTACAACATCCTCTCGCAACAGAAGAGCGTTCAGCTGTCCAACTCCTTCCTCTCGCTGCTGGCCAAAGACAATATCCCCCTGAAATATGTTGGAGGATCGAGCATCCTGGCAGGCCAAAAGGCAAACTTTGCGCCGCGAATCGGTATGGCTTATCAGTTCACGCCGAAGCTCGTCGCCCGGGCAAGTTACGGCGTGTTTTACGGAGGATTTGAAAACATCGGCGGCTCCCCTGACCCGGCCGAGAACTACCCCTTCTACGTTTATCTCAGCATATCGAGGCCAGACGCCTCACACCCCATGATCTATGGAGACGGAAACAGGGCAACGCTCGAAGACGGTCTGAACGATGCTGAACCCGATCCCAACAATCCAGCTTTCAATGCCGAATACCTCGGCCCGATTGCATATCAGCAGAATCCGAAGACTCCTTATACCCAGGAATGGAATGCGTCGGTGCAGTATCAACTCAGAGCCAACGAGGCGGTGACTGTTGCCTACGTCGGCAATAACAGCCAGCACATGCTCAATGGCGCGTATACCAACCAGCCAACAGAGATCCTGCCGCCGGGAACCAATCCACAGAATTACATTCAGTTCCCGGATCTTTCGCGCAGCCTCAATTACATGGTTAACAACGGCTCCTCTTACTATCACAACTTCGAAGTAACCTACGAGCGCAGGTACAGCAATGGAGTGCAATTCCTGGCGAACTATACGCGCTCAGTCTGCAAGACCGACAATCGCAACATCCTGAACATAGGCGAGGGAGCGGCTGCCCGCGCCTATGAGTTGCCCGGCTGGGGTCCGGAAAAGGACTACACCTATTGCGGAGACGATGTTCCTAACATCTTCCACGCCAGCGGCATCTATGCCCTTCCGTTCGGAAAGGGCCAGCATTTCGCTTCAAATGCATCCACGCCGGTAGATGCCGTGATCGGAGGCTGGAGCGTGCAGGGAATTTATACCCTTCAGGATGGATTCCCATTCTCGATCGGTTGCCCGGTGAGCACCACCGCCGACTACGGATGCTATGCCAACCTGGTTGCGGGACAGAACATCTACAGCCACACAAGCAATTCTTTAGGAACGCAGTTCCTGAATCCGGCAGCTTTCGCCAATCCGCCTGTGGCCACGAGTATCGGCCAGTCCGATACATCGCCACTCGGCGGCACCGGGATGCAGGCGCACGGCCCGGATTATGACGACATTGACCTGTCGTTATTCAAACAATTCCAGACCACAGAGCGTACGCATCTGGAATTCCGTGCGGAGGCTTTCAACGCTCTCAATCACCCGAACTTCGCGGCAGGTTTCCGCTCGCTTGACTTCAGAAATACACAATACTTTGGAGTCATCGATGCAATCCGCGGAAATTCTCGCGAACTGCAGTTGGCATTGAAGTTCCACTGGTAGAGTTTACGGAGCATAGGGCTTATGCCCTATGCTCCGTAAATAGCAAGGGTTTTAGAGTGTCTCCGACCAGGATAAGGCTGTGACGGCCAGTCTGCCGCGACCGATTACTGATCTATTCTTCAAGTGCATGGCAAGGTTAAGTCGTAATCTAGTCCCGGCGCTTCTGGTTATGCTTCTGTCCGCAGCCCTACCGACGGATCGACTGACATATGCGCAAGCACCGCCAGCCAAACGTAGCCTGTGTCAAAATCCCGCCACCGGGTTAACCGGACACTTCGGCGTGCAGCAAAGCATGGCCTTCGCGGAGCAGTACCTCAATCTCGGCCGTACGAGTGAAGCGATTCCCTGCCTAGAGAATGCCTACTCGGCCGATCGCGAGGATCCGAAGATAGCCTATGAGCTTTCCGTCGCATACCTTGCAACGCGAAACAGCGGAGCAGCCCGTGAGGTTGTCGAAGACCAGCTAAAAATTCAGGAGAGCGCGACATTTCATAGTCTGCTAGGGACGATCGACGCGCAGCAAGGTCAATTTCGGGAAGCAACGGCACAATTTCAGCAGGCCACACGGGAGGACCCGAGCGAACGAAACACATTTGATTTTGGGACCTCCTTGCTCCGGTTTCAGGGGAACTCCGCAGAACAAATATTTCGTTACGGCATCTCGCGTTTTCCTGATTCGGTTCGCATGCATATGGGCCTCGGATATTCGCTATGGATTCAAGGCCACACCATCGAAGCAGTGCAGGAAATGTGCGCAGCGGAGCAAATGGATCCTGACGATCCGCGCCCGATGGAGATGCTGGGCGATATCGAGCAAATCCCATCTTCCGTGGCAGAGCGCGTCACAGCGCAGCTGGCTGGGCTGGTCAAACAGCATCCGGACAACGGACAACTGCTTTTCTATTATGCGATGGCGCTGTCCGGCGTATGGTCCGGGCAGGATTCGTCTCATCTGAATGCTGTCCTCCCCATGATCGAGCACGCTCTCGCTCTCAACCCGAAGCTTGTGAAAGCGTATTTTTATCTCGCAGAGAACGAAGAACAAAAGGGCGAAAAGCAGAAAGCATTGCAAAACTATCAGCGAGCTGCAGAGCTAAACCCTAACGACGAACGCATTGCTTACCGTTTGGCTTTTGCCTACAAACAGGCGGGTGACGATGCGATGTTTCGGAAGCAGTTGCAGAAATTCAGGGCGCTCCATGAAAAGGCCGCCGACAACGCAAGTGCGGCTGCGGTTGAAGAACTAAACGCCGGGAATTCAGCAAAGGAGCCATAACACCAATTGCACTACCAGGACACGCTTCGCGCGCTTCGTCTGAAACCCATGCCGGACCTCGACCTCGAATGAATGCCCACAACGATGCGAGTTTCCAGCCGGAGACTGTGCGGTCCTAGAGTTTCTCCCCCGCGCGAATATAATCGGGCCGCCATTCTGACGATCTCAAATGGCCAACCAGGCAACGTTTGTTGACAATCGTTTATGCTACCGTGTACGTTACCGACACCTGCCGTTTCCCGCATTCATGTTCAGTTCGGGCTCGGCATTTGTGCGGCGGCAGACTAACGTTGAGTGCGGGGTGCGAATCCGGTGAATGTTGCGAACAAGTGCGAAGCCGTGAGCTGCTACGAACGGGAGATCATACTTCCGACGTATCCTGTGCAGGATGCCGATCCTAACCCCATGTTCCTCGAGAAACGTGTCTACCAGGGAAGCAGCGGCAAGGTCTACCCGAACCCGTTCACTGATCGCGTCGCCCTGACGAGAGAGGATAGATCCTATCGCGCGATATTCCTCGAAAACGAGTTCGTTCGGCTAATGATCCTACCGGAGATCGGCGGGAGAATTCACGCGGCCACCGACAAGACGAATCAGTACGATTTCTTTTATCGCCAGCAGGTGATCAAGCCCGCGTTAGTCGGCCTGCTCGGGCCGTGGATCTCAGGGGGGGTAGAGTTCAATTGGCCGCAGCATCACCGTCCCTCCACCTACATGCCCGTCCATGCCGCGATTGAACACAATGATGAAGGCGGCTGTACGGTGTGGCTCAGCGAGCATGACCCCATGTTGCGCATGAAGGGGATGGTTGGCATCCATCTTGCGCCTGGTAAGTCGATCATTGAGGCACGTGTGAGGCTCTTCAATCGCACGCCGCTGCCGCAAACTTTTCTATGGTGGGCCAATGTCGCGGTGCGGGTGCACGATCAGTACCAGAGCTTTTTCCCGCCCGACGTGAGCTTCGTCGCGGATCACGCCAAACGTGCCATCTCTTCGTTCCCGATCGCGCGGAACTTCTACTACGGAGTTGATTACCGCCCGGGCACCGACATTTCGTGGTACAAGAACATCCCCGTACCCACTTCATACATGGTGACGGAGTCGAAGTACGATTTCTTCGGCGGTTACGATCACGCGCAACGTGCCGGTGTGGTGCACACCTCAAACCACCGTATAGCGCCTGGCAAAAAACAGTGGACGTGGGGCAACGCCGAGTTTGGCTACGCCTGGGATCGCAACCTGACAGATGAAGATGGTCCTTACGTAGAGTTAATGGCCGGCGCTTACACCGACAACCAGCCCGACTTCTCCTGGCTTCAACCGTACGAGACCAAGACCTTCAGCCAGTACTGGTATCCGATCCAGGAGATCGGACCGGCAAAAAATGCCAATACCGAGGCCGCGCTGAATCTCGAATTTCGCGACGGCCGAATCTTGGCGGGCGTCTGCGTAACCTCCTTACGCACTATTCGAGTGCTGCTTGCACGCGATGGAGTTGCCCTCTTTGACGAAACCGTCGAAGCCGCTCCGGGCAGACCTTTCACCAGGACTATTGAATTCGCCACAGAGGATCCGACCCACTTCCGCCTTGCCATTCTTGCGGAAGACGGCTGCGAACTGCTTGCCTGGCAACCGGAGTCATTGCCAGAACGTGAGCTTCCAGCGCCCGCTACCGAACCTCCATTGCCAGCGGAAATCGACAGCACGGAGGAACTCTACCTTACCGGCCTGCATCTGGAGCAGTACCGGCACGCGACGCGCTCGCCCGAGGCGTATTGGAGCGAGGGCCTGCGCCGCGATCCCGATGACGCGCGCCTGAACAATGCCATGGGCCTCGCGCTGTTGCGCAACGGCCTCTTCACCGAAGCCGAGCAGCACTTCGCGCGGGCGGTTCGCCGCCTGACCTTCCGCAACCCCAATCCTTACGACGGGGAGCCGTTTTATAACCTCGGCCTGGCGTGTCTCTATCAGGGCAAGGACGCAGATGCCTACACCGCTTTTCATAAGGCCGTATGGAATTACGCATGGCAGAGCGCGGGCTACTTCTGGCTTGCCAGCCTCAGCCTCAAGCGCGGTGAGCTTGCTCTCGCTCTTGAGCAGATAGAGCGGAGCCTCTCGACAAACACGCCAAACCTAAGCGCGCGAGCATTGAAGGCAAGCGTATTGCGCCGCATAGGGCGCGCGCAGGCGACTCGAGAGATCATAGACAAAACTCTGGCTCTCGATCCTCTCTTCTTCCGCATGGTCGCCGAGCGTTTTCTGCTCAGCCGCGATCCTGCGGATCTGGAAGCATTCTTTCAATCACTTGAAGGCGATGTGCAGACGCTGCTCGACGTGGTTTACGAACTCGCTTGGGCGGGTCTGCACGAAGATGCGTTCACGCTACTCAAGGCCGCCGCCGATACGGTTCACTTCAAACATCCGATGATCGGCTACACGCTCGCGTGGCTCGTTTCACAGCTAGGCCGCGCGACAGAGGCAAAGCCATTCATCGACTGGGCCGAAGCCGCATCGCCGCTCTACTGCTTCCCTGCGCGTCTCGAAGAGATGCTCGTGCTGGAGGATACCATCGTGCGGCGCCCTGAATCCGCTCGCGCACACTGCTACCTCGGCAACCTCTACTACGACAAACGCCGCTACCAAGGCGCAATTCATTGCTGGCGCCGGTCCGTAGAGCTCGATGCCTCCTACTCCGTTCCATGGCGCAATCTCGGCCTCGCCGAGTTCAACGTCCTCCACGATCCCGTTGCAGCGGACCGCATGTATGAACGCGCCTTTGCCGCCAATCCGCGCGATGCGCGCCTTTTGTATGAATGGGACCAACTGAAGAAACGGGACGGCCTCGCCTCGCCGGATGATCGTCTTCGCATACTGGAGCAGCACAACGAGCTCGTCAATCATCGCGACGATCTCACGGTCGAACTCATTACGCTGCTTAATCAGACCGGACGTTTCGCGGAAGCGCTCCGCCGCCTCGAGTCGCGACGTTTCAGCCCTTGGGAGGGCGGTGAAGGCCTCGTCTCAGCGCAGTTCGTCTTCGCGCACAAGGCTCTCGGCCATGCCGCTCTCGTCACAGATGACGCCGCTAAAGCGCTGAAGCACTTCGAGGCTGCCCGCGACTATCCGGAAAATCTCGGCGAGGGCAAGCACCTGCTCACCTTGGAGCGCGATCTGGATATTCTCTGCGGTCTCGCTGCCGAACAACTGGGCGATGGCGCCGACGCGCAGAGGTATTGGCGAGCGGCCGCAGCGCCGCTGCCTTCCGTTGGGTATCATTCGTTTTTCCAGGCGTTCGCAGTCCAAAGGCTCGGCAACCCGCAGGAGGCCCGCGAGATCCTCTGTGGTCTCGCCCACTTCGCGGGTACACAAATGAACATCGAGCCCAGGATCGACTACTTCGCCACTTCCCTGCCCAATTTCCTGCTCTTCGACGACGACCTTGCAAAGCGCAATCGCATCGAGTGCACCTTCCTGAAAGGGCTTGCGCATTACGGCCTGGGAGAAATCGACTCAGCGACACGTGAGATCGAGAACGTTCTTTCCGAGGATCCCAATTACCTTGCGGCGCTAGAGATTATTAGCTGGATCAAGACCGGAACGAGGGTCGCGCCTGCAATGGCAGAAGCTGAATCCATCCGATGACTGTGCCCGTTCACGCCTCGGCTGCTGCCGCGCCGCAGGGCAATGCCTCAGTACGCACCGTGTATCTTTGGCTCGCCGCCGCTTCAGGCGCATTAGGCGGTCTGCTCTTTGGCTACGACTGGGTAGTTATCGGCGGAGCCAAGCCCTTTTACGAAATCTACTTTCATCTCACTTCGCCCGAGTTGCAGGGCTGGGCCATGAGCTGCGCACTCATCGGCTGTCTTGCCGGCGCCGTGGCTGCAGGTCGGCTCAGCGATCGCTTTGGAAGAAAGCGTCTGCTGAAACTATCGGCGCTCGTGTTCGCGTTGTCGTCGCTGGGAACTGCACTGGTGACGCATTTCGCTGTCTTCGTCACTTGGCGCATTCTGGGCGGGTTTGCGATCGGGCTCGCCTCGGGCGTCTCGCCTATGTATATCGCAGAGATTTCTCCGGCCCACCTGCGCGGCCGTCTCGTCTCTCTCAACCAGATGGCGATCGTCATCGGCATCCTGCTGGCACAGGTCGTCAATTGGCTCCTCGCTCGTCCCGTGCCCTCCGGCGCCACCGCCGCACAAATATTGGTTTCGTGGAATGGCCAATTTGGCTGGCGCTGGATGTTCGGTGTCACCGCGATTCCTTCGCTGCTGTTCCTCGCGGCCACCTTTTTCCTTCCAGAGAGCCCTCGCTGGCTGGCCACCAAAGGGTGCGATCAGCAGGCGCTACGCGTTCTCGAACATCTAGGCGGCGAACCATACGCTCGCCAGGTCATGGACGAATTTCGCATGACGAGCGGCGAGCAGAATACTATATCTCTGCTCCGCGAGCTCGCCCGTCCCGGCGTCCCCCGTGCGCTTTTGCTGGGCTTGGTGCTCGCCGTACTGCAGCAGTGGTGCGGCATCAACGTCATCTTCAATTACGCACAGGAAATCTTTGCCGCCGCCGGGTACCAGATCTCAGGCATCCTCTTCAATATCGTTATCACCGGCGCCGTCAACGTTGTCTTCACAGTGATCGCGCTTGGCACTATTGACCGCTTCGGTCGGCGCGTCTTGCTGCTCACCGGCGTCACCGGCTTGACCATCATCTATACCGTCCTCGGCCTGCTCTATCGTCTGCACTTCCACGGAATCCCCATGCTGGTCCTCGTGCTTGCTGCCATCGCCTGCTATGCCATGTCGCTTGCGCCGGTCACGTGGGTCGTCATCTCCGAAATCTTTCCCAACCGCATTCGTGCGAGCGCCGTTTCCGTGGTTGTCACCGCACTGTGGATCGCCTGCTTCATCCTCACCTACACCTTTCCGTTATTGAATGCCATCAGCACCGCGGGCGTCTTCTTCCTGTACGCCGCAATCTGTCTTGCGGGACTCTTGTATCTATCCTCGCGCCTACCGGAGACACGCAACCGCACCCTTGAAGAGATTGAAGCGACCCTTCGAGGTGCCGAGTAACAAGGGAGACCATGCACCCACGATCTATCTCTTCCAAGCGGCGCCGCAATTCCTCTGCGAGAAATACTCTTGCGTTGGTTCTCGCAATGTTCGGCGTCGGTGCCTTTGGCCATGCACAGCAGACGACGATCCTTCTGAACGGCAACAGTACCGGCCGCATCTTCGATGGTCTCGGCGCGGTCAGCGCCGGAGCGTCTTCGCGATTGCTCTACGACTATCCCGAACCGCAACGGGGCCAGATCCTTGATTACTTGTTCAAGCCCGGATATGGAGCGGCGCTGCAACGCCTCAAGATTGAGGTCGGCGCCGACGTGAACTCCACCGATGGCTCTGAGCCCAGCTTCATGCGCGCGCCGCAAGACCACGACTCCTCTCGCGGTTACGAATGGTGGTTGATGGCCGAGGCGCATAAACGCAACCCCAACATCATTCTGGAAATTCTCCCATGGGGCGCACCCCGCTGGATCGATCCTCGGCCAAGTGCAGAGTCCACGCTTTACACGGCCAGGATGGCCACGTACATGGTGGATTTCATCAAAACCGCGAAGCGCAACTACGGCCTCGAGATCCGCTATGTGGGCCTGTGGAACGAAAAGGTCTACGACCTTGGTTATCTCAGGGACTTACATCGCCAACTTGTCGATAATCATCTCGCGACGAGGATCGTGTGCTGCGATGAGTACGCCGGAGAAGGCGCGGGCCAGTGGGCCATCGCGGGCGCCATGCTCAAGGATCCGTCGATTGCCCAGGAAGTCTCTGCGATCGGCGTTCACTACCCCAAAGTAAACGGCAAAATCTCTACCACCGATGCTGCGCGCCGCACTGGCAAGCCGCTCTGGTCCAGTGAGGACCAGCCCAACGGCGGCAGCGGTCCCTTTGTCAGCCGCGACTGGGCCATCGGCGGCCGCATCCTCGCTCATCTTTATAACGAGAACTACCTCGAAGGCTCGCTCACCGCCACTGAGATTTGGAGCCCTGTTACTTCTTACTATGACATCCTCGCAGCGCCCAATTCTGGCCTTATGTATGCCAACACCCCGTGGTCCGGGCACTATGATGTTCAGGGCACCATCTGGGCGACCGCGCACACCACGCAGTTCGCTCAGCCGGGCTGGCAGTATCTCGACTCCGCCTCCGGGTCTTTGCCCGGCGGAGGGACCTACGTTTCTCTCCGTTCGCCCAATAGAAAAGACTGGAGCGTCATTTTAGAAACGATCTCTGCACAGAACCCGCAGATCGTTTCCTTCCACATTGACGGCGGCCTCGCCGCATCAACTATCGACATTTGGGAGACGAACGGCACGCGAACTTTCGAACACGTGGCCCGGGTGACGCCCGCCGATCATGCCTTCACGTTCACGTTCGAGCCCGGGTCAGTCTATTCGCTCACGACGACCAGGGGCCAAGCCAAAGGCTCCGCGCAGCCGCCACCGGCCGCTCCGTTCCCGCTGCCTTACGAAGACGACTTCGAAAATACTCCGTTTGCTCGGGCACCAAAGTATCTCTCCGATCAGGACGGCGCCTTCGAGGTCCACGCCTGCTCAGGCCGCGCTGGTCGCTGCCTCGAACAGGTCATCGTTACGCCTCCGATTCCCTGGGGACCTCTGCCAGATCCTTTTACAGTCGCCGGCAACGCCAGTTGGACGGACTACACCGTCTCCACCGATGTACGCTTTCTCTCCGCATCTTCGGCTGCGGTGATGGGCAGGATCGACTCCGCCGACGTTTTCCGGGACGGGCGCGCGCGGTGGCCCAGCGGCTATGTGCTTCGCATCGAGCCCAACGGCGCGTGGGAGTTGCTATCGGCCGAGTACAAGAAACCTGTCGTCACGCTGGCTTCCGGTACCGCAATTTTGGATCGCGCAAGATGGCATCGTCTGAGCCTGCACTTTCAGGGCAAACACATCACAGCCATGCTCGACGGCACCCAGCTCACTGCGGTGGCCGATGCGTCGCACACGCATGGTATGTTTGCGCTCGGCACGGAATGGGGCCGCCTTCAGTTTGATAATCTCGGAGTCACACCATAATGGCTTACTAAACTCATTGGAAGAAACGTGTGCCCATGAAGAAGGAAGAGAACCAGACTGCCGCGGGCATCAAGGAGATTGCCAAACTTCTGGGAATCTCAATCGGGACAGTCGACCGCGCGTTGCACGCACGGCCGGGAATCAGCCCGAAGACTCGCGCCAAAGTACTCAAGAAGGCCGAAGAGCTCAATTACAGACCCAACGTCGCAGCCCGAAGCCTGAAGCTGAATCGCCGTCTTCGCATCGCTGTTCATCTTCCACATCAGATCACCTCCTTTTTTGATCCGCTCCGCGATGGCATTCGGTCAGCTGCGGCCGCGAGCGCCGGCGTCGCCGTGGATTTGGACTTTCGCACCTATCCCTATATCGGCAAGGGCGACGTCGAATCGTTGGAAGCCGACATTGGCGGCGGCTTTGACGGCATAATTCTGACTCCAGGGGATCCGGCGAAATTCGATCCGCTGATCAGGCGCATTACTGCGCAGGGCATCCCGGTCGTCTGCGTGGCCAGCGATGCTCCCCGGAGCGGCCGCCTGGCATCAGTGACGGTGGACGCAGGAATCAGCGGGGCAATTGCTGCCGAGCTGTTTTCGCGAACGCTGAAGAAGCCGGGAACGGTTGCGACCATCACAGGCGATCTGAACACGCTCGATCACGCTGAGAAGCTGAAGGGATTTGCGGCTGCACTGGCGACCATGGCACCTCATCTTTCGCTCCGCCCTGCGATCGAGAGTCACGATCGTCCGAAAGACGCTGCTCGCGCGACGGTCGCGCTTATAAATCACAAGCCCCGTCCTGCGGGAATCTACATCAGCACCGCGAATAGCCTGCCGGTCCTTAGCGCGCTGGAAGAGCGGAATGTACTCGATCAGATTCACGTGATCGCCACCGACCTCTTTCCAGAGCTGCTTAGTTTTTTGGAACATGGGAAGATCCTGGCTACGCTCTACCAACGGCCTTTCACTCAAGGCAAAGTCGCCTTCGAAGCGCTGATCCGCTACTTGCGAGATGGGGTCGCGCCCGACCCGGCGACGCGCTTAGCACCGCATATCATTTTACGTAGCAATCTGCCTCTGTTTGCTGATCGCCTTGCGCAGGAAGGGACTGAGAACGATAGCTGAGCTAGCTTGAGCGGTCTTCGTGGACAGAGAAATACGGTGGTCGCACTAACGGCTTGGCCTATGTCGAGTGCAATAGTGTAGAGACCATCAGCGCGCGGAATCACTTCCCGAACTTCACGCGTGATGACGATTTCGGCCCGAAATTTTGTCGCCTGCCTGAAGGCGCGTTGGCTCAGGTCATCTCCTGATATTCCGTTGGGAATCCCAGATAATTTTCGATTCGAAACGAGGTGCCGGCTTGGCCGCCTGGTGCTTTCCTACAGGTGATTTCAAGGGCTTCAACCCGGCGGCTCAGTACCGGAGAAGGTGGTGGATGTCGGAGGAATCGTAATCACGTTGTCGAGCGCGTTTATGTAGACGGTGTCCATGGGGCTTCTCTCAGATAAAGAATGGTGGAATGTTTTCCTTGCCTATCTAATGACCTTGACTGAATTCCCGTAGTCTGAAGAGCCTGGCACGCCGCCAACCAGGGTGTTCGCAAAGACCTCAACCGGCTTCTCACTCCCAGGTCCGCCGCCGAGACCGAAGATCTCGATGGTGACATGGTTGTCCTGGCTCAAAGGAGCCAGCGCTGCCGACAGCGACCGGGCGCCGATGGCAGCCAAATCCGATCGCGCATCATCCGCCATTCGGCAACCAAACGACCGAACAGTCGCAGTGTTATTGCTCCCACCGCCGCCTCCAGTTGATGCGTTTTCCGAGGCGATGACCAGCAAGCCGCCCTGATCAAGCGTCGACGGCGTAGTGTTATCAAGGGACTCGTCTCCGAACGCCTCGAAGTTGACGGTGTTACCATCCGCCCGCGTGTTACTTGTGCTGATTCCGGCGAAGATAATTGTGCCGGTTTGATTGTCGTAAGAGCGGTTTCCGAAGGAAACGACGTTGATCGTCGAGTTCTCCGCCCTGGAATCCTCGAAGTTGCGGCCCGTGAGATTGCCCCACATCACGTTGCCGGACATCCGGATATTCACCGTGCCGCCTTCGGCTCCCACGAAGCTTCCAACACGTACGCCCTCACCCGTTCCTAGGATGTTGTCAAAGAAGTAGGAATCGTTAATGTCGGCGTCGATGGTCAGGCCCGAGTTTTGCGGACCGTAGTTGATAACCTCCAGGCCGCGCAATCCGCCGCTGGAGGCGACATGCGCCACTTCGATGTGTGGGTATCGGGATCAAGCGCATGCAGCCCCGCGTCGATATTTCCCTGTGCGTTCACCGCATCCCGAACGCTGAGCCATTCGAGAGTGTTGCGACCCCGCCCCTTTCGGACCGCGGCGTTGGGGCCGTTGGTCTGCGGGAACGAACTCGCCGGAAGGCCGGACGCATCGATCACCACCGCGTCTCTCGCCTTCCACGCCCACAATAGACATGTTCGGCTGCAGCTCGATCCTTCCTCCGTTCGGTCGCGCCGCGTTGGAGGTGTCTGTCGCGGAAAGGACGTAGGTTCCGGGCGCGAGGACGAGCGTCGCCCCGGCGTTTGCCGGATCATTGACCGCACCGTACAGCGCGTCAACGTTCGAGATCGGAATCACCCCAACGACCGCGGCAACGGGAAGCGCCACTACGGCCGAAAGCAAAAGAGCGCACCATCCAGAACTCAGCCTTTCATGTTCATCTCCTTCACGTTCAATCTCCCGGGCGTGAAGAGACCTGACGTGGAGTAGTGAACGACTGAGCTGAAAGACTTGCAATGCACAGCGCGTCCCCAAAAAGTCCATCATTTCCCCCCTTGTCTTTTCCGCAGTTTGAGAGCCATCCTTATCCGTATCGAATCGTTTTGGGGCCCGATGCAGCACGCAGGGGCTGGATATAGCAAGCAGCACGGATACGCTCAGGGCCCGGTTTGTCGATATTGAGCTTGACCTCACCTCGGGCGAGCTGATGCGAAACGGACGTACTGTTCGCCTTCCGGCGCAACCGCTCCTCGTCCTTCGTATCCTGCTGGACCGCGCCGGCGAGGTCGTTACACGCGAGGTGTTGCAAGGGCAGCTCTGGTCGGATGTAGCGTTCGGTGATTTCGACAATGGCCTGAATAAAGCAGTTGGGAAACTGCGCGACGCCCTCCAGCTCCTCGAGGGCGACTCCAACCTCATTCAGACAATTCCGCGCAGAGGATACCGTGTAAATGCGGAGGTCGATTGGATTGGTCCGCCGATCCGCCCGATAAGCGTTGCGGAGGCGCGGCCTGTCGAGCAACCGTCTTCGTCTGCGGGACCCGACAAAGCCGGCTTCTGGCTCGGCATGGGTCTGGCGCCCGCACTCCTTCTTGGTGCCGGAATCGCCGCGTCGCATCTCTCCAGCGGTTTATACCGCTCCAGTCCCGCACCAGCGATTCGCTCACTCGCGGTCTTGCCCCTGATCAATCTTTCCCGCAACCCGGATGAGGAGTATCTCGCTGATGGTATTACCGAGGAACTCAGCACGGACCTGTCCCACGCGAAGTCTCTGCGAGTGATCTCCCGCGCCTCGACCAGCGGGTTCCAGGGATCGCGCCTGTCCATCCCTGAAATTGCCGAACAACTCCACGTGGACGCTGTGATTGAGGGGACGTGCTGCGTTCCAACAACACCATTCGCACCACCATCCGGCTCATTACCTCCCAGCCCGAGCGGCAGATATGGGCGTCCTCCTACGAGCGGGGCCGACCCGCGCTTCGATGCCATCGTGAAAAAGACGGGCCTTTACGACAACTAAGGGTGCGCCTATCCGGTCACGCACGGCGATGGGTCTCAGCGGCTCGGCGCGATCAAATGGGCTCGGAGCCAAAGAGCTCAAGTGCTCGCGGCCACAATCAAAACCGCGCGAGCTCCTTTCTAAGACATTTAGCGGCTGACAATTGATCAGGTCCGACTTCTAGAGACCCGCGCCACGGGCCCGCGCATTCCGTCGCCGATCGTCCGGTACTCCCCTGTACTATGCCGAGTTCCTGTGCAGCGAGCGCCGTCTCCTCGACAGAATCCGCTCCATTACTTGCGGCCGTATGCGTGTGCAGGTCGCCGCGAATGTCCTGCTGCGTGATGAGTTGCGGCAACTCTCGTCTGCGCATTGACTTACCTCATCAAAGCCTGCGCGGAGTTCAGGACGAATGAACAGCATGCCAAAAAGGTTCCGGGACGTTCGCGGCAGTGATGTATTGGTTGCCCCCCAGGGATTCGAACCCCGATTGATCGGTTCAGAGCCGACTGTCCTACCATTGAACGAGAGGGCAATTCAGATTGAATATGGCAGCTGCAGGCTCGGGCGGGAGCCACAATCAGCCGCCTGTTTGAGTGTATTTGCCGCAGGCGAATGGGTCAACTCGCGCGGGCGATCCCCTACTCCTCGCGCAACACCTCCAGAGGCTTCTGCCCGAGCACACGGTGACTTGCGAGCCAGCCTGCAGCTACAGTCAGCGCAGCCGTGACGCACAGCGCACCCGTGTTCCACCCAGGATTCAGGTGGTAGTCGAAATGAAAGACACTGCGTAGCAGCACGCGAGCGAGGCCATTCGCGAAGATCAGGCCGACAATCCCTGCGATCAAGCCGAGCACGGCGAACTCGATGGAGAAGATGCTGGCAATGCGCGGGCGCGTCGCACCGAGTGTCTTCAGCACCACAACTTCGCGGATGCGGCGATAGCGTGTGCCGGCGATAGCGCTCGCGAGGATCACGATCCCGGCAAAAGTACTGAACGCAGCCAGGAACTGGATGACGTAGCTGATCTGCAGCAGCACCTGGCGCACAGTCTCCACCGTGGCCGCTACATCGATCACCGTGATCGTCGGGTAGTGCTGGTAGAGGACGCGGCGAAGCTGGCCCGTGGCTGACGGATCGCAATGCAGACCACCGTACCAGGTGACCGGGAGTCCTCGCAGCGCGGCCTCCGGAAGGATGAACTCCGCGCGAGAGAATGCGTGCTGGCTGTCGGCTTCGTACAGCGCGGCAACGGTTGCAGTAATCGGCTGATCCTGCGGCACAAAGGTGACGCGATCGCCGGCGCGAACATTGAGTCGTGCGGCCTCATGCCGCTCGATGGCAACCACTGGATGCTCCCCGTCGGCCGCCTGCTGCGCGCTCCACCACTTGCCGGAAACGACCTTGTCGCCGGCCGGTGGCGCATCGGCTGCCGGGGGCCAGGTGAGTTGCACGGACATAACGCCTCGGCGCGGCATGTGCAGGAGATGAAGCTGCTGAAACGGCGTGCCGTTGACCGCGGAAATTCGAGCGGAGATGACGGGTGCGATCTCCGGCTTTCCCTTCACGGCTGGTTGTGCGGCAAGCAGCGACCGCACGCCTTCTACCTCGTTGGTCGCAATATCAATCAGAAACAGGTTCGGCAACTTCGCAGCGGTGGTCGCCTGCATCTCGCCGACGATGGATCGCTGCACCATCGACACCGCCGCAATCTGCATCACGCCAAGCCCGAGCGCCGCCAGCAATGCCGCAGACGGATTCCCGGGTCGATAAAGGTTCGCGAGCCCATGGCGCAACACCGATGGAAGCTGACGGCGCGTCGTGTTGAGAAATAACTTCAGCAGCAGCAGCGTCAGAGCCGCAGCGCCGAGCAGCACGAGCAGCGCGAGAAGCAATCCAAAAGCGAACCACCCACCAACCTGGCGCGAGTCCGCGACCGTTGCCGCCAGCGCTGCGAGTCCGACGAGGATCAACGCTGTAGCAGCAAGCTGCAGGCCGGAACCTCGCACATGCTTCGCTGCGCGCGTAAAGAGTGGAGACTCTTCATTCTCAACTGCGCGACGCAGGATGAGGATCGGACGCACGTTGCGGATGTCGAGCAGCGGAGGCAGCGTGAAGAGCAGCGTCGTCAGCAGACCCGCGCCGAGACCGAGCAGCGCCGCGTGGCCATCCAGCCGGAAGCCTGGTGTGAGGTGAAGCAGCTTCGCGAGAAAGAGCGGCAGCGTCAGCTGCACTCCAAATCCGAGAATCAGTCCGAGCACAGACCCGCCAAGACCAAGCAGCAGAGTTTGGAGCAGATAGATCCGAATGATCTGCGACGATCCCGCACCGAGCGACTTCATGATCGCGATCGAATCGAGCCGCTGCTGGAGATGCGCTCGCATGGCCATCGCAACCCCCACCGCGCCGAGCACGAGCGCCACCAGCGACATCAGCGAGAGCAACCCGGTCGCCCCATCGAGCGCGCGCGTGATCGACGGATTCGCTTCCCTGTAATCGCTGAGCTGCGCCTCAGGCAAAATCGCCTCCAACTGGCTGCGCAGCTCCGCCACATGTGCATCCGAGGCCGGCTGACCAGAAGCCGTGGGCTGCAGCTTGAACAGCAGACGGCGCGTTGCACGCGTGCCAGGCGCAAGCAATCCTGTGCCTGCCAGTGCGTGGTGCGAGATAAGAATGCGCGGTCCGGCCGCAAAGGAACCTGTAAGCCGGTCCGGCTCGTCCATCACGACCGCAGCGATACGGAACGTACTATTGCCCAGTTTGATCGAGTCGCCAGATTTCAGATGCAGGCGCAGTAAGAGATCGTCTCCGACCGCGACAGTCGAATCCGTAAGCGCATCGCGCAACGGCATCGCCGGCTGCAGGACAACGTCGCCGTAGAACGGATACTTCGACGGATCGACCGCCTTCACCGCGACCAGCAGTGGATCGAGTGACGTGGTTGACGATGCCATCGATAGCATCTCGATGACCGGCGTCGCATCCAATCCCGGCAGCTTGTCGAGCGCCGTCTGCTGGGCCGGTGTGGGTGGTTCCATCATGCGCGCGGCGATGTCTGCCGCCATGATGCTGCGGGCGCGCAGCAGCAGCATGGAGCGAAACGACGCCGAAAATCCTCGCACACCCGTAAGTGCAGCGACTCCCACCGCAACTGAAAGCAGGACGAACGCGAACTTGCCGGGAGAGCTGCGAAGCTCGCGCGTGGCGATGCGCGCGGCCGTCGAGTAGGAGAGCGATGGCATTGTTAGGCCTCGCTCGCCATGGCTGAGCGCTCTTCCGCCATAATCTCGCCATCGCGCAGAATGATGCGCCGCGACGCGTGTGCAGCAAGGGCAGCATCGTGCGTAACGAGAACCAGTGTCGTGCCCTCGGCTCGATTCAGTTGCAGCAGCAAATCCAGCACGTGCTGTCCATTCGTTGAATCCAGATTGCCGGTCGGCTCGTCCGCCAGCACTATCGGAGGGCGCAGCATAAACGCGCGCGCCAGCGCGACCCTCTGCTGCTCACCGCCCGAGAGCTGAACAGGATAATGATCCAGCCGCTCGCTGAGTCCCACGGAGTTCAGCAGTTGCCGCGCGCGATCCAGCCCCTCGCGCCTCCCACCCGAATCAGCATTCAGCTCATACGGCAGCAACACGTTTTCGAGCGCGGTTAGCGTCGGTATGAGTTGATAGCTCTGAAAGACGAAGCCGATGGTCCTGCCACGAAGCTGCGCCAGCTCGTTTTCCGGCAGATAACTTATCGCCGTCCCCTGCCATCGCACATTGCCGGAGGTGGGATTATCCAGTCCCGCGAGCAGCCCCAGCAGTGTTGATTTCCCGGAACCCGAGGCTCCCATGATCGCAACAAACTCACCGCGTGCGACCGTAAAATCCAGACCGCGCAGAATGTCGACCGTCGTCGAACCCGTGCGCAGGCTTTTGCGTAAGGCTTCAACAACGATAATGGGAGTGGAACCGTTAGCGGAATGTGTTGAATCAGCTGACAGAAGCAAGGCAGGGCCTCTCAGTAAAATTAAAGCCGTGAATAGACGATACGGGTTGCAATTCGATTCGGTTCTCATCTTAGCCGGGCTGGCTGCGTTAATGGGTTGCAGCACCGCGCGTGGCAACGCCAGGCCGACCGCCGACTCGCCGTCCGCGTCCGCCTCATCGCCGGCCAGCGTAGCTCGAGTACAACCCGCGGATCCGCCACCGCCCGCTGCCGCCGCGGCCACAGATGCAGACATCGCGAGCGACTCTCGTCCTGTGATCGCCTGCTTTGGCGACAGTCTCACTGCCGGACTCGGAATCGAATCGACCGCGAGTTACCCCGCTGATCTCCAGCGCCTGCTCGACACAGCGGGATACCACTATCGCGTTGTCAACGAAGGAATCAGTGGGGACACAACAAAGGACGGACTGGAGCGCATCCCCCGCATTCTCGCAGACAAGCCGCAGATCGTCGTGCTGGAGTTCGGCGGCAACGACGGTCTCCGCGGGCTGCCTGTCTCTCTCGCGCAGCAGAACATCGCGGCGATGATTCGACGGCTGCAGCGCTCTGGAGCAAAGGTCGCGCTCGCCGGAATCTCGCTCCCACCGCAGTACGGTACCGATTACATCGCACGGTTCGACTCGATGTATCCCGCGCTCTCGGAACAGTTCCACGTTCCCTTGCTGCCCTTTATCCTGCAGAACGTCTACGGCGTCGACGGCGACATTCAGCAGGACGGTGTGCACCCGACCGCGCAAGGCGCAAAACAGGTTGCAACCAACGTAGAAAAGCTGATTCAGCCGATGCTGAAAAAGTAGCGCCTCATCCAAGCACAACCACTGGCTGCACCAGCGTTCCTGCGATGCGCCGTGCGATGCACAGCAGATCGCGCGGTCCGCTGAAGACCTTTATCAGCGGAGCCGACGACAGCTCCTGCACGTTCACCTGCATACCATTCCGAATGCGTCCGGCCGTAAGCTCGTCTACGATCACTGACGGCAACTCCGGCAACATGGCACGCGGATGCGGGAGCCGAGCCTCTGTGTCCGCCGGCGTAAGCGCCTTCAACTCTTCAACAGTGATTGCTTGCGCCAGCGTGAACGCGCCGGCCTGCGTGCGCCGCAGCGATGCCAGATGCGCGCCGCAGCCTGCAAGCTGCCCCAGTTCATGCGCGACGGAGCGGACATATCCTCCGGCGGAAACATGCATCGTGAAGCTCGCAACATCGCCATCGAGCGACTCCAGAGTGAACCCGTGAATCGTGATCCGCGCCGCTTTCACCGGCACCTCTTTGCCCGCACGAGCGAGCTTATGCGCAGGCACTCCGCCGATCTTCTTCGCCGAGTACACCGGTGGCACCTGGTCAATCGTGCCGTGAAATCGCGCCGCGAGTGAACGTAGTTCATCGAGTGTGTGGGTTAGCGGCGCAGGCGAAGACTGCGGCTCACCCTCCGCATCGAACGTGTCTGTCGCAAAGCCGAACCGAATCGTGCCGGTGTAGTACTTGTCGGATTCTGAAAAGAACTGTGCAAGGCGCGTGTACTTGCCGAGCAGGAGCGGCAGCACACCAGTCGCCATGGGATCCAGCGTTCCGAGATGACCGACACTGCGCTCGCCCGTGGCGCGCCGCACAATCGAGACCACATCGTGCGATGTCATGCCCGCAGGCTTGTCGAGGATAAGGAGCCCGTTCATACAACCACCTTCAACGGCTGTACGGCCTTGCGTCGATCAGCGAGAGAAATTCAACTCGCGTCTGCTGTTGCGTCTTGAACACGCCAAGCATGGAACTCGTCACCGTCTGCGAGCCCTGTTTCTCCACACCGCGCATCATCATGCAAAGATGCTGGCCCTCGAGCACCACGCCGACTCCCTGCGGGTGAACCGCGTCCTCGATCGCCTCCGCGATCTGCTGCGTCAGACGCTCCTGCACCTGCAACCTCCGCGCAAAGAGATCAACAATCCGCGCGACCTTGCTGAGCCCCACAACCTTCTTGTCCGGCAGATACGCAACGTGCGCTTTGCCATAGAACGGCAGCAGATGGTGCTCGCATAGCGAGTAGAACTCAATGTCCTTCACGATCACCATCTCATCGTAGTCGACATCAAACAGCGCATCGTGCAGCACGTCGTCGACACTCTGACGGTAGCCGCGCGTGAGAAATGCCATCGCCTTTTCCATGCGCTCCGGCGTGCGCAATAGTCCGTCTCGCGCGGGATCTTCGCCGATGCGGCGCAGAAGCTCCGAGTAAATCTGCGGCATCGTTGCCTGCCCAAGCTCAACATGCGCGGCTTCAGCGGCACGCTGCGCAGGCGTCTCTCCATCGCGGTCCGGTCCTGGTTTTTCTACGGGTAGCTTTGTCGTCATCAGCCTTACACTTCCGTTCGCTCTTCCGGCGTATCCGCGCCGAAGTAATCGAATGAGTTGTTGTTTGTTTCCTCTACACGCACGCGTTCCAGCGTTGCATGCGGGTATTCCGCGAAGATATGCCAGATCTCGATCGCCAGGTTTTCCGTCGTCGGCACAACATCGCGGAAGCACTCCAGCGTGTTCAAATTCGCGTGATCAAACTTCGAAACCATCTCGCGTTCTGCAAACGCGTCAAGATCGGCAAGATTGGTCACCATGCCTGTAACGGCATCGATCGGACCCGAGAGCGTCAACTGCACGGTGTAATTGTGCCCATGCCCATAGGGATTATTGCACTTGCCAAAGGTCGCGCGATTCTCTTCAGGCGAAAGCGCATCCACGTGCAGCCGGTGCGAGGCTGAAAAGTGATACCGGCGCGACAAATGAGCATGCGGCCGTCTGGTCATGCACCCTCTCCGTAAAAATCCGCAAACAGATCCGGCATCTCGTACACGCGCACACGGTGCAGCTTCGCGTTCGGAATCTTGCCATCCAGCCGCCGCCATATTGCAACCGCGATGTTCTCTGTCGTTGGCACAGTAGACACGAACTCCGGTACCTCGAAGTTGAGATGGCGATGGTCATACACCGACAGGACTTCGCGCTCCAGGATGTCTTTGAGCTGCTTGAGATCGACCACGAAGCCGGAGACCGGATCCGGTTCGCCAGCCACCGTCACCTCCAGCGTGTAGTTGTGGCCGTGTCCCTGCCGATTCGCGCACTTGCCGAACACGCGCTCGTTCTCCTCCTCGCTCCATGCGGGATTGAAGTAGAAGTGTGCGGAAGAAAATTCGGCTTTGCGTGTCAGCAGAATCATAGGAACATCAAGTCTAACGAATCCGAATATTGGATGCGCGCCAGGCGCAAGCGACGCGACTCCTACCGGCCCGTGTGATACTGCCTTCCCTTCCACGCCACATGATGAAACACGCGGTGCTGTATCCAGCTGCGCACCAGCAGCCCGATAAACAGCGGCAGCCCGAACACTGACAGCGCCGAATTGACGAAGCCGAAGTGCGCCCGCGACACGCGAGTGTAGAAGCGAATCACCGTCCGCAGCCACAACAGCACAATCGCCGCGCGTTGCCATAGCACCAGATACGGAACCAGCCATAGCAACAGTGGAAGCAGGAACAGCAGGATGTCCAGCAGCCGCCATGCAGCCAGACGCAGAGCATGCGGAAACAACAGCGCCAGGTTCTTCGTCCAGCCCTCAATCATGTCGCCCATGCCGCGGTACATGCGCGTACTCAGCGCATCAGGCGCATAACGGAATCGAATCGGCTTCTTCGCCCGCTTCATATTCCACGCGAGATCCACATCCTCCAGCACCGACCCGCCGACCGCACGATGCCCGCCGACTGCAAAGTACGCTTCACGCTCCACCAGCAGAAACTGCCCATTCGCCGCAGCGGTACGCTTGGCCGGATCATTCACCTCGGCCGGCGGATAGACACTCGCCAGCTCCGAGAAGATCAGCGGCATCACCGCGCGCTGCATCACCCCCGACACAATCTGGCGCGGCGAGTACGACAACATCACCACTTTGTACTTCTCCGCCTCATGCATCGCGTGCCGCAGGTCGTTGGGCTCATGCAGTGTGTCTGCGTCGGTAAACAGCAGCCATCGCCCTCGCGCGTGCCGTGCGCCAAACCAGCACGCGTTGGTCTTGCCGGTGAAACCCCCTTGTGTGTCCGCGAGTGACGGCGCCTCCAGCACTCGCACGCCGCTGTGTTTCGCCGCCGCCGCCTGCGCAATCGCGCGCGTGCCATCGGTCGAGTGATCGTCCACGATCAGCAGCTCCCAATCCGTCCCCAACGGAAACAGGCTTGAGTCCTGCACCAGCAGGCTCTCCAGGCATGGCGGAAGATTCTGCTCCTCATTGCGCGCCGGAATGATCACGCTCAGCTCGAAGCTCACCTCTTCGCCCATCGGCGTCAAACGCGCGGTTTGCGCCTCCGCGGCTGCCGCCGGGCGCATGGGCTCATCGTCAACAGGAAGGCCAAGAATGGGGCTCAGTTTCGGCTGGTCGGAGTTGGGCCGGTCGGACACTGGTTCGTATTATAGGAAGAATGGTCAATTGCCTGAGCCTGCGGTCCGCGTTTAGATCAAAGCGGCGATCGAAGTCGCAATCGAAGCGGCTAACGAAAACCGCAATCTTCGCCGCCGCCGCGCTCCTGGCGCTCACCGTAACCGGATGCGATCGCGGCAGTCACCCCGAGCAGCTCGGCACCCGCGCGCCCATCTTCACAGTGAATGACGGTGAGCATTCCATCGACCTCAACAAGCTCCGCGGCCACGTAGTCCTGCTCAATTTCTGGGCTAGCTGGTGCGCCCCCTGCCTCGAAGAACTTCCCAGCCTCGAAGAGCTGCAGCGCGACCTTCCGCAGGTTCAGATCGTCGCTGTCTCCACCGATGACGATGCCACTGCCTACCAGCGTTTCCTCACGGAACACTCCGTCTCGCTGCTCACCGTCCGCGACGCCGACCAGCGGTCCAACGCCATGTACGGCACCTTCCGCTACCCCGAAACCTACGTCATCGACAAGAGCGGCATCATACGGCGCAAGTTCATCGGCCCGCAGGATTGGACCAGCCCCGAGATCGTCAACTACCTCCGCAAGCTCGCCTCCTAGAACCGGCTTGTTAGGATAGAGCTATGACGCAGTTGGATGTGATGTATCGCTATGGCGTGCCGCCGAGCGAAGCCGCGATGATGGCGCTCGCCCGCATTCGCGAGGTCTATGGAATCCGCGGGCTCGTCTTCGACGAAACCGCACGCACCGTCCGTCTCGAGTACGACGCCACCCGCCTCACCGAGCCCATCGTCCAGGGCCTGCTTCGCCGCTCCGGCCTCGACCTCGTCGAGCGCGTCTCGCTCATCCCCCCACAGCCCGAACCCACACCAGCGCCCGCTGCCAGCTAGCCACACATCGTCGCCACCGGGTGACCGGTAAGCCACGCCGAAGGCCCCCGCTGCATGCAATGCCAATGCCTTGCGGCAATCCCGGGACATCCTGTATCCTAATCAAGTTGCATCACTGCAATGTGCGCCCGTAGCTCAGTGGATAGAGCAACTGGCTACGAACCAGTAGGTCGGGCGTTCGACTCGCTCCGGGCGCACCATATAAACCAAATAAAATCAGATTGATAGAGACACTCGCGAGAGCGCGTAGTTTTATTCCCCACGTCATGTTGGCACCATGTGGGCAAATGCGAGCGCGTTGCAGAACCCCTTGCCAAGGGGCGGCTGACCGTGTCCAGAACTTACCCCAAACCGTCCTTGGAGCAGGTCTTCAAATCCACTGGTGTGACAAGGGCCTTGAAGGCAAGCGCCGATTATGCGAGATCGCCCTGAATCCGAATTCACGATCTTCGGCACAGTTACGCGAAATCAGTTTGCCGACCTTTACCCGAGGCGACAATTCTCGAAACAAGCAGAAGGCAAGTACGTCCAAGTATGTCGGCGATCAACTAACTATTTCGCCGCAAGTTGACAGAAGCCGCTTCGCATGTTATAGTTACAGACACTGGCCCTGATCCAATGGAGTGGACGGCAATACCTGGGGCGATTCCACTCTTTGGAGATTCATGTGGCCACTTTTCCAGACGATCCCTCCCTATCCCCTTCTCAAAACGGCGCCCTACCAAGGGTGCTTCAGGGCTATTTGCGCCGCGATGAACTTGCCCAACAGTTTGACCTCAGCACCCGCACGATTGACCGATGGGAAGCTCGGAGACTGGGCCCTCCACGCATAACAGTTGGTCGGACAATCCTGTACAAGATCGAATCCGTGCGCGAATGGTTAGGTGCTATCGAAAGCCGACCGCGTTCTAACGCAAAAAGACAATCTGTCAAGAAGCCGGGCCGATGAATCTGTTGAATCAGGCTTGACAGAGGGAGTGAAACCTGTGGGCAACTACAGGCGGTCGTAAAGCGGTTGTGCTCAGCATAGATGTTGACTAGAGGGCGACGGATGCCGCAGGGCATTGCGGGCGCTGGCATCTATTGGGGATTGAACGGCGACAGCTAGGCGATATGTCAAGAGCCTAGCCGACGTGAGTCAACACGTCGCAAGGCAGCTTGCGCGGGTATGCGTACAGTTCAATGTGAAACCGTGACTCGGACCGTTAGACCGGTCATCTCTTGCGGGAGATGGCTACACAAGCGAGTCAGAACACCACCTGTGGCGACCTTGGCGACTGGAAGCTACCTGAGACCTGGTAAAGGTCTCAGTGTGCTCGCGAGGCTCTTGGATGAGGCGCGTCGTTGCAATTGATTGCGGAAGCCAGGTGTCCAAGGTGGCGAGGAAGACACCAGAAAACGGAACAAGGTTTATCTTTTGGCAGCTGCAATCAATTGCAACGAACGCGCCGAATCCAGCGCGCCGTGGAGAAGCAGAAGACAAAGGGCCGTGGGGCGGCTCTCGATATGGATGGCCCAGACCGATTTGAGGTATTTTTTATCGATGTTTCGAAGGTTGATTCCCGTACTTCGTCACCAATGAATGGACGTTCTCGATATCAGGATCACGCCACAATTCTTCCCAGCTCACGTCTTCCGGGGAGTATCCAGATGATTGCGTCACTTCTTTCTTGATTGTGAGCACCCGGTCTACGGGTGGATCAACAACCTTATTGGCCTTGCCATAGTAGTAAGAAGTGCCGGTGATCCATCCCCCGGGAGTCAGGTGATATTCAATCTCAAAATGATCTGCCGACATATTCCTCCCTAGTGACAGCGCTATTGGTTTCGTCTCATGGGGCAGACATGCCGTTTGCTTCGCGCATCCCAACCAACCCCTTTCCTACATCCTTCAAAGCCGCCATGAAGCGCCCAGACCACACTCTTCCGGCAAACAGAACTGGCTTCTATATCAACTCGGGTACAGAAAGACGACGTTCCATCTTGATCTAAAGCTATGATGGCTAATCCTCGATACCCTTGAGCAGTTCAGCGATTTTCATCTCGAACGCTTGCGCAATCATTTGAAGCGTTTTTATACAAATCTCTTTCCGACCCAGCTCAAGGTCCGACACGTAGTTTTCGTGAATGCCCGCCTGCTCCGCCAGGTCTATCTGCCGCCAGCCACGTTTCGCGCGCAACCCACGCAACCGGTCGCCGAACGCAATGCAGATATCCCTTGCCATCCCTACTATCGTGGGGATAATCTCAGTGCTCGATCCACACTATGGTATGGGAGATAGTGACGATGCATAGGCGTCAGCGGTGCTCCCATTCCGTTATTCCAGGTTTGGTTGGGCTCGTTGGAGGGAGAAGCAAACCGCAATCACGGGCATAGCCCCACAGGAATCGAGCGTGTACCGATGGAACTAATTGGACTTCTAATCCTTGGGGCAATCAGCCTCTGGGCATATCAGGACGCCAACAAGAGAGGAGAAAACGGCCTGTTGTGGGCGATAGCAATTTTCTTTTTTCTCATTATTTTTCTGCCTTGGTATCTGATTGTGCGCAAACCTCTCGCCTCGAACATGGTGGCAAATGTGCCCCCGCAGATCGGTGGATCTACTCTGTGTCATTCGTGCGGGAAATATTACGAGGGGCGCGCAGCTGCATTCTGCCCATTGTGCGGCAGTCTCCACGGTACATCTAATCGTGTCATCGGTACCCCTGCTGGCGCGTCAGAGCCAACTGCAAACGAATGAGGCGCGCGGCTATGAAGCTAATCACAATCACCTTGGGCGCATTGTTGGTATTGGACCTGGCGCTAGTCGGATGCGAGAACAGCATTGATTCCTCAGCTTTTCAAGCCGTCGCAGATTTCCAGGTTGCCCGAGACAGTCTTCGGCCAGGAGCTTCGGATGCGATGCTGGAATTCGAAATAGATAAAGCAAAAGATGACGTAGATGCCTTCAGACGCACGTCGGACTACAAGAGATATCCCACGTTCTCACTCGAACTGGATAGAGCGCTCGCATCATTCCAAGCGCTTGTGCAGATCCAAAAATTTAGTCGAAAGCCGACCGGAAACTTGACCATAGATGCGAAATTGACTGATTGCTCCTCGGGGGCCTCATATATATGCCAGCTATTACCGCAATACGTGATCAAGGCCGAAAACAGCGGTAAGAGTTGGTTCGATTGGGACAGAGCCAAAACCGATTCGACCGACGCTGCCATTGACAGCACCACGGCTATTACAGATCTCTTGCAAAAGCCTGAGTAACTGCGCGAGGACGATGGACTGACGTTCTGCCTTTGAGGCATGGGACTCGCGCGGTGTCGGGGCGATCTTCATCCGTGTTGAAAATAGCGTTCGTGCAGATAGGCTATGTAGCTTGAATCCGCCAGGTCCGAACGAGCTTTGAGGCGCAGGAACACCTCTTGCCAAGTCGTTACTTCTAACGGGATTTCTCCGTGGGTCTGTTCCCGAAAATCATTCAATTCGTCTAAGAGGAACCGGCACTCGGCAGCAGCAAGCGGGTCACCGACCACCTCGAACCAGACATAGACAAGACGCCATCGGCCGCTCCTAAAGTTCCGTTTGCACGCCAACGCAGTCTTGATCAGCTGGGGGGCCTCAAGTCTGGTGAACAGAGGAGACTCATCATTCAGGCGAATCGCGAGAGCTCTTGTGCGATCCATCCCCGCCCAGATCGGCTCGGCAGCTGGGCAGAAATAAGTGGACGTGAATGGGCGTCTGGTTTGCGGGTAAATCACAAACGGTTCAGTGAACTTGCATTCCAGAGCCACGCTGCCTGAGGTCTCGTCTCCGGCAAGTTCCAGGTCAATGTTCGGATTCTTACGTTCCGGATCTTCACGCAGAATCCCGTCGAAGATTGACCGAACCTTTTCGAAGCTCATTCTCCTCGCCTCTGGCAGATCGAAACACGCTCCCGCGATTGTGGTCCGGTTCCTCCAGTAGTCGAATACGTTTGCGACAAGAGCCGCTGACGAGCAGAGCTTCTTCAGCTTTCCATCCAATTCCTTTCCGTCGCCCGATGCGATTTCGTTGCGAGTCTCGGGCCTAAGCGGACGGAAGAGATTTTCGTCGATTTGTTCTACGGAATAGTCACTGGCGAAAGGAATACCTGCATTGCGAGCCCAGACTTGTTGGCGTTCGTTTATGACACGAAACGCCTGACCGATGTCAGGGCGTGGTCTCGTCATCTGGTGTGCACCTTCCGCAGACGAAAATGGATTCCCTCCCGTTGCCATCCCGAGTCGAGAGCGTAGAGATCAATTATGACCACGTTTCTGGCTGCAAGTTCCGTTATCCAGGCTATGGCCCGTTCAAACTCGCCATACCGCTTACTCGAGCGCCTTTCGGCCTCGTCATAGAAAGCATGCGGCGCAATCAGTACCAGCCGACACGGGACCGTCGGTTCACAACCGAAGTCGGCGAGAAGAGCACGGAAATCATCTTTGTGCCGCATGTGAAATGCCCAGTGGTATAGCAGTTCAAGGATGGCGCCGGAAAGCGGATCGGATGCGCTTCCATCCTTCAATTCGACGAGGATCGGCTCGCCGTGCGCATCATCGAAACCGAGAAGATCTGCGCGTCCCTCGGCCGGCTCGCCGACGCAACAGGTCGGCAGTTCGCGGCAAAGAATGCGCTCACTCGAGGACGAGAGGTGCCCACGATGTACGAATAGCCACTGTAGAGTCTGCTCTCGAGGTGGCGCCGCCTTGAGAGCTTCGATGTTGGGACACGCCGTGCGAGACAGTGCTTCAAGCTCGGGCTTAGTTCGAAGGCGGCCTCTGGCTCCGGACGATATTTCCTCCCTGAGGAGCGCGATAAGTGAGTGCGAGGTGAGAGACTGGACGTCCTTCAGGAACTCGCCTCTGCTGCCACTGCGGCTGGCGCGGTACCACTCTCTGATTCCTCGGCCTACGTCCATCTGGCTTAGCCGCTCTATTGCCATGTGGCACCATTCAGCACTTTTGCGAGTTCGTCAGTCGAATAGACTCGACGCGGATTGTAACCGGAGATCATCGCCGACAAGTCGAGATACCGAAATCCCATAATGCCTTGGGGAGTCGTCTTTTTGGCATCTGTCGGCGCAAATTTATCGACCAGGTAAAACCGATGAGGGCTGCTCCGCAAGTCGTAATAGGGGGTCTGTGCGATGGTGTCGCTGATCCGCTTTCTGTGGTCTTCGGTCAACGTCCCTGCCTCAACCTCAAAATCGATTGCATCGCTCGTGCAAGTGGCGACGGCAATCGCCTCAACAGTTCCGACAAAGGTCACAGCTTTCTGCTTGTACACGCCGATAAAACGGTAATTGCGTTTACATGAACGGGATGGCGGCTCGTAATACAAGCCGAACCGTTCATTCTCCGCAGCGGACACACCACATGGAAAAACGACCAAATATTGGTTCCGTTCTTCCAATAATCCCTGTTCCGCTAAGTAGGCGTCGTAGTCGTCTACGATTGAAAGCAGCTCCCGCTCAAATTCAGCGCATTGGGCACGAAGGGCCTCCACAATCTGCGAAAAGGTTACTGCGGCAAAAGTAATACCAAGTGCTGCGCCATCGGCCATGAGTGCCTTTCGGTCGGGTTCAGCGAGCGGTTCCTTGGTAAGCCCGATCAAAACAGTGCCGTCCGAATGGCTGCTCGCGGTCGGATGCGCGGCAATGCTCCGGAAGTGACGCCGGATCTGATCGACATCCAACGCCCCTCCGCGCTTTGTCTCTACGAACATCCGAATCGGCTGCTGCATGATGAGCGCGTCCGGGACACTGGCTTCACCGGATATCTGCTGCTCAAAGGTCAGCCCAATCGCCATTTCCCGTTCGAGTAGCGAAGTCAGCACCCGCTCAATTTTGAAGGGCGAAGACTGATAAAAGTAACGCAACACAAGGAGCGTGTTGTTGGTCGCATGGTTTTCCGGCTGAGAGAAGCGCTGAAAATGAGATACGCGTGACAAACGTCTTTCCTCCTGCAGGCCCAAATGTCGGTAGCGGTCGCGATTGTCTCGACGATTCAAGCGCCATGAAACTGTACATTGGGATGTAAATCATGTATAATCATATACATAGATCCAGTGCTTCTACACTCGATTTTCTACAATTTTGACGGGGCTCTACATTTCTTCCTTACGCCTTTAGGAGACGAATGATGCTAACCCGAGAAGGTTCGCTCGACTGATTCTGAAAGGTCTCGCAGAATTGCGGCGAGAAAGAGGACTGTGTAGAACGCGCGTCGAATCGGCAAAGCGGATGTTCGATGCCTCTCTAATCCAAAAACTGCTTGACTACCCTCAAGCAGGGTTTGGAGAAGTTGCCTCCCCTCGCTGGAAATCCCTTTGTAATAGTCTCCAGGCACTGCAGAACACTGAGACCAAGCTTCACATTTCTGCAGAACGCAGGTGGGAGCTTGTTTCGGCGCTGCAGAAGTCGATACGGCGGGGCGATGCGGAGCTAGCGATGCAATTGATTGCAACAGCGGCAAGTGCGCCGACGGTCATATCCCAGTTGCCTCGACGCCTTGCGGTTATCGCTTGTGAGGATATCGGTGCCGGTGATGAGATACTGACGTGTTTTACGGTAGCCTGCTCGGCGGTATTTACGCCGAAACGCAGCGCTGTAGAAATGCCTTCGGTGACCTGTTTTCTGACAAATCAGATGTGTTTGGTCCAACGGCGGAGCAGGATAGGGTGCAGCCTGTCCCTCATCGCCGAATCGGCGTCCATGGGTGTGAAGCTTTCGAATCTCAGCGCGGCAGATCGAGCGGTCTTCTCAGCCATTAGGAAGCGAAGCGAACAACTAGAGGCTCCAGACACCGCATGGAGAACATGGCAGCGCACGAACGATTGGAGAGGCGAGCGAATGCTCCGTTATTTGGAGCTGCCTCTACCGTTTGATTTGGCAACGAGAAGCGTTCATCTTAGGCCAGCGAAGATCCTGCATGATCTTCCCAGCTATTGCTATGACCTTCACACCAGGATCGGCCGATCTGTGATTCAGTCACTGATACACGGTGCACAGGGCGCGGACCCACTGAAGTACTTTTTCGCGCGGCATAAAGTGTGTGATCGGGCCACCGCCCTCGGAATGGCACTCTTCTACAGCGAAGGTGGGCAGCTCCGAAATGAGATTTTCTTTGCAGAAGTACTCGATCTCGAGCAGCGCATCATGGCCCAGAAGTTTGGGCTCAATATCTCCGAGTGGGATGATCTTCGTGCTCACGTGAACGAAGCGCTCGAAGCCGGTATCGTTGACCGTTTGCGCCGGGAAGAACTGGAGCTTAGAGGCTTACAGATGCAACTACTGTTCGGATCTAACGAAATCGCTATGAAGGGCACTAGTTCATGAAACTAATTGGCCATGGTTGCGGCTTCGGCACAATGCAACAAACTATTCATACTGTTGCATTCTTCGCCGATCAACCTCGAAAACACTCATCTTTTCGGATCCCTGGCCCCCAATACTCGAACATAAAGTTGCATTTAGGAGATCAACCATGGGAGAAGTCCAAATTCCCCGAACCACGGGCGCATCAATGCAAAATCTTGAGCCAGCGGAACTCCTTAGGGTGTTACGTTCCGCGAAAGCCAAAAGTAGTCGGGCTTGGGCGATGATATTGCTCGCATATCGTCACGGGATGAGGGCGTCAGAAGTCTGCAATCTCCGGATTTCAGATGTCGATCTGAAGAACGGCAACATTGTGATTGAACGACTGAAGGGATCGCTCCGCACGACTCAAGCAATCAACGAACATCGTGGAGAGCCCTTGCTAAACGAGCAGAAGGCGCTGAAAGAGTGGTTCAAAGAGAGGCCTCTTGATGGGTCGGACTTTCTTTTCACAAGTCAGAAAGGCGGTCGGCTGGATCGCTCCCAGTTCTTTCGGCTATTTCGATCGATTGCTGGAGAAGCCGGACTGCCCCCATTCAAACGGCATCCACATGTTCTCAAGCATTCATTGGCAACCCATCTGGTCTCTGCCAATGTGAATCTTGCATTCGTGAAACAACAGCTCGGTCACAAGGCAATCGGCTCCACAATGCGATACGTGACCACCAGTGATGCGCAAGCTTCGAAAGCGGCTGCAATGGCAATGATGACGATCTTCTGACTGCATTTCGCTAGCGATCACCGAAACAGCTTGAAACAATGCGCCAACGTAGTACACTAGCGCCGCGATGCGAATCACTCGCGGTCCGAGCACCTGCCTGTCTGAGATCGCCGGTGTCCATATCCACGCGCACCGTTGGCGCCATACGTTCGCAACCGACCTCTTGTCGAAAGGCGTGCCGGTGTCAGAGGTAGCTGCGATCCTCGGGAACTCGCCGCCTGTTGCCGAGAAGCACCGCTCGCAATGGATAAAATCACGTCAGGGTGCACTTACTGAAGCAGTGACGGCGGCGCGGGCTTGATCAAATGGAATGCGGTCTTTACACGGCTCATGAAGCTCATGGACACGCAGGGAGAGAGTTACTACTCAGGACCTCGGTTTCTGAGAACTCTCCAGCCGTTCAACGACGACCTGCCGCCGTATCACGAGCTCATGGAGCTTCGTAACACCCAAGGCAAGAGCAATACGCGAGCCTACTATTTCAGAGACCTATTGATGGAACTTGAGGAAGGAGCGCGGGTGCGGGCCGTCTTCGCATTCCTCGATGAGATTGAGACGGCTCCGAATATGGAGAAGCCAGTCGCTGAGATCAGAGTGTTGCTCGGCGGCGGCACACTTGCCCCGCAAGCGGTGATCCCGGCGGAGGCATGGAACGGTGACCGCCTCAATCAATATCTGGCGGAAATTGACCGGGCGATTACTGAACCGAATTACGAACGAGCCGTTGGCCTTTCATACACCTGCTTCGAAGGATTCCTCGGAGCATTCCTGCGAGCGCGTGAAAATCGTAAGACCTATCCAAACGAGATCATCGAACTGTCGCGCGAAGCGAAGAAGAACTTGAAGGCAAACCTCAGCGACTTCCCTGATGAAGTTCTGAATGGGATCACACAGGCAGCCTATGCGGTTGATAAGGCAAGAAACCGATTCAGTGAGGCGCATTTTGCGAACGAAGCTGCCGCGTGGCTCGCTATGTACCCGCGACCTCGTGAACACCCATATCCGCTTGCTGCTGCACTTCATGTGATTGTGCCCTGATGATTCCAAAAGATCCGAAACCTCTCATCTTTTCCGTGCTGCGCGATCTCTATGCGGTGCCAGAGGAAGAATTGGCTGGCCTGGACATGGAAGGATATGTCACGCGACTCCGCAGCATACATCAGGGCCTGAGCGCCGAACATGAATTCGCTGCGATCGCTTCCTGGCTCGGCGATCCGCGACTCATTGTTCACACCGACGAAGTGATCACGACTGATAAGCACTTTCGCGTGCCGGACTTCCTTGTGGTCGCACGCCGCGACGGTAAGGACATTCCCTTCCTCGTCGAAGTGAAGAGCGAACAAGACAAGAAAAAGCTTGTGTGGAGCGAGGGATACCTCACGTCGATGCGCCGGTTCGCGAAGATGCTCAATCTTCCGCTCCTCATTGGGTGGAAGACGTTTGGCATGTGGACGCTGTGTGATTCGGAACTCATCGAGAAGAATGTCACTGCCTATCACCTGTCCCGAGAGACGGCGATAAAGAACAATCTGATGAGCGCGCTATTCGGAAACGTATTCATCCGGGTGAAAGATGGATTTCGACTTGAAATTGAGTACAAGCTCAATGATGTAACGGACAGTGTCGCTGTGATCCTGCCGGAGGGAAATTACGAAGCCACAATCACTGAAATGGCGCTTTACACCGCGAAGGGGCGACTGAACTCCGCGCTCACGAATGAGCTGTTCCCGCTCTTCATAGCTAGGGCCACCGATGAGCATGTGACTAAACGCACGGGCGACAGAATACGTGAGAAATATTCAACCGACTCGGAGGGCATGTTCAACGCGAGCGATTTGCTGTTTGCAAACACCACATTTTCTAGCGATCCGGGAGAACCAATCGACTGGCTGGTGAAGCTACGGAAGGGTCTTGTCAAACCAGCGGTGAACCTTCCTAGGGTGCTTGATGACGGCATCGATGCCGGGGCGATTCAGTACGTGTTGGAGCAGCAGCCGGACAAATTGCCGCCATTCCTCGAAGGAATTGATTTTAGAATTCGAAAACAATAGGACATTATCGCTTCATGCCGAATTTCTCCTATACCGAAAGTCGATACGAGAATCCTCAAGATCGCCACTATGGCCAGCCAGTGTTCCGGCCGTTCTTGGGCACGATGCTTGAGCGCGATGGTAGGTTCTCGACCGAGATTTGGAGCTTGGTCGATTCAGGCGGGGACTATTGCATGTTCCCGCTCGCGTTTCTGGATGAACTCGGGATCGATAAATCGACGCTAAAAACCTCACGCCCATTTGGGATGGGTGAAGGGTTCCCGGCTTATTTCGCGACGGTGACAGTGCATGTCACGGGACTCGATTCATTCGAAGAGGAAGTGGCTTTTTGTGAACGAGTGAGAGCGGAGGATTTTGCCATCCTTGGTAATCGGGGCTTCTTTGATCGATTCAAGATTGCGTTTGATCATCGGAGTCGGATCTTCTCCGTCAATCCGTACCTACGCCCTCTGGGGATTTCAGAGTGATTCGGGCCACGGTGCTCCGGAACTACCCAAAGGATTCATGTAATCCCGGTGACACTCGCCACCGTCTCATGAAGACATCTTCACTAAAGCACACTGACGATTTTGTGCAAGCACGTTCTGGAGAAAACTCAGTGGAATGGATTGAGTTCAGGGCAGGGGCCGTCTTTTACGGTAAGAGCTTCGAGAATACCGAAGGCGAGCAACGTGCTCCAACGCTGTGGATGGTCTTTGTAATATTTGTCGATCATTGCGATCGCTTGTTTCATCGGAATATTTTTGGTAATGCAGTCCGCTAGCTTTTCTCTTAGCAACATCCGTGGATGGAGCTGCGAAGTATCCATTCGTGAAACCGCCGTAGAGATAAAGCTTGCCCGTTTCGGGTTGGATGGAACCCCACAATGAAAATTGTTGGAAGATGGTGTTATCGGAAGGTTCCTGCGCTCGATCGATGCGACTAGACGCAAAAAGAAAAGCTACAAGTAGGATGAGTTGAGCGGTCTTCGGCATGCAAGGAATCCTATCGCAACACTCGTTCCAAATCGTTCGAGCGATGATGACGATCTTCTGATTAGCGGGTTGCAGCACAAATTGATTGCACGGTGCGCCAGAGTAGAGCATAATGAGCGGCTCAGACTAATTCCTAAGAGAGTGCAATGAGTCGAGTCGTCGAGACTGACCGCCGCCGTAAGATCGAGAGTACCCGCTCCGCGTGGCGAAATCTGAAGAATCACAACCGGCCTGCCGCAAAGAAGTGGCTCACCTTCGATGGGTTCCTCGCCGACATGGGACTTCGTCCGCAAGGCCAGGTACTTGTTGCACGAAACCCTCAAAAACCATGGAGCAAGTCCAATTGCTATTGGGGACCGCGATACAAGGCGGGCATATATCATCCAGAGGCGAGAATCATAACTTGGAACGGTGTCTCTACAAGTGTTGGAGACTGGGCGCACCGCCTAAAGATTCGGCCGAACACAATCGTTACGCGCCTGAATCGGGGTTGGGATGTCCACCGGGCACTCGGCAGCCCGGAACCTCAAGGCAGATTGAAGTAGTCCCAGTGCGGTGTGTCGCCAGTTAGTGCAATTGATTGCACGGCCCTGGCAATGCGGCTAGCCTCAATGAGGCGCATCAGCGAGCCAGTCCCAACAGGCCGAAGCGGGGTTGGAAGGCCGGAACGAAAGTTGGCATAATTTCAATGACCATAGGAGGGCTGTCTGCATGATTGACGAAACATCTGAGCTCAACGAAGAGAAGATGGCAGAAAAAGTGGCCGAAGCGTTGACCGCTCGAGGGTTGTCAGCATTCGCTCAGGATACAGGTGGAGGAATTGTTTGCATCATCGTTGAGCGCAAGGACGGTGGCGAAATTGCATGGGGAACCGCTGACGTGACTTGGGGCGCGGCGGTTACTGATGAAGACGGCGAACAGATTTCCTCCGTGGAAACAAAGTGGCCCAGCGACTCGCAGGACATTGCCGCAACGGCCAACGCTCTCTTCGAGGCTTCTCTCGGGAACGGAGCACTCTTGACTGAGACATAGCTAAAGTTATCGGCGAACACCACCGTGCTACGTCAGTCCGCAGGATGGGGCTCGACAGATCTCCCCCGCATTGCACGGAGCGACGGAATGGGGCTCGACAGGTGGACCACCCTGTCAGGCTCCCGGAAGATATCCACGAGGTCGTTCCTGATGCGGCCCGTTCCCATACCTTCATCGGCAGGGTGAAATCTCCGCGTGATCGCTGAATACCTAGGCGGGTCGGGGTAGAGCTAAAGAAGACGCTCTTCCTTAGCTCTACCCAGTATCTCGACAAGAATTGCGCTCTGTTTTTCGGATGGGATCTTGTTCGGAATCTGTTCGGCGATTTTTAGGATGTCGATCTCCTTCTGTGTGAAGAGCCCTTGTAATGCACCCTTTCTCAAGATCTGTGACCATTGCGCTGGCGGAATGTGAATCACTTGAGTCTGGACTCCAATTCCGTCTTCGATCTTCTGATTCTGCCGAGCTGTCTTTGCCTGATGCTGATTTTCCTCGACGGAGGAGAGAGATTTCCAGAACTCATTGGGTAACATTGCTGAGATCTCCAGTGCTTTGTCGAGTAGACGCGACCAGCAGCCGTCTCTCTTGCACCATTCGGATATATTCGAGATCCCCGCTGGCGGCTGGATGAGGTCGTCGTTTACGGCAGTCGAAATGATGCTCAGTGCATTCAGTAGGACATCATCCAACGCCTGCGTTGCCCAAATCCTGCCATAGTTGACAGAGGTTTTCCGGCGCTTGGTAACCTCTTGGAGCATCGCCAAGGTATAGGCAACAATGTTCGCGCGATAGCCACCGTTATACCAAGGCTGGCTCGAAACGAGTTTCTCAGTCAACCGGAACAGGATGCCACGGGCTACAGCCCTGCGGAAATACAATTCGTTGAAGCCTTCCGATGATTTTTCCCACTCTTTGCCGATCCTCACGGCATAACGGCCAAAATTCTTCTGGCTTCCAAGATTGACCCACCTCGGGTGATCGTCGAACACGTTCTCGAACTTTGCCAAATCCGTCTTCGTGAACATCTGCGATTTCGGATATTGAGCTTTGAAACGCTTTTGCTCGGCCGCTGTGAGCTTCGACTGCGAATCTAGGTACTGGCCTCGGGCTCGCTCATAGAACCATTTCGTTTCTCTCTGCGCGCCCTGTTGAGCAGGAGCCCATAGACGCCGTGAAAACTCGGCCATCCGGACATGAAAAGGATGGTTGGAGAAGAAATCGGCAGCATTGACCCGATTCTGGGTATTCGCATACTCAGAGATCCGCGGTACGACCATCTCGCTTTCTGCACTATCGATTACCGATAGCTTCATCTGGACAAAGATTCCCGAAATGTCCGCCTTGTCCTTACGCTGCGTATGAAACAACGATGCGGTCGTTTGGCCTCCATTCACAATTTGCAAATCGGTAAGCCGGACAATCTGAAGACCTGAGCTCGATACCCTCGTCTCCACATTCTGTGCAGTGGCTGTGATTCCGTTGTTGTACGCAAAGAACATTTGAGGTTCATCGAGGATCGTCTTGCGAATACCCTTGTTGACCTGCGCTCGGGCCTGAAGAAAGGTACGCACATTCTGCTCCAAGAGACGTGCGCTATATCTGTCATAAAGCGCGGTAAGCACCGTCGCTGGCATGACAATTAGGTACGACAAGTATGTATCGAGGCCAAGGTTTGCTGGCAAACAACAAATGCCATCTCCGAACATTTCTACGAAGTCAATATCGAGCGGTTCTTTATGGCCTCGGGAGCTGCGCTGCCGCTGGAGCCGTGCAACGTCCCAGATGTGAAAGGTGGAACGTATCCCACAGACTTCGCCGTCTGGGTATGCCTGAAATCGGTCGCTGAGTACCCGCTCGGAAACGAGGAAGAAGTTTATCTGCCGAAGATCCCCTCGGCGATCCTGTATCTGACGCACGAGTCCGTACTCGGGAGTCGTCACATCAGGATTGAGTTTGCTTTGGAGACTGGCTTCCACGAAGTTGATAGCTCGTTTGAATGTGGCATCAACATCCGTTTTCGTCAGCGTGTCCAGTTCACGGCGACTTTCGAAGTCTGCAATGAATATGCCGACAGAACCTTCGTCGTCAAACCAGTAACCATCGACCCGCAATCCCCGCTGAGCACGAAAGTGGCAGTACTCATACCCTTCTACGAATCCCGTCTCAATCAACTCGTTCGATATTGATTCCATGAAGGACTCAAGCTGCTGGGAGTCATTCGCGTCGGCTTCGGCAAGCAACTCTTGGCGGAAGTCGTGGAAAAACTCTTCGACAGTTTGTTCCATCATTGCTCCTTGAAGATAGCGTCGCTGTCACATTGATGAGAGGGGATGTGTTCCAGTTCGATCTCATAGCTCACTGACCTGATACCCACGTCCAGGCGGGAACGAATCAAGCGTGGGAAGTCTTGAGCTACGAGGTACGTGCGAACTTCGCTGATTGCAAAAGAAGGCTCATCATAATCAGGCAGAGGGGCATAGCCGCGTATGACCAGTTTGCGATCGAACTCGGTGATGGATTCGGAGTCGAGTCGTTCCTCGACCTCCCGGACGATCGAGTTCAGCGTTCGCATTGTGGACGAATCTCGAAGAGCAGAGAGTCTGTATGTCCTGAGGAAGAGCCGCTCTTTCATACTCTCGAGCTGGTCTTCAGATGAGATACGAACGGCGTTGCGTTCAGCCCCGGAAAGGGATTTGATCTCTACTGCCGAATCAGCAAGTTCGTAGTCGTGTTGGGACATTTCGGAGCCGAGCCATGCTTCAACTGCAGCTTTGGGAGTGAAGTTTCTATCGAGCAGCTCCAAGAGGAAGGCGAGCTCAGCGAAGAGTCCGCGTACCTCTTCTGCGGACAGTCGTTGTGGTCCGCCTGACAGAAACGCCTTCCATCGTCGGATATGTGTCAGCGCAACCGAGAGTGCGCTTGCGGAGTCAGTCGCCTGCTCCAGTGCAGAGGCGAGAGATTTGCAGAATCCACCAAAGAGATCGCGATCCACATGCCTATCGAGAGTGAGCAACAGACGCTGGCGGTTCATTTCGCCACTCCGAAGATCGACCTCTATACCTCTCACCGTCACGCGGTGTTGGCGAAACTGATCCCCATGGTCTCCTTCCAGCTCCACGATGAACAGGCAGTCTCCAGCGACATCGCGGCCCCAAAAACATGGCACGGGAGTCGGAATTGGGACCTGCCGCACGTTGAAGTCGGATTCGGGAATCGCAATGTCATCCCACGGAGAGGTCTCAGTCACCCCAGTCGTCCTCATCGTTGGGATCATCGGTGGACCCAAGCATCTGTTTCAGCCAAACTTTGTTGACGACAGCTTTGATGGTCTCAGAGTCGCCGAACGGGAAGCTGATACCAAACGCTGCGATTGGCCCTCTAATGGGCCCGTCGTTTGGTTCAAGACTGTGAATCATAAGCAACGGTTTATCCCGGACCATCCGGTAATGCGCGTCTGAGACGGCAACCTGCTCGGCCTCTTTCTTCTTCGTGCGCCTCGTCGCCTTTCCTTCCTCGGCATATTTTTGTGCTGTTTCCTTCTGTTCCTTGGTAAGGCCCAACGCTTCATCGCCGCGCGACGCCACTCGATATTTGCTCAGACGCCACGCAGATCCTTTGACCAGGTCTCCGTTCGGGGCTCGCTGTTGGTTCTTCAGAGGGATCGACGCAATGGCGATGTTCCCAGCTCTTGGTGAAATAAGCAGAACGTCCGACTTCGATCTGCGCTGTGCTATTTCTTCGAGATATGCCAACGTCTCAAGTTTTTGCGGTGCATAGTCAGAATGACATTCAAAACGTCGAACGAATTCGGCGATCGAATCGGTCTCGACGTTACGCAAGATGAATCCCTTTTCAGTTGGAGCTGGAGAGGTGCCATCGAAACCGCGATCCCACCTCTCTTGAATCAGCGCAAAGTTCTGTTCATTGACGCCGGAATCGGTTGAGAGAGTATGACTTTCTCTCAACAATCCGCTGAAACTCTGCTCAATCGCGATCTCTTCGCCGCTACGCATCTTGTTGGTCGCCGTGACGAGCAGAGTGTCAGGATGCGAGCGAACGTACAGACCAAAATCTTTCGGGCTCAGGCCGTCGCGTCGCATACGCTTGACCTGTTGAACGAGTTCCTCAGAGGCTTCCGCGATATGCGCGTACCAATCCATTGAATCCCGTGACAAGTGCACCCTACAGAGGTCCTCGTAACCTGGACGGTAACCGAACCAGCGGCCCATCTGCATCAGTGCATCGTACATCTTGGTGTTCCGATACATGTAACTGACAGTGAGCCCTTCGACAGTCAGACCTCTCGACAGGCTAAGCCCTCCCACCGCAATCGCGGTCAGGCCAATCCCATCCTTTTCATAGCGTCCGTAATCAAGAACTTCATCGCTCTTGCTGTTGATCACGTAGAGATGCAGGTTGTCGAATACACTGTTGAGCGCCTTCTTGACGTCTGACCATGCGAACTCGGTTTCCGAATACTGGTCATCGAAGGCTTCTCGCAAACCCTGCATATACTCATTGCTTGAAGACGTCGCTTCAGGCATCAGGTAATTGGCTCTGACCGCTTCCCGAAGCTTTCGCTCTCGCAACGAAAGAAAGTCCCGGACTGCCCGTTGAATCGGAACGAACCGCGAGACGTTCACCATCATTGAGCAGTGCTTGTTGGCCTGTCCACGGAGATTGCGTATGGCCCTGGCGACAATGAATTCGTTGAGCGCCCTATATAGACTTGGAGGCAGCTCTGTTAGTCGATCATCCCTTTTGTGAGAATGGGGAATGAAGTTTTCGCAATCATCGATGGGGATGACAATTGAGCTACTGCTGTCCTCATCGAGAAAGACCTTCTCCGAGCCAAAATATGTGGTTGGGGCATCCAGACAGTAGATAAAGTCTCGCGGGAAAAGATCCTCGCGAGCTTTGTCGCTGTATGCTTCCGGGTTGATGAAGATGTTGGCAAATGGCGTGGCTGTATAGCCGACGTAGCAAGATTTTGCGAAGAGGCTGAGGATCTCGCGGATTTTCAGGTTGGTCTTAGTAGGATCGAGGTCCTCTTTGTTCGTATTGATCGAGGCGTTATCGGCCTCATCGTCAATCAACAGCATAGGGACATCCGAAATTCGGCCATCACCCTTCGCATTGAGGTCTTTGAGCCACTTGTAGACCTCCGTCAGGGTTGAGACATTCTTCTTGATGATCAGGACGATTGGCTTACTGAAATCGTTGATTTTCCAACCGCTCTTCGCAGCGGTCGTCTTATTGAAATCGTCGTTCGTGTTCGTCAGCGTCGCTGGATGCGGATAAGCGGGTGCAAGCCCGACTCCGATGTTTCGCCGATTTTCCGGATCAGATGATCTTCCGATGAAGGCCTTATCGATACGCTCTTGCGTTTGTCGTCTCAGATTGTTGTGGATGCCCGCGATTACAACGATGAACTTGTATCCGGAGTCCGCCGCACGTGCAATGACGCCAGTGAAGTTGGCGGTCTTACCTGATTGAACGTGACCGATCACCAATCCCCGACGATTCCATGTAGTGCCTTCGCTACGGGGATCTTGCAGCAATCCGAGAATTCGTCCAGTGACGTCGCTCAGCGAACCGACCATGGCTGGTGGCCAACCTTCTTCACGGAGGAACTCCTCGTAGGCGTTCGTGTAGGTCCAGTTGATGTCATCGCGCTTCCGGACCCATTGATCATCGTGTCTGGCAGCGACGTCTACCAATGAGACACCCTCGCCCATTCTGGTATCAACCGAGATCAGAGCCGCAGTCACGATGTTGCGGAGATCTCCCTGATAACCGAAGACTGCAGCGATTTGCCTCGCCTTTTCCTCTACCTGCTCACGGGTCGGAGCCTGAGCAAGATTCGCCAATCCTGAGATGAGGGCGTTCGTTATGTTTTTCTCTTCGACATTTGAAGTCGGCATCATTTGAGCGTCTCTTGGATGAAGGTATTGACGATGTCGAGTTGTCCGTCAAAGAGATGTGTTGACTTGATGATCTGAAAAAACGCTTTGGGGTCTGCTGGCCCGTCACCGTAGAGAGCCTGCTTGAGACCTTTTAGCCTTTCCAACGCGATAGTTAGGTCGCTGCCGGCGACTTGGGAGAAGTCACGCGGGTGCGTCGAATAGTCTGAATAGATCATCTCCACTGGGAGTGAAGAAGCGATCGAACTGAGCAATAACAGTAGAGAATCCGCTTCGGACGGAGCTAAGCTCTTCTGAAGCGACACGATCAAAGGATGTTCTAGATTGATGACGAATCGGATTCCGGCGTGTTCGGCGTACCGTTCCCAGAGCGGCGCCTGGGTTTCCTGGAATAACCTCTGCCCTCTTCCACGATGTACTGTCACACTTCTGGCAGTGATCTTTGCGATGATGTGGCGGAGGCGTTCGCGAACTTCGTAGGGTGGACGGGCGCGTGATTTCTTGATATCGATCGTCCACGCTTCGTCTAAGCTGTTTGGAAAATCGATCTGGACGCGCGCAAGTTTCGTTGCTTCGCCTTTCGGCACCATGCGAAACCAATCACCCCAAGCCATGAGGCGTCCATTGCGATAGACGTAGGCTCCCTGATTCGATATGAAATCACTGCGATCTTGGTAGTATTCGTATTCATTCGCGTTGAGGCGGCTGTGGTGTGGCAGAATATAGGGCTGCATCGTAATCTGGACATCGTTTATCCAGACTGGTTCCAACGGTAGAACTTGCGTCGCATCGTTGTTTCGGCAGAACGGATCGAACGGGGCGATGGGATGACCATTTATCCGAAGCGCGATCTTTTTTCGATCCTTCACTTCGCCCGCGAGGAATCGATGGAAGACGAGCGCGAGATGCCGCTCGACCACTGAGAGTTTCTCATTCACGATCTCATCGCGTTTGCGTCCCAGCTCGTCCTCAGAAAGACGGTCAAGATCTCGCCAAAGCACCAAGGTTCCGGTTGCGGGGAGGGAGTCCAGATAAGGAAGAGATTCAATCTCATCGTTTTCGAGGATGGAGATAAACCAATCATCGAGGTCTTCGACAGCGGTGAGATCCCATTCCGCACCGACTCGAACACCGCTGATACTGCTGACAACCGTCAATCTCTTGCATTGAGAGAAAGAAGCGGTCTTCAAGCCAAGACCAAAGCGGCCGAGATCTTTTGTACTGCGCTTTTCCTTGGGATTGGTTGAGCCGTGCCGGAGTGCAGCGATTAGCTGCTCGCTGTTCATGCCTTGCCCATCATCAATAATGGCCAAAACAGGTACGCTGCGACCGGTATCGCAAAAAATCTGAATTTCTGAGGCTTCCGCCGAAATGCTGTTGTCGATCAGATCCGCGATCGCGGTTTCTAGTGAGTATCCGAGATCCCGGAGTGACGCGGACAGACTAGCGGCGCTTGGTGGGAGAGGATGAGGTCGTGCCATCAGATCGTACTGTTGAGGTCCCTGTTTTCTGATTTCTACGTGAGACGACATTGTAGTGCATAGCCCTCTCGGAAGGGTAGACCTAGCATTTCGAAGGTCTGAACAGGTTCAGCAGGCGGCTGCTGAGCTCATCCGGGCGTGACAATTCGCATTCCCATACCACGACTACCCGCCACCCGGAATTTTGAAGTTTCTTGACATTCCGCCTGTCTCTCTCAACGTTGCCAGAGAACTTCGCTTCCCAAAACTCCACGTTACTTTTCGGCGTGGAACAGTTCGAACATCCCTTATGCCGATGCCAAAAGCATCCGTGTACAAATATGGCAGTCTTGTGCCTGGGAAGGACGATATCAGGCTTACCGGGTAGATCCTTGCGATGCAGGCGGAAGCGGTAGCCAGCTCGATGAAGAATTGAACGGACTTGAACCTCGGGTGCCGTATCGCGTCCTTTGATACGGCCCATGTTCCAGCTCCGACGCTTCTGATCGATGCGATCCACGATTCCTCATCTTCTTTCAAGGAGCTCCAGCACTGAAGCAGCGATCTGCGAGGCCATCAGAGGCGGCACAGCATTGCCTACCTGCTGGTACTGCGCCGTGCGCGGACCCGTGAAGAAGTAGTTGTCAGGAAACGTCTGTAGACGAGCTGCTTCGCGGACTGTGAGGCTGCGGCACTGTGTCGGGTCGTAGTGAATGTAGTAATGCCCGTCTTTCGAAATGTGTGAGGTAATAGTCGTGGCGGGGCGTCCGGCAACCTGAACTCTGAATCGATCCTGGAAAAGGCTTCCTTCTTCTACTGACTTCGATACATTCTCATGATCCGGAAGCAGCTGGACCGGGAAGTCCCGTAGCGTAGGGCTGATTCCTTGTGCTTCGGCAAAGCAAGCAGCAAAAAAGTATCGATAGAGATCCTGTTCGATATGGCCCCTCGCGGTGTGATTACAGACTCCCTTCAATCTCCGATCAAAGAACCATTCCCGCTTCTCCTCGATGTCGATGTCCCACGGGATAAATTCCCCTCCTCGATCCTTGCGAGGCTTCCGCAGCGCAGATAACGCAGATCTCAAGGCGTCGCCGATTTCGGTTTCCTTCTTCAAAGTAGAGCGAAACCAAGACTGATGTTGACTATCTTGCACAACGCCCAACCATGCTTGGGGCGTGTCCTCGCTCCGTGACAAACCACTACGAAGCGGAGGAAGGTCTCCGATTACCTTTTTTACCGAAACCGGGGGAACCGGATGCAGCTGAGCGGGAGCCAACCCAGTAATGTCGTCGCGCACGCCGATAATGATCACTCGGTGGCGGGACTGCGGCACCCCATAGAGTTCGGATCGAAGAACGAACCGCTGCGGGCCGCGTATGTTTTCGGCCGAGAGTGAAAAGAGACGATACATGTAGCGCCTCGATCCGTTGTTCGAATGGCGGTTTCCGAGTGCCTCTGCGGGATCGGCCAAGTCCCTCTGAATCTGATCGAATATAAGCGAACCTTCTGGCCGTGAAGAAAGGAGCCCCTTCACGTTTTCCATCACGAAGACGGACGGATGGAAGGTCCCGAGAATCTTCAAATACTCTCGATAGAGGAAGTGGCGATGATCTCCGGCCGGATCGTATCCTTCAATGCCTTTATTCCTCGCTCGACCTGCAAGAGAATATGCCTGACAGGGCGGACCTCCAATCAAGACCCATCTATCCTGGCCCCTGAGTGCCTGACGGATCAGAGATTCAGTCTGCTTCCAGGTTTTTTCTCCCAATGTCAAGCACACGGCTTCGCCGCGGGCCGCTTCCGCTTTCTCAGGATGATTTTGGTACAAATCGTCGATGGCAAGTTCCCCCCGGAGAGCGCGGTAGTAGTCTTCGGGAACGCGCCCAAGATCAAACTGACGAAAAAAGGCTCTGAGCTGAAGAGTGCGATGTGCATGCTCCTCTTTTTCGAGCGAGAGCCTGATTTTGAATGCGGAGCGGCCTGTCCGATCCTTCAGCGATGAGAAGCCCTCACCCAGTCCTCCCGGACCCGCGAAAATGTCGATTACTGGTATCACTCGTTGTCTTTTTCTGTTTGGGTCTTTCCAACTACACCTAGGCCTTGGGAGGCTCAGAAACTTGCATCTTCTTCACGTAGGCTTCGGCGGTTGGCCAATCTGGGGAAACAAAAAGTTCCTCGCTCCTCCCGCCGACAGTTTTGGTCACAATGAAATACGAAAAGGTGTTGTACTCTTCGCGAGCTTCTTCGACCATGACATCCCACACGAACTCTTCGTAGCCGTCGTCTTGAGGTTTAGGGATACCCTCCGGTTCGTACAGAGACTCGAACTTCAGAGATTCCGCCAACCGGGCCAGCGCGTCTTCATCCATATTCCGGAACGCTTCCCGCGCAAACGACTCATCGTAGGTTTTGACAATTTCAAGAAGCTCGTCGTCATTTTGAACCGAAAGGAATGTCTCTTGGCGTGGCATGAATTGCTCCCGCGTTGATTCCAAGTATGTCTTACCAGGGTAAAGCGCCTTTGATGCGCAGTCCAGCCCGGCGCTAGCGCTGCAAGATCGCAACAACCTCGACCCTCTTCGTGCAATCAATTGCACCAACGTCGGCGGGCGCAGAGGTTGAAAGTTTCGTCTCGTGAGACTGAATGAGACCAATGTCAAATTCCGCATTGCCGGTAATACGCCCAGAACCCCCAAGCCCGTCACTCAACCGGTGTTTTCATTGGCTCACAGAATCCCGTGTGACGGCAATAGATCTCAAATAGGGTCCGAAAGAAGCGATCATATGCAGGCACGCGAGGATCGCGTCGCTCGCTTGCACGCAAATGCAGAATGGTGTTGCTTTCGCGACGATGCTTGCCCCGTCCGGACCAGTATGTTCGCTCGCCCCAAACTTCGCCAACGACAGTCACCCTATTGGCGCTGCGTGCGATATCGAGTTGTGAGTAACACCAGAGCTGCCCCCACAAGTTCGGCCAGAGATTTGAAGGAATCTGCATAAAGGAATGCTTCATTTCTACAATCATGACCTCATTCAATCGGGGGTGGCGGTAGATCAAATCCGGCGAGGCTCTCAATGCCTCACCGTTCACACGCAGATGGTCGATGCTGAACCAAGGCACGCCATCCTGGCCGGGCAAGTGGAGACCGTTGTGGACCAAGCGCCATTCTGAGCCGATACTGCGTAGGTATCCGTCGTGAACGCTGCTCTGAGCCATCTTCCTAAGCTCTAAGATCGCTTGTTCCGACGCCTTTCCACGCTCGCGGTCATCCTCGTCACCGTAAGCATTGCTATAGAGCGAATAGAGCCATGACGCGAAGGCCGACACGGTTGCTTGCGGCTTCTCGGGTCGCATCTTCCTGGCGTGACGAATAAACTCGGAGGGATTGAGCCTAAATGGTTGTCGATTGTTGCTCTTGCATTCGCACCATAGACTCTCGCATTTGCCCTCCCACGGCCTGTGACTGAACCCATCCCGTGCCCTCGCCGACCCGAACAGGATGTCAGCGCGCCGTCGAGTGAGGTCTTGCCTCCATCGCTTGTCCTGTTCGTATCGAATTTTCAGGTCGTCAGTGTACCGTTCGTACCAAGTTTTCGGGTCTGGGTGTCCGAATTTTCGCCGGTTTGGCCACTTCTTGTCGAAGTTTCGCAACCACTTCTCGTACGGTTCGGGTTTCCTCCACGGCTTGCACCTTTCGTGAAAATTCCTAGGGAACTCAAGTGCGCAAGGAGGCGGCAGAGCGGCTTCTTCTTTTAGCTTGTCTTCTAGTTCACTTTGCGATCGCGTCGGTAAGGTCTTGGCGAAGTTGGTGCCGAAGGTCTTTGCGAAGTCGATCATGATCTCGCGCAGCATACCATGCGCTCACCGGCTGTCGCTGTCAGCGCTCCCAGCGCTTTGATCTCGCTCGCAAATTTGCTTCCAGCAAACTCGCTCAAATCCCGGTTTGTCGGCAATACGGACGTTTCGACCCGGTCCGATTCGGATTCACAAACGTTGGCGACCACAGGCTAGGCACGCTTGCGCTCGAACTCCAGAATCTTGCCGAACTTCGCCGTGGCTTCTTTCAGACTGTCGTTGCTGAGATGGGCGTAACGTTGCGTAATCGACGGTGTAACGTGGCCTAGCAGCTTGCCGACAACGGGAAGACTCACGCCATTGGAAACAAGATGCGAGGCAAAGGTGTGCCTGAGATCGTGCGTGCGGACTACCGGCTTATAGCGCTTCAGCTTTCCACGTTTACCGTGCACTTCGAACACCTCGACCAGACCCGCCGCCTTGCAGCATTGCAGCCAAGGGCGCTTGAGCGAGACCCGCGCTTTCCGCTTCCCATTCTTCCCTGCCCTGCCGAGGAACAGCGGCCCGCTGGCGTTCTGCGACTTCATGCTTTTGAGCAGCGCAAGCGCTTCAGGTGACAAAGGCACGTGCTCCGTCTTCTTTTGCTTAGTGTGTGAGGAGGGTTTTGTCCAGATGCCGCGAGTCAGATTGAACTGGCTCCAGTCTGCTTTCAGCACCTCACCAGAACGCGAGCCAGTGAGCAAGAGTAGACGCAGCGCGTTCGCCGCATTCTGATCGTGGTACGCATCGAGCGCCGCAGTAAAGCGCGCAATCTCGCCGGAGTCGTCTTCATTTAGGAACCGCGTGCGCTTCTCTTCGTGGAAGTGCTCAATATTCCGCGCAGGATGAGCTTCGGTCATCTTCTCTTCGATGGCGTAATTGAATAGCCGCGAGGCGAAGGAGACGATTCTGTTGGCTTGATAGGGTGTGTCCTTTAGCGATGTGTGCAGCACCTCCACGTCGCGCCGCTGCACCGTCTTCAATCGCATCATGCCCCACGCAGGTCGAAGGTGTTTCTCCGCCATACGGCGATAGTCCCGCCGTGTGTGGGGCCGCTTCCGCGTGAACTCTTCACTCTTGAGGTAGTCGTCCAGCAGGTCGCCGAAGGTTGCCTCACGGCGCACGGCCTGACGCTCACCCGCCGGGTCGCCACCATTGCGAATCTTCTTCTTGAGTTCAATCGCTTCGTCGCGGGCCGCGAGAGCCGTCCACTCCGGGAACCTTCCAATCGTGTAGACACGCTTGCGCGTCCCGTGCGCGCGATACGACAGCACAAATGAGACAACGCCCGAGCAGGTAATGCGCGCTCCAAAGCCAGTGACCTCATCATCCCAAAGAATCGTGTATTCATCGGCGGGAGGCTTCAGAGCCCGCATCACCTTGTCCGTAATTTTCATATTTCCTCCTTCCCATGTGGGCACCATGTGGGCAAATGTTGGCATGGAGTGTCACTCTATGGCATTCATTGTCAGTAGACCTACATAATTTGGCCAATGTTTATAAAGTAATTATTGTAGGCTAATGATTCTCGTGTGGCCACATTGTACTAGGTCTACTAACTACGAACCAGTAGGTCGGGCGTTCGACTCGCTCCGGGCGCACCATAAACTCCCCCGCCACATCTCAAAATCCTTAGCGCTCGCCCCAACTTAACTTGGCGCGCAGCACGTTGAAGATGCCATTCGGCCGAAGCCGCAGCAGCTTCACGCACCGCTCTGATCTCCGGCAGCGAATCCTGTCGTTCAGCAGCAGCTCAACCGCCTCCTGTCCATCCATCGTCAGGTAGGTTTCGTGCGGAACAACATCCACCGTCAGCGTGATCTCGGACGGACCCGGAACCACGATCGGCCGAATCGTCAGCAGGTGCGGACAAATAGCCGTCAGCACCATCGCATCCAGCGACGGAATCAGGATCGGCCCACCGGCCGCCAGCGTGTATGCGGTCGAGCCCGTCGGAGTTGCGACGATCACGCCGTCCGCGCGAAACCGCGCCACGAACTGCCCGTCAACCTCCACCATGAACTCGCCCATCCGCGCGATCGCGCCCTTCGCCAGCACCACATCGTTCAGCGCCAGAAACTCCCGCGGCGACTCGCCATCTCGCAGCAACTGCGCATGCATCATGTTGCGCGAGTCGATGAACGCCGTTCCGTTCTTCCACGCCTCGAGCGTCGTAAACAGCTCGGCCAGCGGAACCTCGGTCAGAAATCCCAGCGAGCCCAGATTGCAGCCCAGGATCGGCGTATCCGAGTGTGCAAACGCGCGCGCCGCGGAAAGCAGCGTCCCATCGCCTCCCAGCGTCACGCAAATCTCCGGCCTGTGCCGCGGCATCTCCGACCGCTCCACCGCGTCGTGCTCGCGGTTCAGATAACCCGCGCTCTCCGGATCCAACACACACTCATAGCCGCGCTCTCCAAACCACTCCAGCAACTGCGCGAGAATGTCACACAGCTCCGGTTTTTGCGGCTTCGAGATGATTGCAGCCTTGGGCATTAGACCTGTAGTGTACCTGCGGGTTTCCGAGAGAGTAGAGGATAGAGGGTAGAGCGTAGAGAACAGGATCGGCGAACCCTCCGCCCTGTGCAACCTTTAGCACCTCGGTTGTCTCTACTGCTGATTCAAAACCTCTACCCTCTACCCTCTGTTCCCTAGAACCTCGCATGCAACAGAAACTCCCGATTCCCTTCCATCCCAAGAATCGGCGAGTCCATCACTGCCAGCACCTCGCCTTTCAGCTCACGCACCGCCTCACGCACGCGCTCAATCGCCAGCGAATGCGCGGCAGGATCGCGCACAATCCCGCCCTTGCCCACATGCTCGCGCCCCGCCTCGAACTGCGGCTTCACCAGCACTACGGCCTCACCCGCCCATCTCTCGCCCGCTGGAGCCAGCGCGGCTACAACCGACGGCAGCACCAGCGTCGCCGAGATAAAACTCACATCCATCGCGAAGAACCGTATCTGCTCCTTCAGCAACGCCGCGACCTCGCCGGGCTTTAGCAAACGAGCATTAGCCCGCTCCATCAGCTTCACCCGCGGGTCCACCCGCAGCTTGTGCGCAATCTTCCCAAAGCCCGTATCGATCGCCAGCACGCTCGCCGCTCCATGCTGCAACATGCAGTCCGTAAAGCCGCCCGTTGACGCCCCGATATCCGCGCACGCCAGTCCCGTCACACCAATCGACCACGTCTTCAGCGCATGCTCCAGCTTTAAACCGCCGCGGCTCACATAGCGCAGGTCCTCGCCCAGCAGGCGCACCGTCGCGTCCTCGCCAATCTGCGCACCCGGCTTGTCCACCTTCTGTTCGTTCACCAGCACGCGTCCGGCAAGAATCAGCGCCTGCGCGCGCTCACGCGACGCCGCATGCCCCCGGTCCACCAGCAGTTTGTCGATTCGTACTTTCAAGTGCGCTCGCCGCCCGCTTCCTTCGCTCTCAATCCAGTTTCCCCGAGCCCGCTTGCTTCGGCAACGGCATGACGTACACTGGGCACTCGGAAACAGGCTGGGGTGGGCCGCCGCGTTGTGCATCGCGCCTTCACCACCCGGCGAGAGCAATCCGTCATCGTCGCAGGAACGTAATTCATGAAGAGTAACGTTGAAGGACCGATGATCAATGGAACCACGGAACAGGATGCCCAATTATTGGGCCGGGTACGTCGCGGCGATGATCAGGCCATGGCCACCATCTACGATCGCTACTCCAGAGTGGTTTACTCCGTCGCGCTCCGCGTCCTGCGCGACCCCGCCTCTGCCGAAGACGTCGTTCAGGACGTCTTTCTCGGCCTCTGGCGCCGCCCCGAGAGCTTCATCTCCGCCCGCGGCAGCCTCGGCGGCTGGCTGGCCGTCGTCGCCCGCAACCGCTCCATCGACACCCTCCGCCGCAAACGCCCCAGCGAACAGGTTGAGGAGGTTTATCTCGCCTCACCTTTCGATCTCTCCAGCGAAGCCGAGCGAAACAACATGATGCAGCGCGCCCGGGGCGTTATCGTGCGACTTCCGTTGGAGCAACGAAAAGCCCTCGAAATGGCATACTTCGATGGGCTCACCCACTCCGAGATCGCCGAAGTCACAGGCGACCCCCTCGGCACCGTAAAAACCCGCATCCGTGCCGCGCTGTTGAACCTGCGAAAGGAGCTGGAAGCATAACCATGATCGACACCCACATTCCCGAAGACGACCTCGTACTCTTCGCCCTCCAGCTCCTGCCCGAAGAACGTATGCGCCAGGCAAAAAAGCATGCCGAGACGTGCGATCTCTGCCGCGGCGAAATCGCCAAACTGCAGGGCGACCTCGTCGCCTACTCCATGACCGCTGATTTCCATGCGCCTCCGCCAGCCGCCCGCGACCGCTTCATGCGCCAGATTGCGAAGGAGCCGAAGCTCGCCCCGCTGGAGCCGGAACCGGAGCCCGAACGCAGGCCCGCGCCCGCGCCAGCGCCCCCGCCCCTCACTCCCCTCGAAGACCGCCGCGCCACGCAGGCTCAAATTCACGCCGCCTCCGAGCCCTTCTTCCCTACCCGCCAGAGCCGTGCCCTGGGCAGGACAATTCCCGAGGATGAACTTGAGGTCCCGCCGGAACGCCGTCGGCGCGGCCTCCATAGGGGCATGCCCGAGGATGAGCCGGAGGTTCCGAAGGAGCGCCGCCGTCCCAGCCGCGCCCCCTGGGTGCTCGCCTGGACAGGCTGGGCCGTAGCCGCAGGCGCCTCCTTCGTCGCCGGCCTCCAGCTACATCAGCGCCAACAGATTCAGAGCTCTATCGCCGCGCAGCAGGCCCGCATGGACGACGCCACACGCCAGGCCGCCCATGCCCGCGATGTGCTCGCCACCATAACTTCCGCGAATGCAATGGAGATGCCCCTGCATCTCACCGCTGCGGTGAAGGCCGCCACCCCCGTCAAGCCCGGCACGGCCCCAACGCCTGCCGCCGCGCCCTCGGCCGAGGCCCTCGTCGCCTATCTCGCCGACAAGGGCGCACTCGTCTTCATCGGCACCCACATGGAGCCTGCGCCCGCCGGCAAGACCTACGAGCTCTGGCTACTCCCTGCAAACGGTGGCAACCCCATGCCCGCCGGCACCTTCAAGCCTGACGCCCAGGGCACCGCCCGCATCGTGATGCCTCAGCTTCCCAAGGGCGTCGCCGCCAAGGGCTTCGGTGTCACGGTGGAGAACGACGGCGGCTCCGAAACGCCTACGCTGCCGATCGTCATGTCCTAGCAGGTGCCCCCTTCAGGCGCAAATTCATCGCGCATGAGGGGGCCAAAAAACAAAGGCCGCCTCTACAGGCGGCCTCTCTTCTTTCTATCGATCGCTTTTACTGCGCTGTAACGACCACCCGAACCCCAAGTCCCTGCAGATTCACGTGCGTGGTCACAGTGTCGGTATCCGTCTCAATCACCGTCATGAATTTGTTGTCCGCCGACGTCACGTAGACCTTGCCCGTCGGCGTTCCGGTCGTCGCCGCAATCGTCGTCGGATGACCATACACCTCGGTCGGCGTCGTGTTCGTGTTCGATGTCGCCGAGGCGGTAGAGATCCCCGGAATCGTCGCGGTCACCGTGCCACTTACCAGGTTCACAACGCTCACCGAACCCTCGACGCCCGCCGCGGCGTTGCCCTGGTTCGCCACATAAGCCTTCGTCCCGTCCTGCAGCACCGACACCATCACCGGGTTGATGCCCACCGGAACCGTCGCCAGCACCGTACCAAAGCCCACCGCGTCCACCGGATTCGCCACATCGCAGTTCGGGTTTGACGCCGGCGAAGCAGTACTGCACAGCGGGATATTGATGATGCTCAGCGATCCCGGATGCACACCATCGCCCTGGTTCAGCACCACAAGCTGGTTGCTGATCGGCGCGAGATCCGCCCACACCGGCCCTTGCCCCAGCGTTCCCGTCGCCGGAATCACCGGCATTGCCAAGTCCGGCCCGTTATTCACCACGTTGATCACGTTCACCGTGCCCGAACCCTTGTTCAGGATGAACGCGCGCTTTCCATCCGACGTCATCACACCGTACACCGGATTGATCCCCACCGGAATCGTGCTTGAAACCGCAAGGTTTCCGCTCTCAATCGACGACACCGTGCTCGGCGTTACCGTATTGCCCTCGCTGATCACATACGCGCGTGCCGCCCCATTCGTTCCCACCACATAGATCGGGTTATTGGGCACGCCGATGTTCTGCTCCAGCGAGCCCGTGCTCGTCAGCGCCGCCACCTGCGACAGCCCCGGCTCCGGCACAAACACTGAGGCATTCGTTCCCGTCAGCGAAACCGCCGTGATGCTCACCGGCGTAGACCCCGCGCTCAGCGTGCTCTGTCCAATGTCGCTCGAAAGCAGCGACTCAGGGCTACCCGCTGGAAATTCGTTGAAGGAGCCCGCGCTGTTGATCACGTACCCCTGCGCTCCGCCCGGCGCCAGCGCCAGGTAGCTCGGGTTCGCCAGCACCTGCGGCGTCGACAACACCGTATCCCCGGCGAAGTCCACAAACGTCAGCAGACCCGGAGACGACGCGCTCGGACTCGAGATCGCAATGGCATACTTCGTCGGCTGAGACGCTGGCCCCACCGGATTAATTGCGCTTACCACCGGCCGGTACTGGTTTCCGCAGCCCGCCACAAACATGCTGAGCGCCGCCGCTGACCCCAGCAGAATCGGCCTCTTCCAGCACACACTGCCGCCGAGCGAAGCCTCAAAATACGATCGTCTTCCGAACAAAAGGTGACTCCAGAAAATGAGCGCGCTACTCGGCCGCTCATCAGCGTCTATTGTAGACGAGCCGGTATACGTTCTCGGTGACTCACAGCCTGCAGCCCCAAGGAGAAGTCCATGAACGAACCCGACGTGATTCTCAAAATGCTCGGCGGCCACAACCGCGAGCCGCGCACCATCGCCGTTATCGGTCTCTCCGACGACCCCAGCCGCCCCAGCCACTCCGTCTCCGAGTACATGCAGCGCCACGGTTACCGCATCCATCCCGTGAACCCCGCCCTCTCCCACGTTCTTGGCGAGCAAGCCTATCCCACCCTGCGCGATGTCCCCGGCACTCCCGACATCGTCAACGTCTTCCGCCTTCCCCGCTACATCCCCGCCATTGTCGACGAGATGATCGAGCTCGGCCTGCAAAACCTCTGGGTCCAGCTCGGCATACGCAACGACCCAGCCGCCATCAAGGCCGAAGCCGCCGGCATCTCCGTCGTCATGGACCGCTGCATCCTCATCGAACACGCCAACCTCTTCGGCAGCAAAGCCCGCGTCGCCTGACTTGTCACTACATTGTTGAATCTCTGCGCCTTCAGCTTCTGCACTCACGCGAGGCCTCTAAAATAGCTCCATGACTTCCGGACGCATAGCGTCGTCGCAGCGAGCCTTCCTAAACTGCCTGCTCCTTCTGCTCGCGCCTCTCTGCGCGCTATCGGCCCACGCCCAGATCCCCGAGGTCGGCGACGGCGGCCCCGGCCCCGTCAAAGCCCAGCACCTCACCGCCGAAATCACCTCGCTCTCTCCGCAGATCACCCCCGGCGGCACGCAAACCATCGGCCTCGTCCTCACCATCGAGGAGCACTGGCACGTCTACTGGATCAACGCCGGCGACTCCGGCGAGCCGCCCGCCATCAAGTGGACCCTACCCAAAGGCTTCACCGCCGGCCCCCTGCAGTTCCCGCCGCCCCAGCGCCTCCCGCTCGGCCCGCTCATGGACTTCGGCTACGAGGACCAGGTCGCCTTCCCCATCACCGTCACCGCGCCCGCCAACGCCAAACCCGGCAAAACGCACTTCGACGCCCACGTCACCTGGCTCGTCTGCGCCCAGGTCTGCCTCCCCGGCAAAGCCCACCTCGGATACGACATGAACGTCGTCAACGGGCCGCTTCCGCCCCCTCCCGTCGTCGGCGCCCTCGGCGAGTCCATCAAGTCTCTCCCCAAGCCGCTGCCGTCCGACATGTCCGTCTCGGCAATCGGCGACTCCAAACACATCCAGCTCACGCTGAAGACCGGCTCCCACGAAACCGACGCCGAGTTCTACCCCTTCGACCCCGAGATCATCGAGAACGCCGCCGACCAGCAGGTCGAAGCGCTCCCTGACGGCGCACGCATCACCCTGCAGCGCGCCCACGACTCCCTCTCTCTGCCCAAATCCGTCCACGGCCTCGTCGAGCTCTCCAGCACCGAAAGCTACGAATTCACCACCCCCGTCACACCGGGCGCCATCACCTCAAACCTCACCCCAGCCGCCAAAGCCGCCAAGCAAACCACCCCCGCTGACGTCACCGTCTTCGGCGCCATCGGCCTCGCCTTCATCGGCGGCATCATCCTCAACCTGATGCCGTGCGTCTTCCCCGTGCTCTTCCTCAAGGGCCTCGCGCTGCTCAACTCCTCCAACGAAGAAAAGCACCGCCAGCGCGCGCACGGCCTCGTCTACACGCTCGGCATTCTTGTCTCCTTCTGGATCATCGTCGCCGTTCTCCTCATCCTCCGAGCCGGGGGCCGGGAGCTCGGCTGGGGCTTCCAGCTTCAGTCGCCCGGCTTCGTCGCCGTGCTCGCCTCGCTCATGTTCTTCCTCGCGCTCTCGCTCGCGGGCCAGTTCGAGCTCGGCCTTTCCCTCACCTCCGCGGGCGGCGGCCTCGCCCAGAAGCAGGGCTTCGCCGGCAGCTTCTTCACCGGTGTCCTCGCCACCGTCGTCGCCACGCCCTGCATGGCCCCGCTCATGGGAGCCGCCGTCGGCTTCGCGCTCTCCCACTCCGCCGTGATGACCTTCATCGTCTTCACCGCGCTCGCGCTCGGTCTTGCGCTCCCCTACCTCGTCCTCACCATGCAGCCGCAGTGGACCAGCATCCTTCCCAGACCCGGCGCGTGGATGGAGACCGCCAAACAGCTCACCGCCCTCCCGCTCTTCGCCTGGGCGCTATGGCTGGTCTGGGTCTACGGACACCTCTACGCAAACGAAGGCGTCGACCGCGTGGCGAGCCTTCTCGCCTGCTTCCTCATCCTCGCCATCGCGGGCTGGTGCCTCGGTAAGTGGCCTGCAAAATGGGGATCGGCCATCGCAGCCGTCATCCTCATCCTCTGCGCCCTCGCGCTTCCGCTCCGCAAGCCCAAGGCCGAAACCATGGCCTGGCAGCCCTACACGCCCGCAACCTTCCAGGCCGCCCGCGCCTCCGGCAACCCCGTCTTTGTGGACTTCACCGCCGACTGGTGCCTCAGCTGCAAATTCAACGAAGCCACCGTTCTCCGCTCCTCCGAGGTGGAACAGAAGCTCCGCGACGACCACGTCCAGCTCCTCAAAGCCGACTGGACCCAGTACGACCCCGAGATTACCCGGCAGCTCTCCGCCGTCGACCGCTCCGGCGTGCCCACCTACGTCATCTACCCTGCCGGCGCCAACTCCAACGCCGACGTCCTCCCCGAGCTCCTCACCAAGGACATCGTCCTCAAAGCCCTCGAAAAGGACGCCCACTCCTAAGTTGTTCTTGCCCCCGCTGCTGTTCTCGCCGTCATCCTGAGCGAAGCGAAGGATCCCTGTATTTGCCTTTGCCTTTGCTGTTGCCTTTCTTTCTGTCATTCCCGAAGGGAATCTGCTTTTGCTTTTGCCCTTCCGCTCCCGCCACGCCCCAGGGCTTTAGCCCTGGCTCTGCCCGAGGTATGCTTTCCCAACAACAATGAATCCCGAAACCGACTCCGACGTCGAGCAGATCCGCGAACTCGTCGCCACTTGGGCCCGCGCCTCCGCCTCCGGTGATCTCGACGCTATCCTTCCCCTGATGGACGATGACATTTTGTTCATAACCCACGGCGCCGAGCCCTTCGGCCGCGACGTATTCGTCCAACACTTCACCAACAACGTCAAACAAATGGACCTCGACGTCACCGCACACGTTCGGGAGGTAGAGGTCCGTAACGATCTCGCATTCGCGCGCACCTGGCTCGAGGTCCGCATCACTCCTCAGAATGGCGAGCCAATGACGCGCACGGGCTACACGCTCTCGGTCTACCGGCGGCGTCCCGGTGAACCCTGGAAGCTCTGGCGCGACGCCAATCTCGTCTGAGCGTTTGAAGGGGACGGTCTTCAGCCCCCGCGCTCGTTTTCGAAGGGGCACGGCTTCAGCCCCCGCGATCGTTTTCGAAGGGGCACGGCTTCAGCCGTGCCATAAACTGGCCAGCAAAAAAGGGGCTTTAGCCCCTGAGGTCGGCCTGACACATCATTCAGAAGGAGAGCCCCCATGCCCCGCATCTCCAACGTTCTGCGCCTCGCCGCTGTCCTCGCCCTCGCCACCACCGCCTTCGCCGTCAAACCCGGCGACCAGGCTCCCGACTTCAAGGGCACCGACTCCAACGGCCACACCCAGACCCTCTCGCAATATCACGGCAAGTGGGTCGTCCTCGAGTGGGCCAACCGCGGCTGCCCCTACGACCAGAAGCACTACAACAGCGGCAACATGGAAGCCCTGCAGAAGGAATGGACCGCCAAAGGAGTCGTCTGGCTCCGCATCGTCTCCTCCGCGCCCGGCGAGCAGGGCTACGTGACGCCCGCTCAGGAGAACGAATACCTAACCGAACACCACGCCGCTCCCACTGCCGCCATCCTCGACCCCACCGGCGCCATCGGCCACCTCTACGAAGCCAAGACCACCCCGCACATGTTCGTCATCGACCCCACCGGCAAGCTCATCTACATGGGCGCCATCGACGACAAGCCCAGCCCCGATCCCGACACTCTCAAAGGCGCGCACAACTACGTCAGCGAGGCCCTCGAAGATGGCATGGCAGGCAAACCCGTCCCCACCCCGGTCACCCGTAGCTACGGCTGCTCCGTAAAGTACGCCGAATGACGAAAAGTGCCTGCCCCAAAATCAGTGCAATTTCACAGAGCCCATCGGCACTTAAAGTCCAAGCCTAAAGTCCCTGCTTCGAAGACTTTGCGCAAAAAGTACGGGGGGGACCCTCTCTAGTCCAGCGCATGATCCGCAGCCAGATCCACGCCGCTCCAGGCCTTCTTCCCGCTCCACGCCGCATCCGGTCCAGCCCAGAAATCCACATCCGGAGCCAACCCCAGCGGCAGGAACGCTGCCGTGCAAAGATACAAGCTCCCAGTCGAGATATAGGTCTCCCCAATCTCCGGCTGATGCCCGCACAGCCCAATCTGCAGCCACCCCGCGCGATCGAACGTCTCCCGCGCCAGCAGTGTCCGCTGAATCACAGCACCGAGCCCACACCGCACCTGCTCCGGCGTCACTGAAGCTGGCAGCATCTTGCGATACGCCGCATCCGCCAGCAGATGAAACGCCCCGCATCGATATGCCAGCGATCTGCCGATCGGCGCAAAGCTCCCATCCGGCCCAATCGTCCGCTCTTGGATCGCCGCATACCGCGTCGCTCGCGCGTGCTCCGGCGCAATCATCGCCTTCCACGCGTCATCCTTATCGCCCACCGCCTCCAGCGCGGCCAGCAGGAACGGATGCATCACGTACGAGTCGTAGTAATCCGCGTGATAGTGCGCCCCATCCCCGTACACCCCATCCCCCACATACCACTCGCTCATCTTTTTGAGCGCAAAATCGACGCGCTGCCGGTCCCAGTCTTCACCAAGCTCATACAGCGCGACCTCGATCATCGCCGCAAACAGCAGCCAGTTATTCATCGGCGGAGTCTGCTTGTGCGTCGCCCGCAGCGCATCCGCTAAGTTCTTGCGGACCTCCTGCGGCAGCGCGTCGCGGACGGACTTTGGCGCCCGATGCAACGCGAGCGCCAGGAACGCCGCATCCACAATCGTCTGCCGCTCCTCACCAAATCGCAGCCATCCCGGCGACTGCGGATCCACTCCATGCGCGATCGCATCCCGCGCCCAGGCCGTATACTTGCCCCGCAACTCACCCTCTGCTCCGTCGCTCGGCCCATGTTCCAGCCACGGAGCCAGTCCCGCCAGCGTCCGACCTACCGCCTCCAGGTGCGTTACCTTCCGCCGCTCCGCTTCATGCCCCGGCGCGGCTTCCACCGGCATCAACTGCTGCAGCTTCCCCGCCGCCGCTGCGCGCATCACCGGCCCTGCCACACGATCCAGCAGCCCAATCCATCCGTCGCGTGACAGAGAACCAAACGGAGAAAGTGGTGACTCCGCACTTGCGAGACGTGTGCCCACCACCGCACCCGCCCCGCCCCACAATGTGCCCTTTACAAAGTCCCGTCGCTGCAACGCAACCTCACTTTGCCCATGCCAGCCCATCCGCGCCCGGGCCTGCGTCGATCACCTTCGCCACCTTCCAGCTCTTCAAGTCGATCGCCGCCACCTTACCGCTCTTATTGCAGGACACATACGCCACGGCCCCATTCGGCGGAATCAGAATCTCCTGCGGCGTGGCCGGAACCTTGATTGCATTCGCCACCCGCATCGCAGAAAGGTCGATGAGCGCCACTTCATTCGCCGACGGCACACACACCAGCAGCCACTTCCCATCGGGCGTCGGCGCCGCACCATACCCGGTGCCCGGCAGCTCCACCCAACGCGCCACCTTGTTGGTCTTTGTGTCGATGACCGCCAGCATCGGCTCCGTCTGGTCCGACGTAAACACCCAGCGGTCGTCGTTTGAGATCGAAATCCGCTGCACCTCATGCGATACCGGAATCACGGTAATTTTCTTCCGCCCGATCATGTCCAGCACCGACACGCTCCCCGGCCCGACATTCGCCGTGTAGCCGCGCGTGCCGTCGTGCGACAGCACGAGCATGTGGGATTGCTCCGCCCCTGTCGGCACCTTGCCCACAATCTTCAGCGTCCGCGTGTCGATCACGGTTACCGCATCATCCAGCTCCGTCGTCACGTACAGCAGATGCCGCTTCGCATCCAGTACCGGCAGATGGGGCCGCAGGCCATGCCCAAAATCAACATGCCCGACCACCGTGTGCGACGGGACATCAATCACCAGCATCTCGTGCCCATCGATGCCGGGCTTGCCTACACCCGTGCTTCCGTAGATCGGCAGGAACGCTGTGCGTCCATCCGTCGACGCAACGACTTCATGCCCATGCACACCGGGCGTCTTCTCCTCGATCGCCGCAACCTGCTTTCCACTCGCCGGATCGATGACGCTCAGCGTTGCATTGCCCTGATTGGCTACGAGCAGCGACTGTGCACCTGCACCCGCACAGAGAACGGCACTAGACAGGATCAAACCGATCGCACATTTCATATTGTGCGAAAGTATACGGGGCCAAGGAGGATGCTGAGAAGATGCCGGCGGTTTACAGGCGAACCTCAGCGGCTAAAGCCGTCGTCGTTTCGCAGCAGTTGCAGCACGGCTGAAGCCGCGCTCCTAACGCAACCAGACTCTTTCCGCACGCTCTCAATCCCTCAGGGATGTGTGCGCGGGGCCACTATCGCTTCGACTCACGAATGCGCTCGATCTCGCGCATGCGGTCCGCGAGAATCTTTTCGCGGCCTTCACTGGTTGGCTGATAGTACCTGCGCCCGGCAAGCGATGGCGGAAGACACTCCATGTCTGCGACCCGGCCCTCGATGTCGTGCGCGTACTGATAGCCCTTCCCGTAATCAAGCTCCTTCATCAGCTTCGTGGGAGCGTTGCGCAGGTGCAGCGGCACAGGCTCCGCGGGCTTCGCTTCGATATCTGCCAGTACGTCGCCATACGCCGTGTACAGCGCATTCGACTTTGGTGCGAGCGCGAGATATACAACCGCTTCACCGAGCGCCAGGTCACCCTCTGGGGAGCCGAGAAAGTGCACGGCATCGCGCGCGCTCAGGCAAAGATTCAACGCCTCCGGAGCGGCAAGCCCGATGTCTTCGATGGCCATCCTCACGACGCGACGTGCCACGTACATCGGGTCTTCGCCAGCGGCCAGCATTCTTCCCAACCAATAGAGCGACGCATTCGCATCCGAGTTGCGCACGCTCTTGTGCAGCGCCGAGATGAGGTCATAGTGCTGCTCGCCCTTCTTGTCATAGAGCAGCACGCGCTGCTGCACCGCCTCCGCCGCAAGCGCTTTCGTGATGACTTTTTCGCCGCGACTGTCCGCGAGCTTGGCCGCAACTTCGAGCGCATTGAGCGCATTGCGCGCATCGCCACTGGAGTACGATGCGATCTGTTCGAGCGCACCCTCATCCGCGCTTAGCCCCATCGCGCCGAGTCCGCGCTCCGAGTCATTCAAGGCGCGCGTCAGCAACGCCAGCACGTCGTCCTGCGAGAGTGCCTGGAGCGTGTACACGCGGCAACGGCTCAGCAACGCGGCGTTAATCTCGAACGACGGATTCTCGGTCGTCGCTCCAATCAGCCTGATCGCGCCGCGCTCGACATACGGAAGGAATGCATCCTGCTGCGCCTTGTTGAAGCGATGAATCTCGTCGATGAAGAGAATTGTCCGCGAGCCGAATTGCGAGGCCTTCTCAGCGTCTGCCATCACCTGCTTGATCTCTTTGATCCCCGAGAGTACTGCGGAAAATTCAATGAAGCTGGCGCTCGTGGCGTGCGCGATGATCTTGGCGAGCGTCGTCTTTCCCACGCCCGGCGGTCCCCAGAAGATCAACGACGCTGAATCGTCGCGCTCAATCTGCAGCCGCAGCGGCTTGCCCGGGCCGAGGAGATGCTGCTGGCCGACAAACTCGTCCAGCGTGCGCGGGCGCATGCGATCCGCGAGTGGCGCGCGCTTATTCACGCGATCGCCTCCGCGCATCGGCGCTGTGTCGAATAGACTCATCGCGCAACCTTTGCAGGGACTATGCGCGCGATCCTCTGCCGCATCGCCTCATACAACAGCGTCGCGGCCGCGGCCGCGGCATTCAGCGACTCCGTAACGCATGGAATGTGCACGCGCTCGTCGGCAATTTCCAGGGCTTCCTGCGAGAGCCCAGCGCCTTCGTTGCCAATCATCACAGCACAGGAACGGCCCATATCCGCATCCACGCACGCGGTCGCACCTCGCGCCTCCGCGACAGCGGCATACACGTGCACTCGCTGCTCACGCGCCCATCGGGCAATCTCCTCCAACGACATCCTTCGCACGGGCAGACGAAAAACTGAACCCGCCGCCGCGCGCACAGCCTTCGGCCCCCATGCATTCGCGGTCTCGCCGGTAACCAGAACCTGCGGGACACCAAACGCCTCGGCGGCGCGCAGCATCGTGCCCACATTCCCGGGGTCCTGAATGGCTTCCAGCACGAGGGTGATCCCGTGACGATATTGATCGGGCCGCTTCTCCATGTGCGGAATCTCAATCAAGGCCGCCACACCCTGAGGCGACGCGGTATCGACCGCGCTGGCGAAGACGTCCCGGGTCAGCATGATGACGGGTGTGCCGCCGACTGCGAGCGAGCCCAGCACCGCCTCGCTTCCCTGCCGGACAAAGACGGCCTCCAGCCGCACGTCAGATCGCAGCGCTTCGCCGATCAGCGTCGCGCCCTCAATCGCAACGATCTCCCCCGGCCTGGACACCTTGCCGTCGAAAGCCGCGCGCAACGCCTTCACTTTAGCGTTCGTTCTGCTCGTAATTGGCGGGGCCAGCTGCATCGCCACAGTGTACCCGCCGCCATCTCTGGATGCTCTTTGGGGTAAAGTCATCTGGAGGAGATCTCGCCGCCCTTGATTGCAGAGATGCTTCGCATACATCCGGAGGAGCCGGAGCCACAGCACGTCGCGCGCGTCACAGCCGCTCTGCGCGCCGGCCAAGTCGTCGCGCTTCCCACCGACACGTTCTACGGTCTCGCCGTGGACCCGGTAAATCTGCGCGCCGTGGATCGCATCTACGACCTGAAGACCCGCGCGCGCCACAAGCCTCTTTCGCTGCTGATTGAAGATATGGCGCAGGCCTACGAGCTGGCGCGTTCGCTGGACGGCGCTTTCGACCGGCTCGCGGAGCGGTTCTGGCCCGGCCCGCTCACCCTTGTGGTCAAAGCCGGCGGCAAACTTCCGCTCCGGGTGACGGCCAACACTGGCAACGTGGCGCTGCGGGTTCCTGAAGCGGCCATTTGCAGGGCTGTCGTTCGCGAGCTCGGACTGCCGATAACGGCGACCTCGGCCAACCTCCGCGGTCTGCCCGAGTGCACCTTTGCCAACTGCGTTCGGGAGCAGTTCGGCGACAAGATTCCGCTGATCGTGGATGGGGGACCGACGGCGCGGTCGGTGGCGACCACGATCGTGGACCTATCGGGCGGCTCGAACTCGTGGATGATCCTGCGCGAAGGCGCCATCCCGACGCACGAGATCGCGCTGGCTCTCCACCGCTGAATAAAATCAGGCGTCGCGCGTAATTCTGGATGTCCACACCGGAATCGCGGATACTAATCCCTAACCTGCCGATGGCCACGCGCACGAGAACCCGCACCGCGAGAACGCGCCGCAGCTTGGGCGCGCGCCTGCTGGGCTGGACGCTGCTCATTGTCCTGCTGGTCGTAGCGGGATGGTGCCTGTGGGTCTATCGGCAGATCGAGTACACAGCGCACATCGATAATGCGGAGCGCGCCGATGCCATCGCGGTCTTCGGCGCGGCCGAGTACGCGGGGCGTCCTTCACCGGTGCTGCATGCGCGGCTCGACAAGGCGGTTGCGCTGTACGACCGCGGAATCGCGCCGTTTGTTATCACGCTTGGCGGCGGATCTGATAAAGACTCTGGCCGCACGGAAGGCGGGGTGGGCCGCGACTACCTGCTGGCGAATGGAATTCCGTTCGACCGCATCATCGCGGAGACGCACACGTTCGACACACAGGAACAAGTCCAGAAGTTAGCCCAGATTGCGGCCGCGCGCCAGTTCCATAGCATCGTTGTCGTCAGCGATGGAACGCATCTGTTCCGGATTGCGCTACTGTGCCGGCAAGCCGGGCTGAACGTCTACACTTCGCCGCGTGCGCCGCTAGGGCACATCGATGATGTGGACGCGGCCGAGCGCGTGGGGCACGAGATTCTGAGCTATACGGCGCTGCGGCTGAATCTTGAAAGCTGGCTTCACCGGCTGGACCGCAGAAACGACTAAGCTAAGCAAATGAGACTCGCCGCCGTTGTCTTCCTTGCGCTCACGCCTGCGCTCTTTGCGCAGAACGTGCCAATGGCAGCTGGCACTGACCATGCGAAGCCGCCTGTGCCTCGGTCGCATTCGGTCAATGTGGACGAGAGCTACGATGCCAGACCATAAAACTGCCATCATCACCGGAGCGGCTGGAGGTATCGGCGCGGGTCTCGTCGAAGGCTTTTTGAGCAACGGTTATCGCGTCGTCGCAACCTCACGCGACATCAGCTCGTTGACTGCCTCACCCACGCTGGTGCTGGTTGATGGCGACATCGGCAAGCCGGAGACGGCTGCCAAGGTCATCGACGCCGCGCTCGAGCACTTCCGGACCATCGATGTCCTCGTGAACACTGCGGGTATCTATCGCAAGAAGCCCTTTCCGGACTACACCACTGACGACATCACTGCCCTCATTGCCACGAATCTGTTGGGCTTCCTCTACATCACTCAGCTAGCCGTCAGGCAGATGCTCAAGCAGCAGTCCGGCAACGTCGTGACCATCACAGCGGGACTTGCAGATCATCCGGTCGCGGGTGTGAACGCCTCCATCTCCATGATGACCAAAGGCGCCCTGAACACCATCACACGCAACCTCGCCACGGAGTACGCGGCCTTGGGCATTCGCTTCAACGCCGTCGCGCCCGGCGTCGTGGCCACGCCTTTGCACACTGATGTGGCCGAGGCTGCTCAAGCAGAGCGGCAGCCAATGAAGACGATCACGCAGGTAAGCGACATCGTCGACGCGGTCCTCTATCTCACCCGCGCACATCAGGTCAGCGGCGAGATCCTGTACGTCGACGGCGGCGCCCACGCCGGCCGCTAAAACAGGACGCGCATCCCGGACTTCGCAACGCCAAAACTGCCGATCCATTGCGATAGGCCGCCCACCAGCTCTTTTTCGGGCATGGACATCCGCGCCTGGCGGATTGGACCGACGCCTTGCGCGCTCATGATCATGTCGCGTAGCCTGGTCGCGGTTGGCAGCTCGAAGCCTTCGCTGACCCAGACCTCATTGCCCTTGATGCTCAGCTGCACGTCGCCCTCGTCCGTCGAGTACACGCGCTCGTCTGGATCGGTCTCGTCGGCGTTGCGGCGCTTCAGACCGTCATACTGGCGCGGAAGCTCCTGTTCGAACACATGGAAGAAGCTGCGGGCGGAGTCCGCGTTCTTCCACCGCGAGAGATACAGAATCGCAATCGACTTCGTTGTCGATTTGTCTGCGTCGCTCGCGTTTTTGCGCTGCGCCGCGTAATACACGCCACCGTCCCACTCGGGAGTCAGTGCTTCGGCCAGCGGCTTGCCGCCAAACAGCTCGGCCGTCATGCGGACGTCGAGCTCGCCCATCACGCCCACGTCATACGGCGTGTAGCCCGCAGCATCCAGAGTTGGATGAATATCAGGCAGAACGAGGAGCGGTTCGGGTTTGCGGCGAAGGTAGTCATCCGGGTGCATGATCTCGGAGCTGGTATTCGGGGGAGTGTCCAGCACGCCCGTAAAAGCGCGCTGCGTTCCAGCCTTCAGCAGCACGGCCTGTTCGAAGCGCAGACCCTCCGTATAGGGAAACAGAAGCGACTCCTGCAGGATGAGCGGAGCCCGCGCCAGCACCGGCGAATCACTCATGTCGCCGGCGCCGTTGATCAGTTGCTCGCCGATCTGCGGAACGTCTTTCAAAGTCTTGCCGCTCGGCTTGAGCATGTAGTCGGCGAAGCTCACCATGGCCTGGCCCTCGAGCACGGCCTCGCGCGCCGTGTCCGACTCGTCGGTCTGGATGTGCTTCGCATCCTCTTCGACGTTCTTTGCGACGGAATCCGGCTCCAAATCCTCCCAGTTCTTCAGGCCGACCTTCTGGTCCTGCAAGGCGTGCGTAAGTTCGTGGGCCATCACAGGCTTCTGCTGATCGATCGGCACCCAGTCCAACAGGTTCATGGTCTTGGTCTTGTTGTCGTAGAAGCCGGCAATCTGTTCGGTGAGCAGGCTCAACAGGAACGGCCGGAGGTTGAAGTCCTTATCGAGCAGGCCGAATTTCTTCAGCACGAGTTCGCTGCGCTCCATGCGCTTGTTGCTCTTGTCCTCGTCGAACTTCTTGCGCAGTTCCGAGTTCACCTTGTCGCGGGTGATGAAGACCTTCTTCACGGAATGCTCAATCGGCAACCCTGTGTCCTTGCTGACGAACTCAAAGATCTCATTCGCATCGGCGAGCAGTTGCTTTTCCTGCGCCTTGCTCAGCGGCTGGTCGATGACGACGGTCGTCTGGCCCTCCTGCAGCTTCGGCGGCTGGACACCAGGCGTGGTCAGCGGCAGTGGCTGGTCGGGCGAAGTCTGCTGCTGTTTTGCCGGAGCCTGCGTCTGCTGCGCCCCCGCCGCCCCCGCACCCATAACGACCGCCAGAGCCACCCATCCGTACCGGTTAAATCGGTTCTTCACACCGCCTCCATCTATCCCTTCAGTGTACGCATCGGACTCAATCCGGGCTCGCGAACCCCACGGAGTCGCTACAATTAAGCCGGTAGTCGACACATGGACCAGAACCTGCAAGCTGAACTCGACGCAATTCTGCACGGCGCCGCGGTTGCCTCGTTAGACGACCGGGCGTTTCTTCGCGTTACCGGATCGGATGCGACGCGGTGGCTCAATGGTATGGTGACGAATTCGGTCCAGGCGCTCGGGCCGGGCGAGGGCTGCTACGCGTTTCTGCTCAATGCGCAGGGGCGCATCCTCGGCGACTGCACCATCTACCGCGAACCCGACGGGGCACAGCCTGCATTCGTGCTCGCAACCAGCAAACAGCAGATCGATGCGATTCAGAAGCACCTCGATCACTTCATCATCATGGACGACGTCGAGCTGACGCCGATGAAGCGCTACAATCACACCGCGCTCATCATTGGCCCTGAAGCCCCTCAGGTCCTGCGCAAAATGGAGAACGCAACCGCGGGCTGTAGGTCCTTTGCCGATACCGCGCCGCTGCGCCTGCAGTATTACCCACAGACGACGAGCCAACTCATCACGCCAGCGGAGGGCCAGGTCTCTCGCTTCGAGATATCTCCCAGCTTCCCGGTCGATGACCTCTTCAAAGAGGCCAAGGCGGCTGGAGCGATCGAAGTGTCACCAGAAGCGCTCGAAGCCCTGCGCTTGCTGGAAGGCCGGCCGCTTTACGGCCGCGACATCACCGACAAATACCTGCCGCAGGAGACGAACCAGCCACAGGCGCTGCACTTCAACAAGGGCTGCTACCTCGGGCAGGAGATTGTGGAGCGCATTCGCTCGCGGGGGCAGGTGCATCGGCTGCTGACACCGCTGACGCTCAGCGGCGAACTCCCGACTGAGTTCCCTGCTCCGATTCAAGCGGACGGAAAGTCCGTCGGCGAGATTACCTCAGCCGCGCTCGTTCCGTTGCCAGGAGGTGATCAGGTCTTCGCCCTTGGCTACGTCCGTCGCGAGGTGCTCGACACACACGCCCCGCTAACCTACTCCGGTGGCACCGTTGCCCCTCGATCTACGGCGCAAGTCCAAACCGTTGCTGGCGCATCCAAGTAACCGACCTCTGTTTTCTTTACACTGATCTCTGACTCTGAAGACCATGCCTGATAAGACACCGTTCGTCATCAATGACCGCCGCAAGTTCACCGCCGAGGGCGAGCTTCGCCCGGATGCCCCGCATACCGAGCACGAGCACGAAGAACCCAAGTCTCAGCCCGCACCGGCTGAGCCTCAGGGCGAAGCCAAGGCGCCAATCCCGTTCCCGTCGTCTGGGCCGGAGGGCTCGGTTACTGCTGAGTCGGCGACGGCCGAGGCCGCTGGGTTGCCGGACGAAGATCATCTTCCACCGCCGCCGACGGCGGAGCAGACGGAGCGCGTGAACCGCGCTTACACTGCTACGGTCGACAGGCTGGACACCGCCGTGCGCGCGACGAATCCCGGCATGGAGCGCATGCCGGAGATGGACTTCGAGCGGCTGGTGCAGTCGCTATACATGCAGGCGCTGCTGCAGTTGGGTGGTGCGACGGAGCCCGGCCAGCCCGCGCAGGTCGACCTGCTTGGCGCACGCCAGACGATCGATATGCTCACGGTCATCGCGGACAAATCCAAGGGCAACCTGACCGAGGCCGAGGACAAGCTCACGCAATCGGCGTTGTTTGAGCTGCGCATGGGCTTCCTCGACGTCACACAGGCGCTGGCGCGTCAGGCTTCGAGGCAAGGAGCACCGGGCGCGCCCGGAGCACCTGGCGGGCCTGGTGGACCGAGCATCGTTCGGTAAGGATGCAGGCGACTCTCACGTTTCTCGGCAGCGGCACGTCCATGGGCGTGCCCACCCTCGGCTGCCGGTGCGCGGTGTGCACGGATGCGCACCGGCCGGGCTCGCCGAACCGGCGCACGCGGCCGTCGGTTTTGCTCGCGTACAACAAGCACAATGTGCTGATCGATACAGGCCAGGACTTCCATGCGCAGGCGGTGCGTGAAGGCATTCAGCATCTCGACGCGGTGCTCTACACGCACGGGCACGCGGACCACGTACTCGGGATGGACGATCTGCGGCCGCTGACGTTCGGTCATCGCGGGGAGCTGCCGCTGTACGCGGACGATGCCACGGCTGATGTGATCGAACGCGTGTTCGAGTACACGTTTCGGAAGGTGGATCGCTATCCGACGAGCGCGCGGGTGACGATGCACCGCTTGCCGTCTGAGGCAGGCGTCGCTGTCGAGCTGTTCGGGGCACGGTTTGTGCGCGTTCCAGTCGCGCATGGACGCGAAACCATTGCGGGCTATCGCTTCGGGGCGGCGGCCTACCTAACCGACATGAGCGACATCCCGGAGGAGAGCCTGCCACTGCTTCAGGAGCTCGACATTCTGATTCTCGATGCGCTGCGGCGCGAGCCGCATCCCAGCCACTCGCACCTGGAAAAGTCCATCGAGTTAGTGAACAAAATCGCTCCAAAACGCGCGTATTTCACGCATATCAGCCACGATTTGGATCACGACGCGACCAACGCTACCCTGCCGGCGAACATCCGGCTTGCGCATGATGGGCTGCAACTAAACTTCGACATTGCACCTGAGCAGAACTGATGCAGACTTTTCGCGGACTTAGTGAACTCTCCGGCAACCAGCAACGCTCCGTTGTGAGTATCGGTAATTTCGACGGCGTGCATCTGGGGCACCAGATGGTGCTGCGGTCGATGGTGGAACGTGCGCGGGAGTTGGGAGCACAGTCGGTTGTCGTGACGTTTGATCCGCACCCATCGCACGTGCTGCACAGCTCGCGCCGCACGCCGTTGATCACGCCTCTCGCGCAGAAGCTGGATCTGCTGGCTGCCAGTGGGATCGATGTTGCGCTGGTTCTTCCGTTCAACGAAGAGCTGCGCCGCTGGAGCGCTCACGAGTTTGCGAAGCGTGTGCTGTGCGATGCGCTGCACACTGTCGAAGTGCACGAGGGCGAGACGTTCCGGTTCGGATACGGAGCGGCGGCGGATGTGGCGAGCCTGTCAGAGCTGGGGCGAGAGTTTGGGTTCACGGTGCGGGCGTATGAGCCGCACATTATCGATGGCGCACCGGTTTCGTCGAGCCGCATCCGTGCGCTGATTGCGGCGGGCGATATTGCCGACGCGAACGCCCTGCTGGGGCGCGACTTCGCCGTTCGCAGCTCCCCCGCGCCCGGCCGTGGGTATGGGACGCGTTACACGGTGCCAACGATCAACCTCGCGCCGTATACAGAGCTGCTGCCGGCGATCGGCGTCTATGTGACGAAGCTACAGATCGGCTCGGGGCAAGGTGCGCGGGTGTTTCAGGGTGTAACGAATGTTGGGAATCGGCCGACATTTGGCGCGGATTCGTTCGCGGTCGAGACGCATCTGCTGGATTTTGAACCGATAGCGCTCGATGAGTCGACTCCGCTGGAATTAAGCTTCCTGCATCGTCTGCGCGATGAGCGAAGGTTCGCCAGTCCGGCCGAGTTGCGGGAGCAGATAGGGCGCGATGTCGCAGAGGCGAAGAGGATTTTCGCGAGCGAAACCTAATCCTGCGGTTGGCTCTCGGGCTTCGCAGGTTGCTGAGGCGGCGACGAGTGCCGAACAAGTGGCGCAGGTGTAGACGGGCTTCGCACGATCGGAGCGGGCGCCTGTGAGGCGGATCCGGGCGGCGTGACCGCCGGAGCGGGCGCGGCTTCGTCGTTTGGCAGTGGCTGGTTCACCGGCGCGGGCGGAGGAACCTGCATCTGCGGCGGTGGTGGAGGAGGCGTGGTGTCCACGTTGTCGTCGTCGCTACTTTGGGCCGCGGGAGCAGGCGTAGGCTGCTGGTCAGTCTGAGTTACGTCAACATCCAGCTTCTTCTTCGGTGCGTTCGCGCGCGGGAACTGCTCGTTAGGTCGGTCTGCCAAGGCGACCTTCATGAACTGCATCCAGATGGGCAGCGCGGCCTTCGCTCCAGTCTCTTTCTCGCCGAGCGAGCGGCGATCGTCGAAGCCGACCCATGTGCCGCAAGTAATCGACGGAGAGAAGCCGATGAACCAGGCGTCCGTGTAGTCGTTCGTGGTTCCGGTCTTGCCGCCTAACGCGTGATTCATGGAGGAAGCAGCGGCTGCCGTTCCATGCTGTACGACGGCCTGAAGAAGAACCATCATCTCGCGCGCGATGTCGACGGAAATGACTTCGCGAACTTCGGGCGGGTGCTCGGAAAGCGGCTCACCATCCGGCGATGCGACACGACGGATATAGTGAGGAGCAATGCGAATGCCGTCGTTCGGAAAGACACTGTAGGAGCCTACCTGCTCGGCAAGCGTGAGATCCGCCGAACCGATCGCGACGGGAAGATAGGCGGGGATGTCGCTGGTGACGCCGAACCGATGCGCGGTGGCGATGACATTCTTGATGCCAACTTTGTCTGCAATGCGCAGGGCGGGAATGTTGCGCGACTGCGCGAAGGCGTCGATAAGCGTCATGGAGCCGGACCATTCGCCGCGCTCGTAGTCGTGCGGTGTGTAAGGCCCGCTGGGGGTGAAGAATGTCGTCGGCGTGTCGAGCACGGTGTCATACGGCTTCATGCCCGCTTCCATTGCGGCGGTGTAGTCGTAGATCTTGAACGAAGAGCCGACCTGGCGAGATGCCTGCGTTGCGCGGTTGAACTGCGAGAGGGCGAAGTCGCGGCCGCCAACCATAGCGAGCACCTCGCCGTTGGCATTGTCGACCGCCATAAGCGACGCCTGCACGCCGCTGTCCTGCTCGAGGATGACGTGCAGCGTGTCGGACGGAGTGGCGCTGGTGACCTTCACGTAGACGATGTCGCCGGGTTTCGCGAGTTCGTTCGCGCGTGCGCGACCGGTCCAGGCCCAGTCCGGATAGGTCATCGTGGCGTTCTGGCTGCCGATGCGAACGGTCATTTTCGTCGGCGAGACCTCGGTGACGAGCGCGTGAAAGTAAGCGCCTTCGGCAATAGGCTGCATCCAGTCTGGGTGTTTGTAGGTTGCGAGGTCCTGGCCCTGGCGCAGGACGTTTTCGAGGTTGCCCTTCCAGCCATGGCGGTGCTCGTAAGTCTCCACATTGTCGAGGACGGCCTTTTCGGCAGCGCGCTGGAGGTCGAGATCGAGCGTGGTGTAGACGCGCAGGCCGGCGCCGTGCACCTCGTCGACGCCATACTCGCGCTCGAGTTGCCGGCGCACCTCTTCGACAAAGTACGGGGCCTCGGTATTCGACGGCGGCTCGAGATGCAATCCCAACGGCGCGGCCATCGCAGCCTCAGCCTGCTGCTGCGAAATCTTGCGGTCGTTTAGCATTTCCTGGATCACGAGGTTGCGCCGCTTGAGCGCCCGGTCCGGATGCCGTACCGGCGAGAACTCTTCAGGGCCTTTGGGCAGAGCGGCGAGCAGGGCGGCCTCGGGGAGCGTCAGGTCGCGGGCGTGCTTGGAGAAGTAGTATTCGGAGCCGGCCTCAAACCCGTAGGTGCCGCGGCCAAGGTAGATCTGGTTCGCGTAGAGGGTGAAGATTTGCTGCTTGGTAAAGTGACGCTCGATCTGGAGCGCGAGGAAGATCTCCTGAAGCTTGCGCCCGTAAGTCTTCTCCGTGGAGAGAAAGAGGTTGCGCGTGAGCTGCATGGTGATGGTGGAGGCGCCCTGCGAGCGCCTGTCCGAGTGCAGGTCTGCGTAGGCCGCACCGATGACGCGAACGAAATTCACACCGCCGTTGGTCTCGAAGTTCTTGTCTTCGATCGAGAAGATTGCCTGGCGCAGAACCGGTGGAAATTCAGAGTATGGAACGACGATGCGCCGTTCGAGCGCGAAGGAGCCAAAGATCTTTCCGTGGATGTCGTAGAGCTCGGTGGTCGTGTCCGGGCGGTAGCGCTCGAGCTCGGCCATTTGCGGAATCGAGACGGTGAAGACGAGCAGGAGTGACGTCATCACGCCGAGGACCGCGACTGCGACGAGCAGCATAAGGAAGGCCGCGCGCCGGCTGATCTTCGGGTCGCCAGGCGCCGGATCCATGACGGGAAACCGGCGCATCGCTGCCCACAGAGGGCTGTGCCGCCGCTTCCGCTGATTTTTTCTGGTTTCCGGTTGACTCAGCGCGGTCTGCACGGCTTCTCCACCTTACCATGCAGCCTTCGGGCCGCTATGCTGCCTTCGCCTTCAGCATGTCAAGCGCTTTGTTGAGCTGGTCGTCAGGCTGTGAATGTTTGATTGCCGGCGGCTTGCTGGTGTTGTCAGTGGCGCTGTCAGAATCATCCTCATCGAGATCGAACCCGGAGGCGACCTGCGTCGTGGGGGTGATGGCCTCGTCCTCAAACTTCTTGCCCTTGGGCGAGGCATACTTTGCAACGGAGAGAATAATCGCGCCGCCGTCCGGCAGATCAAAGGTCTTCTGCTGGATGCCTTCGCCAAAGGTGCGCTCGCCGACGAGGTCGCCACGCTTATTGTCCGCGATGGCGGCGGCGACAATCTCAGCCGGGCCGGCGGTCCCACGGTTCACGAGCACAGCCAGAGGCGCAGTCGCGTTGACGGTCTTGGAGGACTCAGCAGTGAAGATCTGCTTGGGGAACTTCTGGCCTTCGAGGGTCACGATCGTGCCGGACTGCAGGAAGAAGTTGGCCAGACGAGTAGCCTCGGTGTCATCGCCTGCGGAGACGTCGCGGAGGTCGAGAAGAATCTTCTTCGTCCCGGTTTTGTTCATCGAGTGCAGTTTCGACTCGATCTCGTTCACGTGCTCCTTGTCGAGGATGTACGGCTTGAGATACAGGATCGAGGAGTTGTCGTAGAGGGTCTCGCTTACGGCGGGTTCGGTGACGATCATCCGATTCAGAACGACCTTCTGGGGCTTGGCCTGGTGGGGGCGGATGACGGCGAGGTCGAGCTCGCTGCCGGAATTGCCCTCGAGCAAAAGCTGAATCATGGCGAGCGAAAGATCGCGCGTGTCCTGGCTGCCGATGGCCTCAATAATGTCGCCGTCGCTGAGGTTCGCCTTCTCGGCCGGGCTGCCCGGAACGACGGAGACGACCGTGGCGTAGCCGTAACGCTTGGAGACGTTGATGCCGACCTGCGCCTTGCCGCCCTTGTCTTCCTTGTAGGCCTTGTAGTCGGTCGGGCTCAGGTAGCTGGAGTCTGCATCGAGCGACTCGAGCAGGCCGCGAAGGGCGCCGTTGGTGACGGCTGGGATGTTGGGGTCCTCGACGTAGTCGTTCTGGATGTGCTGGAGCACCTCACCGTAGACGTTGATCTGGCGGTAGGCCCCGTCCTGCGACTGGTCGCCTGCGGCCGAGACCCCGCGGGCGTTGACCCCGAGGAAGAGGCACAGCACAAAGACGACGGATAGGGCTAAGAGGGAGATCTTAAGGCTCTTGGGCATCGCGGGTTCAGGGCTCCGAGGAACGGCTAAAGCACACAGGTTAGACGTGCCTGCCTAGTCGAATGATACTCTCAATGCCGAAGATTGCGCCTGGTTCCGGAGTGACTTTGGAGACAGGCTAATTGGTGGCGGTGAGTGGAATCGAACCACTGACCTACGGGTTATGAGTCCGTCGCTCTAACCATCTGAGCTACACCGCCGGAGGGGGAAAGGTCGCATCCAGCGGACAAGCCGCGACGTCAACCTGCGGAGTCCCCGGCGAGCGAACTCGCTGGGTGCCATCCTCTAAACTCAATCCTATAAGGGCTAAACGCGCAGGTCAAACGTGCAGGAGATCTCACCAAACCGCTTCGCAGCAAAGAGATACGTTGTAGCCGCGACAGTATTCGCGCTGCTCGGCCCGGTGGTTGCTTATGCGGATTCACCTGCATGCAGCGCGACGGACACCTCGCTGAGCTGCCGGTTGGTGGGGCTGCTCCATTGGCTGGAGGCGGCGGCGTTTGTGCTGGGGCTGGTCCTGATCGCCGTGATCGGGGTCGCGATACACCTTTTCCGGAAGAACCGGCTGAGCCGGAAGGCCGGTCGATGAGTTTGAATATGCCTGTCAGTCCTGATCGCGTCGTGGCGGTTATACCGGCACGGCTGGCATCAACGCGATTGCCGCGCAAGGTGCTGCGTGAGGTGGCCGGCCAGCCGCTGCTGTCGTGGGTGGTTCGGAACGCGCTCCGATGGCAGGAGATCGGCAGAGTAGTTGTGGCGGCGGATTCCAAGGAGGTTGCTGAACTGTGCGCCGCGCGCGGCTGGGAGTGCCTGATGACCTCTCCGGAGCTGCCCAGCGGGAGTGACCGGCTCTTCGCGGTGTCACGCGAAATCGACGCCGACATCTACATCAACATCCAGGCGGATGAGCCGCTGATGAGTGATGTTCATATTCGCGAGCTGCTGCTTCCCTTCCGCAACCCAGACGTGGGTATCACGACGTTGAAGGTAGCCTGCCGGGAGGAGGATGTCGCCAATCCCAACGTGGTCAAAGTTGTGACCGCGCCGACCGGGCGCGCGCTGTATTTCTCTCGTGCAACGATTCCGTTCAACCGCGACAATCAGCCGACGATTTATTGGAAGCACCTGGGGCTTTACGCGTATCGCAAGGCCGCGCTGGAACGATTTGCGGCACTGCCGCCGGGGCAACTGGAACAGACGGAGCGGCTTGAACAGCTGCGGTTGCTGGAGAATGGCATCGACATCTACGTCGCGAATGGCTTTTTCGACACCATAGGCGTGGACACGGAAGAGGATCTGCAGCGAGTCGATGCTTTGCTGCGGGAAACGAGCCGTGGGAGAGTCTCGGGAGAATTAGACCGTGTCGATGGTGATCGCGATCCGGCCGTCATTCGTTCGTGTCCGGACGTTTCTGAGTGAGCTGACAATCCAGCTGGCGCCTGCCTCGCGCAGCTCTTCGGCGCTGTGCGTACCGAGAACTCCGAGGACACGGCAGCCGGCGGCAACACCGGCACGGACACCGCTGGGAGCGTCTTCAAAGACGAGACAATCCTGCGGTTGGACACTGAGTAGCTCGGCGCCGTGGCGATAGGGCTCAGGATGCGGCTTGCCGCGCTTGACCTCGTCGCCGCTGATGATGCGATCTGGCACCGGCAGACCAGCAGCCTTGAGGCGTCCGAGCAAAAGACGCCGTGTTGCGGAGGTCACGATCGCCCAGTGATGCGCAGGAAGACCATCGAGCAATCTGCGAACACCTTCGAGCACTTGCAGGTCGGCCGTGTCCTCAAGTTCAAGATCTTCAATCAGCTTCAGCCCCTCGACCTTATCGATGTCCGCCTTTACCTGTGTCATAACGTCGACAGCGCGCATACCATGCGGAATCTCGAGCTTGTCGGCGTTGGGCAGGCCATAGTGCTTCGCCCAAAGCCGCCAGCTCCGCTCCACGCTTCCTATGGAACTGACGAGCACGCCATCCATGTCGAACAACAGGCCGGAGACCTGGATCTGAACGTCTTGAGTTGCTTGAACGCCTTGAGCTGTTGCTTCCACTATTACCTCTGACTTTCCATTACGAAGCTTAGCGCTGCCGCAAGAATTGTTTGCACACTTTCAGGGCTGCAGCTCTCGCAATAAACACGCAGCAGCGGCTCGGTGCCGCTAGCGCGCAGCAGCAGCCAGGTTTCCGCCGCGTTCTTCTTCCCTGCGCATGCAGGGTTCTCGAGGAAGAACTTGATGCCGTCGAGTGTCTCCTTGTGCAGCACTCTCATTCCGCCGAACGCGATGGTTCCCGGAGCGATCTGCTTCGCGCGCGTGATCGCAGACTGCTTGATCTCCTCGGCGATGTGCATGTCGATACGGCCGTAGTGATGCTCGCCGAATTCTTCCTGCAACGCGGCGACGAGCTGGCCGAGAGTCTTGCCCTCATCGGCCATTACGTTAGCGATCAGGAGGCTGTTGAGCAGGCCGTCGCGCTCCGGCAAATGCTTCGAGATACCGATGCCGCCGGACTCCTCGCCACCCATGAGAATCGGCTGCGCGAGCATGAGGTCGACCACGTACTTGAACCCGATGCCGTGCTCATGCAGCTTGCGGTTGTGTTTGGCGGCGATGCGGTCGAGCATTTTCGTTGTGTTGAAGGCGCGCGTGATGTCGCCGGGCCAGCCTTTGCGCTCGAGCAACCAGTTGAGCAGAACGGCGTAGATCTTGTGCGCGTCGACAACGTTGCCATGCTCGTCGACCGCGCCGATGCGGTCCGCGTCGCCGTCCGTGATCAGCCCGGCGTCGCACTTGTACTCGACGACTGCCTTCTGTGTCGCGGCGATGTGCGGAAGGATGGGCTCGGGGTTGATGCCGGGGAATGCAGGGTTCAGCTCGTCGCGGAACTCAACGTATGGAATGCCGGCGCGCTGAAAGATGCCAGCGATGTAGCCCTTGCCCGCGCCGTACATGGTGTCGATGAGGAAGCGGAAACCGGAGCGCTTGATGGCTTCGAGATCCACGAAGCTCTCGAGCGCAGCGATGTAGGTGGGTGCGAAGTCGACCGTTTCGATCTTGCCGCGTGTTGCAGCCTTGGCAACGGGCTGCAACAGTTCGTTCTCGATGGCAGTGATGATGCCCGGGCTGCCCGCGCCGCCGTAACTGGCCTTGTATTTCACGCCGTTCCACTGTGCCGGGTTGTGGCTGGATGTGATCATCACGCCGCCGGCGGCTTTGCGCTCGCGCACAGCGAACGAGAGCTCCGGGGTGGGCGTGAATTTCGGCGAGATCTGCACCGGGATGCCGGCATCTGCGAGCACTTCAGCCACAATCTTTGCGAAGGCTTCCGAGGCGAACCGCGTGTCCCATCCGATACACACGCCTGCAGCCGCGTTCTCGTGCTTCAGCACATAAAGCGCAATCGCGCGCGCAGCCACGCGCACGTTCTCGTAGGTGAAGTCGTCGGCGATGATGCCGCGCCATCCGTCTGTGCCGAATTTAACGACTGTAGTCTGCTCCATCTGGCCTCAAATATTGTCCGGCTTTCGCCAGGTCTAGCTCATTTTTCTTTACGTCAGATCGTGGCGGCCTGAATTCTTCAGCTCCGCCACCACCTTGCCCACATCCTGCGAGCCCTCGCGTGTCGTAATCAAGATGGCATCGTCCGTCTCAACGACGACGAGGTCCTTCACGCCGACGAGAGCTACCGTCTTTTTCGGCGAGAAGACGTAGCAGCCGGTAGACGCGATCTCAACGTGATGCTCCGCTTCGACGACATTCGCGCTGTGGGACTCCGTGCGCTCGGCCACATGCTCATGCAGCGCCGCCCACGAGCCGAGGTCGCTCCAGGCGAAGTCGCCAGGCAGGCAGTAGAGCTCGGACTTGCCCTCACCCTTGGCGGAGCGCGGCTCGAGCACGGCGTAGTCAATCGAAATAGACTCGCACTGCGGATAGAGCTCAGCGAAGACCTTCTCGAAGTTAGGCGTTCCCCGGGCTGCGGCAATCTGCTCCAGCAGCGCCGCGGTCTTTGGCTGATGTTCGCGCATGGCATCGGCGAGAGTTTTCGCGGTGAAGAGAAACATGCCGCTGTTCCAGGCGTAGTTGCCGGAGCGCAGGAAGCGCTTTGCGCGGGTCTTGTCGGGCTTTTCCGTGAAGCGGTGGACGCGACGCACGGGAATGGCCTCACCACTCTCAGTAATGGGATCAAGCCCGGCGCCGAGCTCGATGTAGCCGTAGCCGGTTTCAGGACGGGACGGCGAGACGCCCAATACGATGATCGCAGCACTGCGGCGCGCAAGTTCGGCACCCGCGCAGACAACGCGACGGAACCGTTCTACATCGCCGATGGTGTGGTCGGACGGAAAGACGCCGAGGACTGTATCGGGTGATGTGCGTTCGAGAAAAAATGCGGGGATGGCGCACGCAGGCGCCGTGTTGCGCGCCGCGGGCTCGCGAAGAATATGCTTCTCGGCGAGATCAGGAAGCTGATGGGCGATAGTCTTGGCAAGCAGGTCGTTGGTGATGATCCAGACTTGACCAGAGGAGACGAGAGGTTTCACGCGCTCCACGGTATTCTGAATCATCGTGCGGTCGCCATCGAGCGAGAGCACCTGCTTGGGCCTCGCCCGGCGGCTGCGCGGCCAGAAGCGTGTGCCGCTCCCACCGGCGAGGATGACGGCCGCAAATTCCGGATGCTGATTGGCCGGATGCTTGTCCGGGCTCACGCCGGCAGCCTTATCATGCTTTCCGGTGCCGCGGCTCACGTTACTTCAGCCCGCCGAGGAAGTCACGCATCCGCTGCACACCTTTGTCGATGACGTCTGCGCTGACTGCGTAGGACAGACGAATATGCTCATCGGTTCCGAATGCCTCGCCCGGAACGGTCACGACGTGGGCCTCGGTCAGCAAGCGCGCGGCGAGATCGCTCGCAGACTTGATGCCGCCCCTGCCGAGGAACGCACCGACATTTGGGTAGACGTAGAACGCGCCCTCAGGCTTCGTGCAGGTGAGGCCGGGGATGGACTTGAAGCCTTCAAGGACGCGGTCGCGAAGCTTGATGTAGTCCGCGCGCATCTCCTTCACGCACTCCTGGCTCGAAGTCAGCGCCGAAATCGACGCCCGCTGTACCATGCTCGCCGTGTTGGAGGTGGACTGTGACTGCAGCTTGCTCATCGCAGCGATGATGGGCTTCGGTCCCAGCGCGAAGCCCGCTCGCCAGCCGGTCATGGCGTAGGTCTTCGACAGCGAGCCGAGCACGAGCACGTGCTCCTTGCACTCGGTGAGCGAAGCGCCGGACACCAGATCGCCCGAGAAATTCAGGTAGGCGTAGCACTCGTCCAGCCAGACGTAGATGCCGCGCTCATGCGCCATGCGAACGATCGCGTAAAGGTCGTCCTTCGGGATGACGGCGCCCGAAGGATTCGATGGCGTGTTGAGAATGATCGCCTTCGTGCGGTCGGTCACGGCGGACTCGATCATCTTCGCGGTCACGCGGAAGTTCTCGGCTTCGCTGGTCTCGACGAAGACCGGTTTGCCGCCGGTGAACTGCACGATGTCCTTGTAGCTGACCCAGTAAGGCGTGGGGATGATGACCTCGTCGCCGTGATCGATGAGCACTTCGGCGGCATTGAAGATGGAGAGCTTTCCGCCCGCGGAGAAGACGCACTCTTCTGCGGTATAGTTCGTACCGAAATCTGCAGCGTGGCGCTCAACGATGGCCTTGCGAACCTCGGGCACGCCGGCCACGGCGGTATAGCGCGTGAAGTTTTTCTGGATGGCCTCAATGGCTGCATCCTTGATGTGCTGCGGCGTTGCGAAATGCGGCTCGCCCGCGCCGAAGTCGGCCAGGTCAATGCCCTGCGACTTCATCTTCAGGGCCTCGGCGGTAATCGCCATAGTCGCTGAAACTTCAATGCGGTTAATGCGGTCAGTCAGAATCTTCGTGGGCGCTGCAACTGTCGCTGTGCTCATGCTTCTAGTCTTTCAGATTTGGCGGTGCAGATAAAGCCCGTTTCCGTATCACCCAGGTCGTCATACACCGGTAATCCTGCACAATCGTTGTCTTCAGCGGATCCACCATCACGCCGCCCAACTCGTTCGTCAGGCCCAGCAACAGTTCCTCATCCACAAGAAACCATTCCTGCCCGTCCCCGATCCGGTAGATGTCCGGGCGCACCTGCTCAAACTGCATCCCGATCCTCGACCCCATGCGCGTAAACAGCAACCCGCCCGGCCGCAGGACTCTCCACAACTCCTCGAGCATGGTAAGAAACTGGTGCTGGTCCCGCGCAAAGTGCAACACGGAGCTGCACATCACCACGTCCGCAAGTCCATCTGCGAACGGCAGCGCTTCAATCTGCCCGACCTGAAAGTGCTCTGCCGGCAGCGTCGGATTCAACTCCGCCGCGAGCGACCGCACATGCGCGATGCCCTCCGGATTTGCATCCAGCGCATACACTTCACAGCCCTCGCGCAGCAGATACACCAGGTTGCGCCCATACCCGCACCCGGCGTCGAGCACCTTCATCCCGGCCGCAATATTTCCGCGCAGAATTTGGTCAAACACGTAGATATCGATCTGACCAAACTGCTCCTGAATCGTCACACCATCTCCATTGCTCGCCGCAGGCCTGGCAGCATCCCAGCTGCTACTCGGCCCCCGGGACCGCGACGCCGGTCACCTTTTTCTTCTTGAGCCGCTCAACGACGACCGGCGGCACGAGAGACGAGATGTCGCCCCCCAGTTGATAAACGCCTTTGATCAGCCGCGAGCTCACGTACGTGTACTTCTCTGCCGGCATCATGAACAGCGTCTCCAGCTGCGGGTCGAGTTTGCGGTTCATCATCGCCATCTGGAACTCGTACTCATAGTCGGAGACGGCGCGGATGCCGCGGATGACAGCCTTCGCTTCCTTGGCACGCGCGAAGTCCACCAGCAGGCCGTCGAAGGTCTCCACGGTCACGTTTTTAAAGCTGGCCGTAGCCTCGCGCAGCATCTCCTCGCGCTCGTTCACCGTAAAGAGCGGCTGGCCCTTGGAGGCATTGCGCAGAATCGCGACCACGAGATGATCCACGATCTTCGCTCCGCGCGCGATCACATCCAGGTGACCATTCGTCGGCGGATCAAACGTTCCGGGATAGATCGCGGTAATCGCCTTACTCATAGCAACCCAAGAATACAGGCTCCCAGCTCACGCATCGCGATTCTCGAGGTAACTCTGGACATACTCGCGAACACCATCCTCCAGCGAGGTGAATTTGCGTGGGTATCCGGCCGCGCGCAACTTTTCCGTCTTCGCCTCAGTGAAGTACTGATACTTCCCCTGAAGTTCCTTCGGCATTTCGATGAACTCAATCTTCGGCTCGCGTTTCATCGCTGCGAATACCGCCCGCGCGAGGTCAAGCCAGGTGCGGGCCTTGCCCGTGCCGCAGTTGAACAGGCCGCCCGTAGCTCCGGCGCCCTGCAGCGCGAAATGCAGCGTGACATCGACGGCGTCCTTCACGTAGATGAAGTCGCGCATCTGCTCGCCGTCCTTGTATTCGGGCCGATAACTCTTGAACAACTTAACTTCGCCGCTGCAGCGGATCTGCTCAAAACTCTTGACGACCACCGAGCGCATGTCGCCTTTGTGGTCCTCGTGAGGGCCGTACACGTTGAAATACTTCAACCCGACGATGTTCCCGCCCTCGCCTTGATCGAAGAGCTGATGCTTCAACGCCCACAGATCAAACATGTGCTTGGAGTAGCCGTACATATTCAACGGCCGCAGCGTCGGCGTCGACGCGTCGCTGTCATCGTAACCATGAGAGCCGTCCCCATAAGTCGCGGCACTCGATGCATAGACGAAACGCGCACCCTGCTCCTGCGCCCAGTTACATAGCACGCGCGTGTACTGATAGTTGTTGCGCAGGAGATAGTCGGCGTCTTTCTCGGTCGTCGCGCTGCACGCGCCAAGGTGGATGACCGCGCGGGCGTCCGCGTACGCCCCACTTTCCAGGAGGCCGAGGAAGTCTTCGGGTGAAACGATGTCCTCGTAGCGAAGCCCGACGAGGTTCTTCCACTTCTCGTCCTTACCCAACTCGTCAACGAGGATCAGCTCATCCTCGCCCCGCGCGTTCAGCTCCGCCACAACGTTGCGGCCGATGAAGCCTGCCGCACCCGTCACAATAATCGGCTCCGCCATTAAGGTTTCTGCCCTCTCTCAAGCTTCAACTATCGTAGCGGAACCGGCAGTCAGCCCTTCAACAGTTCCCGCGCGATCACCATGCGCTGAATCTCGCTTGTGCCTTCACCGATGGTGCAAAGTTTTACGTCGCGATAGAACTTCTCCGCCGGATAGTCCTTGATGAAGCCGTAGCCACCGTGGATCTGCACACCCTCTTCTGCGATCCTGCACGCGACTTCACTGGCGAAGAGCTTGGCCATTGCAGCCTCGCGCGTCACCTTCTTGCCCTGATCCTTCATCTGCGCCGCGCGCATCGTCAGCAGCCACGCTGCATCGAGCTGCGTCGACATATCCGCCAGCTTGAACTGGATCGCTTGAAAATCGCTGATGGCCTTGCCGAACTGCTTGCGCTGCTTTGCATACTTCACCGCTGCATCCAGCGCCCCACGTGCGATGCCGAGGCTCAGCGCAGCGATCGAGATGCGGCCGCCATCCAGTGTGCGCATTGCATCCTTAAAGCCGCCGCCGAGCTCGCCCACGAGGCAGTCGTCCGGTAAGAAGCAGTTCTCAAAGATCAGCTCGGCGGTATCGCTCGCGCGCAGGCCGAGCTTGTTCTCCTTCTTCCCGCTGCGGAACCCCTGCGTGCCCCGCTCGACGAGGAACGCCGAGATGCCGCCATGGGTTGCCTTCTCCTTATCCGTAACCGCCAGAACGAGCGCACAATTCGCATAGGTTCCATTGGTGATGAAGGTCTTCGATCCGTTCAGGATCCAGCCGCCGTCGCCGCGTACTGCAGTCGTGCGCATGCCGCCGGCGTCGGAGCCTGACCCCGGCTCTGTCAGGCCCCACGCTCCCAGCCACTCGCCGCTCGCCAGCTTTGGAATCCAGCGCTTCTTCTGCGCGTCATTGCCGCCGATATTGATATGGTTCGTGCACAAGGAGTTGTGACTGGCGACGATAATGCCGACACTCCCGTCCACTCGCGAAAGTTCCTCAACCGCAAGAACGTACTCCACGTAGCCGAGTCCGGCGCCACCGAGATCCTCGGGAAAGATCACGCCCATCAGGCCCATCTCGCCCAGCTTCTTTACGGAGGCGTGAGGAAACTCACTCTTCTCATCCCATTCGCTCACATGGGGCGCAATCTCGCGCTCCGCAAAGGCCCGCACCTCTCGCCGAAGTTGCTCCTGCTCATCCGTAAGTCCGAAATGCACCGTCTCCTCCGCTTGCTTCTATAAGCTGTGCTTCTACGTGTATCAGATTTTTCTATAATCCTGCATCCCGATGCAAGCTCTCAGGTCTCGAACGATCCTTATGTGGAAGCACCAGGATTGCTTATGCCTGCCCACCTCAGTTCCGCCCTCGCCGCCTCCGATGTCTATACATCGATTGGCGAAATACAGCACCGACCGCAAAGGAAGCCAATGCGCCCCTTCCCGCTTACTGTCTTGCTAGTCGTTCTTCCCCTCGCACTCCTCGCCGAACAACCGGCCCGCAGCCCACGCGCACCCGCTCCTGCTCCGGACAGTGCCTCGACGCTGCCTGTGACCCGCGTCGCGCTGTATAAGAACGGGGTTGGCTTCTTCGAGCACACGGGACGCGTCACAGGGAACGCAGCCGTCGCGATCGACCTCACAAGCGGACAACTCAATGACGTGCTGCAATCCCTCACAGCCATCGATCTCAACGGCGGCCGCATCTCCGGCGCGGGTTACAACTCGACGACGCCATTGGATCAACAGCTCAAAACTCTCCCACTGTCTCTGGATGACAATCCCACGGCCTCGGATTTTTACTCAGCCATCCGCGGCGCGCGCGTCGAGGTGCATTCGGGCACCGTCTCCATTACCGGACGCTTGCTATCGGTGGAGGCGCGGACTGCGCCCGCAAAGTCTGACGACAGCTCTGGCACCAATAGCATCGAGCGGTATTTCATCACCGTGGTCTCCGACAGCGGCGAAACGCGCACCGTGGAACTCACGCCCGCAACGTCCGTGCGGTTGCTCGACACCTCTCTGCACAACGATGTCAGCCGCTATCTGCAGCTCATTGATTCGAACCGCTCCCAGGGGCTGCGCCACCTGACGCTCTCGGACCACGGCACCGGCACGCGCGAACTGCGCGTCAGCTATATCTCCGAAGTGCCGATCTGGAAATCGACTTACCGGATTCTGTTCACAAACTCGAACTCGGCGACGCAGCTATCCGGGGTCCTCGGCGGACGTTCTTCGTCCGCACGGGTGGAGGCCACCCTTCAGGGCTGGTCCGTTGTGGACAATACGACCGGCGCCGACTGGGACGACGTCCAGCTCTCGCTCATCGCCGGCGCGCCACAAAGCTTCATCCAGCCACTCTCCCAGCCGATTTATTCGCGCCGGCCTGAGATCCCCATCGCGCAGGAGTCGCAGCTTACACCGCAAACCTTTGACAGCGCCCTCGCGGCTAAATCCGCGAATGGCGTGAGCGGCAACGTGATTGATCCGTCAGGCGCTGTTGTCGCGGGTGCGAGAGTCATCGTTACCGGCTCTGACGGCTCGCAGCAGAGTGCAACCACAGACTCGCAAGGTGAGTTCTCTTTTGCTCTTCCCAGCGGGCGCTATAAGGTGCAGGTTTCCTTGCCCGGATTCCAGACTGTAATTCTGAACGCATTCGCCAACACAAGCCCAATGCAGATCACCCTTCCTGTTGGGTCAACGAACGAGACTGTAGAGGTCAGCGCAGGCGCCGCGGGTGAGATGGCGCTCCATGGTGTCGGCCCGCTCAGCTACAGCAAACTGCTCGCGGCCCCCGCGCCTCCGGCTCCACCTCCCTCATACGAGGAGCTCGCGCACGCCTCACTTACACCCGAAGCAAAATCATCGGCCTTCGACGACTTCTTCGAATACCGCATCAACCAGCCGATCACAATCCGCAAGAACGAGTCTGCGCTTGTGCCCATCCTGCAGGTTAAAATCCCGGCGGAGTCGGTGACGCTGGTCTCGGCCGCGGGCTCTTCCATCTCGGAGCCACTGCGGGCACTCTGGCTCACGAACAACTCCGGCCTGACCTTGGATCGCGGATCATTCTCTATCGTTGAGGACGGCAACTTCGGCGGCGAGGGCCTGCTCGATCCGATTCATCCGGACGAGAAGCGGCTCGTCTCCTACGCGGCCGACCAGGCCGTGCACGTTGGCGCGGAGAATCAGCATTCAGATCAGCACACGACGCAGATCACCGCTGCGAAAGGCGTTCTTCGGCTGCATCACACAACGAGCCAGGAGATCACCTACGTCGTCCACAACGCAGCCTCCACGCCGCGCACGGTTGTGCTCGAGTACAAGCTGAACCCGCCGTATGTGTTCGACGATGACTCCAAACCCGACGAGACCACGGCCACGGTTGCGCGTTATCGGCTAACAGTACCTGCGGGCGGCACGGTCAAGCGCTACGTCGGCGAACACCACCGCAGCGTCGTCACCTACTCGCTGCTGAATTCCAATGACTCGCAGCTCACCTACATCCTCGACCAGTCGAAAGACAATCCGGAACTCGTTACCGCACTGCAGCCTGTTCTTGATGCGAGGCGCAAAGTGGCCGACGCGCAGGCGGCCGTCGACGACACGAGCACGCGCCTAAGATCGCTTCGCGAGGAGGAGGACCGTGAGCGCGCAAATGTCACAGCCCTGAAAGATACGGACAAGTCCGCCAGTGGCCGTTTCATCCGCGACCTGAACGAGACTGAGGACAAGCTGCGCGCAGCTCAGGCAGAACTCGACACCAGGACGGCCGCACTGAACACCGCGAAGACGGATCTGGCGAACGCGATCGAAAACCTCCAGGTGGACACCGGAACAAAAGACTGATTCGCTGCGGTCGGCGCTACTGAGCAGCCCGACGCGCCTTGCGGATCAGCTTCTGGGCCTCGCTGACGCCCTTGGTGCCGAGCAACTGATACTTTTTGCCTTGCATGTCGTGGTAGTTCACAAAGAACTCCTCGACCTCGTCGGTCCATTTGTCCGGGAGATCTTTCAACTTACGCACGTTCTCGTATTGATGGCTGATCTCGGAGACGACAACCAAACGGTCATTGCGGATCTTCTTCTTTCCGTCAAGCTGCTGCCCTTCGATGACGCCGATCAACCGCCCCTTCACCGCAATGCCGGGAAACGCCGGCTCGTCCATTAGCAGCAGAACGTCGATCGGATCGCCGTCGGGCGCGAGGGTCTGCGGCAAAAAGCCGAAGTCATAGGGGAATGTCATTCCAGCGGGCAGCGTCGCTTTGTGCGCAAAGATCCCCTGCTCCGGATCAAAACTGAACTTGTTCCGGCTGCCAGCCGGCGTCTCGACAATCACCTGCACCAGATCGCCCTTTTCCATCGGCTTCAGCTTTGTAGGATTCCTCAGCGACTTCATCGTTTGGCTCCTCGTTCTCGTCTCGAGATCTTCTCTTTGATGAGATGCCTCCAAGCCCTTTGCGCTCACCGGATTGATGTTAGGCTGCGTTTAGTGCGGACTTGGCGACCGTCCTGAACAGCCCTCCGACTGGTAAAATAGGGCTATATGCCATCCATCCAGCGTCGTCGCGCCGTTACGGTCAACATAGGCGGCATCCGCGTCGGTTCCGACGCTGCTGTCGTCGTGCAGTCGATGACCAACACCGATACCGCCGACGTCGAATCCACAATCCAGCAGGTAGCCTCGCTCGCGCGTGCCGGTTCCGAACTCGTCCGCGTCACCGTTAACAATGACGACGCTGCCAAGGCTGTCCCCTACATCGTTGAAGGCATTCGCAAGAAGGGCTGGGAGACGCCCATCGTCGGCGACTTCCACTACAACGGCCATCTGCTGCTCAGGAAGTACCCCGACTGTGCGAAGGCGCTCTCGAAGTACCGCATCAATCCCGGCAACGTCTCCATTGGACGCAAGGACGATGACAACTTCCGCACCATGGTGGAGTGCGCGGTCGAGAACCAGAAGCCCGTCCGCATCGGCGTGAACTGGGGCTCGCTGGACCAGGCCCTGCTCACCCGCATGATGGACGACAACTCGAAGTCGGCAAACCCCATCGAATCGCGCGACGTCATGCTCGAAGCCATGGTTCGTTCCGCGCTCGACAACGCCGCGGCGGCCGAGCGCTACGGTCTGCGCCGCGACCAGATCATTCTCTCCGCCAAAGTCTCGAACGTGCGTGACCTGATCGACGTTTATACCGAGCTCGCGCGCCGCTGCGATTACGCGCTGCACCTCGGCCTCACCGAAGCTGGCATGGGCATGAAGGGCGTTGTTGCCTCGACTGCCGGTCTCGCTCCGCTGCTGCTGAACGGCATCGGCGACACGATTCGCGTTTCGCTCACCCCTGAGCCCGGCGCCGACCGCGCGGAAGAGGTTCGTTGCGCGCAGCAGATTCTGCAGTCCCTCTCGATTCGCAGCTTCATGCCGCAGGTCACCTCCTGCCCCGGCTGTGGCCGCACGACCAGCACCTACTTCCAGGAACTCGCACAACGCATCCAGGCCTATCTCACAGAGTCCATGCCCGAGTGGAAGAAGATCTATCCCGGCGTGGAAGAGCTGAAGCTCGCCGTCATGGGCTGCATCGTGAACGGCCCCGGCGAATCCAAGCACGCCAACATCGGCATCTCCCTGCCCGGCACATTCGAGGAACCCAAAGCACCGGTGTACGTGGACGGTAAACTCTTCACCACGCTCAAGGGCGATCACATCGTCGAGGAGTTCCAGGTCATCCTCGATGAATATGTGGAGAAGCGCTACGGACGGCAGGTCGTCGAGGTCTAGAGCGGGCTCTCGCGTCCAATGACGACCAGGTGTACGCTGGAGCGTACATCCTGTCGATTCCAGGGTGCCATGCGAGGGCTCTATGTCGCTTACCCTGAGCACACGTCACTGCGGAAGTGTCTGCATCGTCCAATGCGCCGGTCCCATTGTGCATGGTGAAGAGGAGCAGGCCCTCGATGCCACACTGGATCATGCCGAGCGAACGTTCTCGCGAATCGTCCTCAATGTGAGTGACATTTCGCGTCTGGACAGCATGGGGGTCGGTTTGCTGGTGCGTCACTCGACGCGCGTCGCGAAACGTGGCGGAGCTATCCATCTCGCCGGTTCACCACCCTTCGTCACGCACCTCCTCGACCTCACCAGGGTCTGCACAATTATCCCCACCTTTGAGAACGAGGACGATGCCATCCTGTCGTTCCTGGGCCGTGCCCCCGCTGAAAAACCCGCGGAGCCTGGGCCTCGCCTGCTCGTCTTCGACCCCTCGGCTGATCTGTGCACCTTTGCGCGGACCGTCCTCTCCCAGCGCGGATTCACCGTTCGGACGACCTGCTCCTTCAGCGATGCAAAATTGCTGCTCCGCGTCGATCGCCCGGATTACATCCTCGTAGGACCCTGCACCGCTCAACTTTCATCGGACACGGTCGCACAGGATCTTGCAGCAATCGCACCGAAGGCTTCCCTCCTGCAGCTCGATCCGGATTTCAAATCGCGCGATGCCCTCGAAGCAAGTGCAATGCTGCTTCAGATGTTCGGCATGGCCAGCCCCCCAGAGCTTCCGAACTGATCCTCAGTGTTCTTTCTTGTGGCCTTTTTTTCGCAGCGCCGGCCAGAGCGCCAGCAGTCTCGCCCCGACGCGTCCTCTTCCCTTCTCTTCCGCTCGCCGAGCCTGGGCTGCGCTGCGCTCCCACTGCAACGGACTGTTATGCATGCGCAGCTCACGCAGCGGATAGTACGTTCCGCGCCACATCACCCCGCGCCGCGCCCACACTGAAACCATCGAGCGCAGCATCGCCCATGCCATCACAAAGACCGCCGCAGGGTATAGCCATCCATAGCGTGCATCGATGCGGCTCCGCGCACTCATGATGCGATACGAGGCACCGATGCAGCAGACAGACATAAGCGCAGGCAGCGCAGTCGGCAACCACGCAAGGCCCGCTAACGGCGCGAGAAACAGGATCACAATGGCCGCGCACCCAAGCACCAGAAACGACGTCCTGAAATTCACGCTCGCAAATAAATTCTTGGTGAGCCCACGCACAATACCGCGCGCTCCTCTGGCCCAGTGAACCAGGATCAGCTCAGGCCCGAACGCCACACTCTGACGCAGGCCGGCCGCCTTCATCCTGCGGCCGAGCGTTACATCTTCAACTACGGCCAAACGCTGCGGCTCCCATCCGCCCAGCACCTCCAACGCTTCGCGACGCACCAGGTTGAACGCGCCTACGCCGATGACATCGTGCCTCGCCAGCGGATCACTGACGCGCCATGGTCTTGTGATCCACATGCCAAGCACGCCGAAGAAGCTGAGCATCAGGCCCTCGCCGCGGCCCTTCACTTCAGGAGTCGGGAAGACGACAACGTGATCGGCCTGCGTCATCACCGCATAGGCCATCGCTCTCCGCAGCGATGACGGCGAAAAGAGCACATCGCCATCCGTAAACAACAGGTACTCGCTCAACGAGTTACGCGTTCCAACCTCAAGCGCAAACGTCTTCCCGAGCCATCCTTCCGGCAGGTAGTCGATATGGATCGCTCCAATCTGCTCCGGATAACGCGCCGCAAATTCATCGACAATCTGCCGCGTCCTGTCGGTCGAACGATCGTCGATGGCAAGTACACGCAGGTTGTTGTACTGCTGCGCGATCAGCGTTTCCAGCGTCGCGCCGATATTCTCCGCCTCATTGCGCGCGGGCACGATCACGGTGAGCGACGGCGCCGATCCCTCCGGCGGAATTAGATCCCACTCCGGTTGCGAGATGTCCGGCACCTCGCCAACCCGCCGAATCGCCTCGTTCGTTCTCCAAAGCCAGAGTGCAGCCAGCAACCACTCGCCGTACTCGGCCGCCAGGCGCCACGCAGGTGAGATCATGCGGGCGCCGGAGCCTCCACATCGCGGAGACTGGGCGCAATCTTCGCGCCGATAAAGAAGACCACCGCGCCAACCGCGAAGGAGATCAGCGTGACAGCCATGCCCAGCCGCAGATTGCTGTGGTCGCTGACAATGCCAATCACCTTCGACGATGGCATGTCGCCTAACACGTGAATCATGAACAACTGTCCAGCCATCGCCGTCGCACGCAGACCATCCGGAACCGCGTTCAGCGTCGCCGCATTCACCGGCCCCGTGCCGAGAAAGATGAGAAACACCGCGGCTGAGAGTGACGGCACAATGAAAGCTCTCGGCCCAAAGAAGCACAGGATCGCAGGAGGAATCGTCAGCAACGCACTCAGTGCCGGAACCAGGTAGAGGGCCTTCGCGGTCCTCCTCGACCACACTTGCGCGATCCATCCGCCAAGCGCTGTGCCGCCTAATCCGGCGACAACGATGATCGGTCCCATCAGCCCGCCCGCCGCCTCAATCGAGTACCCCGCCTCGCGGTGCAAAAACGACGGCATCCACCACGAAATCCCTCCGAGCGAAAACGTCACGGCAGCGTAGCCAAGAATCGACGTCAGGTATGGTCCATTCTTCAGCAGCGAGATCACACTCGCCCTGTCAGTCCTCGCCCGTTCGCGTCCCCGGTCGAGCCGCTTCGGCTCACGCATGAAGAACAGAATCAGCAGCGCCATCAGCAGGCCCGGAACAGCGCTGGTGATAAAGCTCATCCGCCATCCGTGATGCGCCGCCACCCACGCGCCCGCCTCGTAGCCGGCCGCCGCTCCCAACGGCAGCGCGATGTTGAAGATCGTCATCGCGCGATTCCGCTGCGATTCTGCGAAAAAATCCGCGAGCAGCGCCGGCGCAAACACGCCGAAACATGCCTCCCCGATACCCAGTGCCGCATGCCTCAGGTTCAGCGACATGTAACTGTGCACACTGGCTGTGAAGAAGTTCACAGCAGCAATCCCGAGCGCAGCCACCACGATCATCGGCTTGCGCGGAAAGCGATCGCCCAGCCACCCCGTAATCGGCGACGCGCAAACATACGCGACCATAAACCACAGCGTTAGCGACCCGATCTGGCTGTCGGTCAGCGCAAACTCGTGCTTAATCTGTTCCTGTACGCCCGGGAGGATATAGCGGTCCAGGTAGTTCACGAAGTTCATCGCCGTCAGCAGGGCAAGCGCAGCCGTCGCGCCAGCCACCGCTCTTATCCTCGGCCTCACATCCAACGTCATCGACCCGAGCATAGCAGGTGCACGCCAGCCAAAACGTGACGTAGCATGGCTCGCATGCCGCTCGCCGTAAAACTTGCCGCCGCAGCAGCGATTGCCATCTCACTTCCCATGAGTAACGGAAAGCCTGCCGCACCCGAACCCTCTGTTCTCCGACTCGACCCCGCACTCGACGCCCTGATTCCTCCAGGCGCCAGGCCCGAGCTCGTCGCCAACGGCTTCAACTTCACCGAAGGTCCGCAGTGGAGACACGGCCGGCTTTGGTTTGTCGATGGCCCCGCAAACAAACTGCGCGCCACTACGCCGGACGGCCACATCACCGAGCTGCTCACCTCCGCCTCAGGTTTCGCCAACTTCCTCGGACCAAACGGCAACGCCCCCGACGCTCAGGGCAGTGTCGTCATGTGCGAACAGGACGGCCGCCGCGTCGTCCGCCTCGTCGGTCCTGACGATCACCTTAAAGTCGAAACGCTTTTCGAAAAGTACGAGGGCAAGCGCCTCAACAGCCCGAACGACATCATCTTCGCCGCTGACGGGAGCTTCTACTTCACAGACCCGCCGTACGGCCTCAAAGGCATGGACAAGGATCCTGCCAAGGAGCTGCCCTTCAACGGCGTATATCACTACAAGGACGGCAAGCTCACGCTCGTGATCCGCGACCTGACACTCCCCAACGGCATCACGCTCACCGAAGATGGCAAGACCATGTACGTCGCGAACTCCGGCCCGCACATGATGTACATGAAGTATCCCGTAAACCCCGACGGCACCGTCGGTCCCGGCACAATGCTCATCGACTTTCAACCCTCACCCGAGCACGGCGTCCCCGACGGTCTGAAGCTCGATACACAAGGAAATCTCTGGGCCTCAAGCCCCGGCGGCATCCGCATCATCACCCCTGCAGGCAAGGTCCTCGGCCAGATCAAGTTGCCGGAGGTCGCAGCAAACCTCGCCTGGGGCGATGACGGCAAGACGCTCTACATCTGCGCCTCCCACAGTGTGTACAAGCTGCGCACCAGCGTAATGGGGCGCATGCCGCTCTTCTCGCAGCCCTGAGAACTGCTATCAATCCACATCTGCAGCTCAATTGAGGAGCGTACATTTATTCGCATGAGCCTTATGGACCGCCGCGCCTTCGCCAAGCTCTCTGCCCTCTCGCTCGCCGCCACTCGCCTCTCTGCGCAAAAGCCCGCAACCTCCGTCACCGGCGCGCCTACATTGTCGAAGCCCGTCGGCTTCGCTCCCGTCGGAATCGGAGACATCTCCAAGATCTTCATGCAGGCCTGCGACCGCACGCCGAACGCGAACATCACCGGCATCGTCACCGGCCATCCTGCTGAGAAAGGCACGAAATACGCCGCGCAGTACAAGCTCCCGCAGAGTTCGATCTACACCTACGAGACGTACGACAAGATTCGCGATAACCCCGCTATTGAGGCCGTCTACATCGGTCTTCCCAACTCCATGCACTGCGAGTACACCATCCGCGGCGCAGAAGCCGGCAAGCACGTCCTCTGCGAAAAGCCCATGGCCATCTCTTCGGCGGAATGCCGCAGGATGATCGACGCCTGCCGCGCGCACAACGTGAAGCTGATGATCGCCTACCGCGTGCACTACGACCCCACCTTTACCCAAATCCGCAAGATGATTCACGACGGTGACATCGGCGATCTCGTCGGCTTCCAGGGTGGCTTCTACGGCCAGAAAAAAACCGGCGAGTGGCGACTCAATCGCGCGCTCGCCGGCGGCGGTTCACTCCTCGACCTCGGCATCTATCCGCTCAACGCTATCCGCTGGTTATGCGCCGAAGAACCGAATGACTTCCGGGCAATGGTCTCGACGATGGAAAAAGGCCCGCGCTTCGCGCAGGTCGAACAGACTGTCGAGTGGGTGATGAAGTTCCCCTCTGGCATCCTCGCCAACTGCGGCTCTTCCTATGGCATGGATGGCCCCGCGTTTCTCCAGATCGATGGCTCGAAAGGCCGCATCCACATCGAGCCCGCCTTTTACTACGGCGACGTCAAGTACACCTTCACCGGCCACACGCGCAACGGCGACGTCTCCGGAGGTTATCCGGTCACCGGTCAATACGATCAGTTCACGGCCGAGGCCGACCACTTCGCGGCTTGCATCCGCAATAACCGCACCCCGGATACACCCGGCGAAGAGGGCCTCGCTGACATGCTCGCCATTGAGGCCATTTACAAAGCGGCAGGCACACCTATTGCCTAAGCTGACCTTACTGACCCCGTCAGGAATGGTAGGGAGCTCCGAATGATTTAGAAAGCAAAGGACTTCACGTTCTCCGAAGCCCTTGCGCAACCTGTCTGCGCGGAGAACGCATCCTACCTGACGCCTCTGCGATTCGGTACCTGGACTCTCCGGTTTGCCGTCAAATCTGGTGGAAAGTTTGTTATCCGTTCGTACCCCCTCGGAGACCTCGGCATTAATGGAAGATCACGCAACGACACACCCCAACGGTTCTCGCGCCGCTTCGCCCTCTCCACGCCGCATCAGCACTGGTGTGGCTGGTATTGACGACATCCTTGGCGGAGGTATCCCGTCCGGCCACCTCTATCTTGTCGAGGGCGATCCCGGCACCGGAAAGACCACGTTTGCCCTGCAGTTTCTGCTTGCCGGCGCTGCCCGGGGCGAGAAGTGCATGTACGTCACCCTTTCGGAGTCAAACCACGAGCTCGCGGAGGTTGCCGCCTCCCACGGCTGGGACCTCGACTCGATCGTGCTCTTCGAGATGATTCCCACCGACGAAGACTTGAGCCCCGAGGCGCAGTACACCGTATTTCACCCCTCTGATGTCGAGCTCGCGGACACAATCACTGCCATCGTGAAGCAGATCAATATCGTCAACCCGGAACGCGTAGTCTTCGACTCCCTCTCGGAGTTCCGCATGCTGGCGCGAGATCCCTTGAAGTATCGCCGCCAGATCCTCGCGCTCAAGCGGCACTTTGCCGGTCGCGACTGCACCGTGCTTCTGCTGGACGACCGCACGTCAGATGATGCTGACAGCGATCTGCAGCTCCGCTCACTGGCCCACGGTGTGATCAAGCTCCAGACACTCGAACGGGACTTCGGTATCAGCCGCCGTCGCCTTGCCATCCACAAGTTGCGCGGTTCGTCCTTCCGCGAGGGCTTTCACGACTACGCCATTCGCACAGGCGGCATCGATGTCTATCCCCGCCTCATCGCAGCCGAGCACAACCCCGGCTTCGTTCGCAAATGCGTCCCCAGCGGTCTTACCGAGCTGGACGAGCTCTTCGGCGGCGGCATCGACAACGGCACGAGCACGCTTCTGATGGGACCTGCCGGCTGCGGCAAATCCACCATCGCGCTCCGCTATGCAATCTCCGCCGCAGAGCGCGGCGAAAAAGCTGCAGTCTTTATCTTCGACGAGACCTTAACGACACTGGTCACGCGCTCTCAGGGTCTCAACATGGACCCGACGCCCTATATCGAGAATGGCACCCTCGAGATCCAGCAGATCGACCCCGCCGAGCTCTCGCCCGGCGAGTTTATTGCACGCATCCGTCGTCTCGTCGACGCCCAGGATCTGAGCGTCGTAATCATCGACAGTATCAATGGCTTCCTGAATGCCATGCCGCACGAACAGTTCCTCGCTATGCAGCTGCACGAGCTGTTCTCCTATCTCGGCCAGCAGGGTATCGCCACCCTCGTTACGATGGCGCAGCACGGGTTCGTAGGCATCACCCAGGCCCCGATTGACGTAAGTTATCTCGCTGACTCCGTCCTTCTATTCCGCTACTTCGAGCGCGCCGGAAGCGTCTACCAGGCGCTCTCTGTCGTAAAGAAGCGCAGCGGCCGACACGAACGCACCATCCGCGAACTCGTTTTTCGAGACGGCCATGTTCGAGTCGGCCCGGTTCTCACCAAGTTTGAAGGAGTCCTCACCGGACATCCGTCCTTCACCGGATCCGCAGAGGAGACTGACTCTGAACTCGGCCAATGAACGCTCGATTCGCGAGACCCGGACCATCGTTCTTGCCCCCACAGGCAGAGACGCGCAGTTGATCTCTGCCGTCATCGAACGCTCCGGCCACCCTTGCCACATCGCTGCCACGATCACCGAGCTCGATGACGAGATCCGCAGCGGAGCCGGCGCTGCTATCGTCGCGGAGGAGGCCTGCAAAGGCGACGCCATCGACCGCCTGCAACCGGTCCTCGCCGAGCAGCCCTCCTGGTCGGACTTTCCGTTGATCCTTCTCATCGCCGGCGGCCGTGTCACCGTCGAGAGCGAGCGCCTCCGCCGGATCCGTGAACCTCTCGGCAATGTCCTCCTGCTCGAACGCCCAATTCGACCTGAGACCTTGCTCAGTACGCTTGAGACCGCACTCCGCGGACGACTGCGCCAGTACCAGATCCGGGATCAGATGCAGCAGGCCGAGATCGCGCAGGAGGCGCTCCGTCGCTCCGAGAAGCTTGCGGTCACCGGCCGCCTCGCCGCCAGCATTGCGCACGAGATCAACAATCCGCTGGAGTCCGTCACCAATCTTCTCTATCTGGCTCGCTCGGAGCCGTCACCCGACATCGTGCGTCATTACATCTCTCTCGCCGACCAGGAACTTGCTCGCGTCACGGAGATAACCAAGAACACGCTGCGCTTTTATCGAGAGCCCAGCCAGCCGTCCACCATTGACCTGGTGAAGGTGCTGGACTCCGTACTTTCCCTCTACAGCTCGCGCCTCAACGCCGCTGGTGTTCACATCTCCAAACAGATCCGCAATTCTTCCGTTCCTCTCACAACCTCGCTTGGCGAGCTCCGTCAAGTCATCGCCAACATCATCGGTAACGCACTCGATGCCATGCGCAATGGTGGAAAGCTCGCCGTTCGGATCTCCACAGAAGAGCGCTCGTGGCGCCCCGGCCGAAGCATGGCGCGCCTCACCATCGCCGACAACGGCACCGGCATCCCGCAGGATCTTCTTTCGCGCATCTTCGAGCCGTTTGTCACCACCAAAGGCGAGACCGGCACAGGTCTCGGTCTCTGGGTGACTGCCGAGCTTGCCCGCAAGAACGGCTGGACCATCCGTGTTCGCAGCTGCGCGCACGCCCCGCGCAGCGGCACCACCTTCTCCATCCTGCTTCCGCTGCTACCCACTCCCGTCTCAGCCACACCGTCCGATCAACTCCTGGCCGGCTACGCTGTCTAGCGACGCAAGGCACAAAAAAAGCCCCGGAGCGCGACCGGGGCTGATACATTCCTGCAACTTCGTCACTGGCTAAAGAGGTTGTTTCGACTCCGGCGTGGATATCTCCTGCAGATACTTTTCCGCAAGTGTGCTCTTCAGCTTCGCAATCGGCAGCAGAGTCGGATAAAACTGCACGAACGTCGTGTCCACTGCTCCATGGTCCTGGTGGCAGCTGTAGCAGTTCGAAGTCGGCGGATCCAGCCTACCGGTCCTCCCTCCGTCAAATCCGAAGAACGCCCACTTGCCCGGAAAACGCGCGTCGTCCTTCACGTGCACCTCAAGCCCCATAATCTCGTCCTGATAGCTTCCGCGCTGATTGATCGATCCTCTTCCTCGCGCGCCGCGGACCTCCAGCACAAGCATCGTCTTGTCCGGCCAATGCCCTGTCGCGACGAAAGCTCTGTACGCCTCCGGATTGACGAACACGTTATCGAACATGTGATGGTCCGGCATCGCCGAGCTCGCGCTATAGCTCATGTCGAAACCGCTCGTCAGATATACCCAATCACGGTAATGTTCCGGAAACTTCAGCTGCGCATCGCTCGTGTACTGTGGGTCGTCTTCAGCCGGCATCAGGCAGAGAAACTTCGCCACTGGAATCAGCAGCGCTGTAAGGGCCAACGCAACCTTGGCTGTAGTAAGCATGCTCGCAGTATGCGTCCCCGCCCCCCTGGAGACCAGACCAGCCACTGCACCGTTCCTGCCACTCGCTGCATACCTGTTTCCCGCGCATGCCTCGCAGGTCTACGATTCCTGCATGGACAATCGCAGCCCGGCTCCCCGCTGCACGTCATGGCTGTGGATCGCCGCCGTATGGTTAGGCTTCGGTCTCCTCGACGCCATCGACAGCGTGATCATCATGCATGCGGAAGGCATGCATCATGCCTGGGGCAGGCTTTTTATTACGTCCGTTCTTGCGTGGATCCCATGGGCGCTCGCCACCGCGCTTGTCATGCGTCTCAATCAGCGCTTTCCCATTACGCAATGGCGCTCCTGGAAGACATGGCTCTTTCACGTCTCGGCTTATCTCGCGCTCGACTTCGCCTGGACCGCCTGGTACGCCGGCCTGGAGTTACTGCTTAATCCTTACGCAGCCCATGATCCTCCGAAGCCGTTCCACACTGTCTGGCTGCGTGCCTCGGCCGACCATCTGCTCGCTTCCTTCATCCTCTACGGCGCCGTTGTCGCCGTAGATACTGTCCTCGATTCACGCGCTCGGCTCGCCCGCCAGCAGGCAGAAACCGCCCGTCTCAACGAGCAACTCTCCAAGGCGCAACTCGACGGCGTTCGGCGACAGATTGAACCGCACTTTCTCTTCAATACACTCAACTCCGTCTCCGCCCTTGTCCGAGAGCACCGCAACGATGCTGCCGTCATGATGATCGCCGGCCTCAGCGACTTCCTCCGCCGCCTCCTTCAGGATCCATCGCGCCAGCAGGTTCCCCTCGCCGAAGAGATGGAATTCGCGCAGAAGTATCTCGAGATCCAGAAGGTTCGCTTCGTCGACCGCTTGCAGCTTGCCGTCGATGTGCCCAGCGATCTGCTCGTCGCACAGGTTCCCACGCTCATCCTGCAGCTCATGCTTGAAAACGCCATCAAGCACGGCATCTCCAAGCGCGCGCAAGGCGGTCTCGTGCGCATCTCCGCTTCACGCTCCAACGGCTCACTTACGCTCTCGGTCTACAACGACGGCCCTGGACTCGCCGCCGAGAATGCAACCGCCTCGGGCATCGGTCTCACCAACATGCGCATGCGCCTGCAGGGCCTCTATGGCGACTCATTTGCGCTGCATATGCAGAATCAACAACCCAGTGGTGTTGAAGTCTCCGTCTCCGTTCCCTTCGTCGAAAACTAGGAGCGATCTTGTCCGTCGATCCACCAACAATCCGCGCCGTCATCGTCGACGATGAGCCACTCGCACGCTCCAACCTGCGTCTTCTGCTCCAGCGCGATTCGAACATCAACATCGTAGCCGAGTGCGGCTCCGGCCCTGATGCTCCCGCTGTTATTCGCAAGTCGCGCCCCGATTTGCTCTTCCTCGACGTCCAGATGCCCGAGTGCGATGGCTTCGACGTCATCGAGCTCCTCGGCGCTGATCTTCCCGTCGCGATCGTCTTCGTCACGGCCTACGATCACTACGCACTTCGCGCCTTCGAGGCCGGCGCGCTCGATTACCTCCTCAAGCCGTTCGACAATGCACGCTTCGATCTCGCACTCTCACGCGCAAAGCAGAAGATCGAGCACGGCAAAGACCACCCGCGCAAATTCGACCGCCTAACTATCAAGTCCGCCGGCCAAATTGCCTTTGTCTCCCTCTCCGAGATCGATTGGATCGAGGCCGCCGACTACTACGCTGCTCTGCACATCGGCGCTCGCACGCACCTGCTCCGCCGCAGCCTCTCCGATCTCGAGCAGGATCTCGACCCCGCACTCTTCTGCCGCATCCATCGCTCCGCGATCGTCAATCTCGATCGCGTCCGTGGTCTCCGCTCCAACGAAGACGGCGATTACACCGTTCTTCTCCACAACAACGCCACGCTTCGACTCAGTCGCAAATATCGGAAGCAACTTCAATCTCGTCTGGGCGTGCTCACAGAATCCGTCTGAACTGTGTCACCAGGCATTCCAGAAGCCATCGCGCTCGGTCAGCGTAATCTTCCTGCCAAACAGTTCGCTCAATCGGCGCTCCGTCAGAAGTTCGTGCTTCGCGCCGTCGCTCACAATTCTTCCTTCGCGCATCATCACCACGCGCTGCATCTCCGGCAGAATGTCCGCGATGTGATGCGTAATCATTACGATCGTCACACCGCGCTGCGCCAATCCGCGGAGCATCTCGCGAAGATCATGCTGCGCCGCCAGATCCAGCGCATTCGAAGGCTCATCCAGCAGCAGCATCTGCACCTCACCATCTACGGAGGCACCGGCCAGTGCACGCCCGATCATGACGCGCCGCTGCTGCCCGGCACTCATCTGCCCTACAGGTTTCTCGCGCAACGCCTCCGCTCCGACGAGCGTCAGGATCTCTTCGGCTCTCTCGCGCATCGCATCCGTCACATTCAGATTCGGCCACAAGGTAGAGCTCGAAAAGAATCCAGTCACAATCGCGTCCAACCCTGTCGTATGCAGCGTCGGTTTTCCCGGCAACTCCGGACTGACCACACCCATCCTTCGCTTCAACTCCGTCAGGTCCCACCGCTCCCGGCCCAGCAGACGCACCCGTGTGTCCGGTTTGACAATTGGATACAACTCGCACGTCATCGTCTTCAGCAGCGTGGACTTCCCACATCCGTTCGGCCCCAGGATCGCGACGTGTTCGCCACGTGCAATCCGCAGGCTCACATCATGAAGCACAACAGCACTGCCGCGCGCCACATGTACATGCTCAAGTTCGATCAACGATTCACAATCCGCCATCTCTCTAGTTTGTCATTGCAGCGCGAATTTCACCGTACTCTGGCGAGCACACCCAGGATTCTCACCCCGGCTTTCACGCTCGCCCACGCATTGCCTGATACCTTCGACTCCCCGCCAATCCGGCAGCGATAATCCACCGGAATTTCTACCACGCGCAGCCTCGCTCGCACAGCCTTGATCTGCATCTCCAGATTCCACCCATACGTCATCTCGCGCATGTGCATCGCTTCCAAACACTCCCGCCGAATCGCGCGGAACGGCCCCATATCCGTATAGCGAAACCCATACAGCATCCCCACCAGCGAGCCGATCATCTTCGCCGCAAACATCTGCGCCCCATTCAGCGATCCCGGCTCGGCCTTTCCGCGCATCCGCGATCCGATGACGAAGTCCGCCTCACCGCGTTCAATCGGCCCGACCATCCGGGACATCGCGTTCACGTCATCCGATCCGTCGCCATCCAGAAACACCAACACGTCGCTCGACGCAACCGCCTCCCGCGCACCCGCGGCGCACGCCGCACCGTATCCACGCGGCGAACTCACCACACGCGCGCCCGCAGCCCGCGCAATCTCCGCCGTTCCGTCGCTACTTCCGTTGTCGACGACAATGCACTCCGCAATCTCATTCCACGGTATCGCGGCCACAACACGCCCAATCGACTCCGCCTCATTCAGCGCCGGAATGACAACCGAAACCCTACGCTGCATGACGCTCTCCGCTCGAATCGAACCACCGCGCCAGCCCCCACCCTCTCCACACCATCTCAACCGCAAATGCGCACGCAACCGCGAAGTAGATCCAACTGTTCAGCACGAACATCTTCGGCCCCGGCATCGCCCACTGAGTCGTGAACCCATAGAAGAACGCGCACACATACGTCAGCGTCACCCAGTTCGGATCCAAGACGAGCAGCGGAATCAACCACGCGATATACCACGGATAATGTGGCGAGAACAGCAACATCAACGCCATCCCAAACATCATCGACGCCCGCACAAACGCCGGCCGCTGCATTTTCACTCCATCGCCGATCCGCTCCTTCGTCGCGTGCCTCCACGTCCACCACGCGATCGCAGCGAAGATAACGACGCAGAACGCCTCATAGCCCATCTTCGTCAGCGAGTGCAACCCCAGCATCCGATCCGCATACTCCAGCAGAAAATACCGCGTTCCGCTGTCCAGCCCCTCCTCATACGCATAGCCGCCGAGGAACCCAAACACCAGCTTCCCCGCCGATGCATAAACCGCATACCCCGCCGCACACACAGCCACCAGCGTCGCCGGCATCTTCCAATCGCCCCTGCGCCACAGCGCCGGCAGCAACACCAGCGGATAAAACTTCGTCATCACCGCCAGCCCAAGAAACAGTCCGGTCAACACAGGCTGCTCACGATACCGGAATAACAGCGCCAGCGACACAAACGCCAGAATCACCGCATCGACATGCCCGGCGCCGCCAATCTCCCACACCAGCAGCGGGCACCACGCAAACAGCAGCACGTCAGTCGGCCGCCGTCCCATTCGTTTCAATAACGCAGTCAGCGCACCCACTGCCACGCACTCGAACCCGAACATCGCAATCTTCATCGCCGCAACCGTCGGCGAGAATAGTGTCGCCACCCAATAAACCATCTGCGCGACCGGCGGATAGATTGTGTGTGCGTACTCTTTGCGATTGATATTGTTGTAGATCTCCGGATACCGCTGCTGCAGAAATGCGAGCGCTCGATCACCAGGCGCGTACCTGTAGGGGCTGATGTGCGCATGCTGCACAATCCCATCCCACACGTAACGAAAAATATCCGACGACAGGAACGGCGCAGCCCGCAACGTAACAACCTGAAACGCGACACCGAACGCCAGCACAATCCACAGCGTCGCCCGGTTCACCGGCTGCGTCAGCACCATCGCCACCGCCGCAACAAACAGCACATCGGACCATCCCGACACGCCCGAGAACCCGATCTTGAACTGCACGTGCTCCGCGCAGAACTGTCGCGCCATCGCGAGCAGCCCCACACCTAGCGCGCACAACACAACGTTCGTGAACCACGCGCGTCCGCGATGCCAGCCACTCAGTTGGACATGCGTCATCGCCCCGCACGCTCCTGGAGAAACTTTCGCGTCCACTGCGCGTCGAATCCATTCACCACGGCAAACTCCGGCCGCTCGTCGCGCAGCAACTCCCGCTGCAATATCGCCAAAGTCTCTGCATCATCCACGTCATACCACCGCACGAGTTCCACCAATTCCATACCCGCTTCGCGCACGCGCTCCACCGTCTCCGCATACACTCGCTCGGTGCTCCATGCAATTCCTTCAAACAGCCGCGGCTCCGCTCGCTTCATCCCAATCAGGTAATAGCCACCGTCCGCCGACGGCCCCAGCACCACGTGCTCGCCCGGCTTCTCCAATGCGTTCGCCGCCTCACGCAGAGCACTCGCCGGCAACGTCGGCGAATCCGAATCAATCAGACAAACCGCGCGGAACCCGCAGCTCAGAATGTCCTCGGCCGCGCACAGCAACCTCTCGCCGAACCCATCCCCTCTCTGCGCAATCAATTCAAACTGCTCCGGCAGCAGCCCATCGAATGCCGCCTCATCTCCGACCGGCGTATAGCAGATCAACCCACGCGCACGGCCGTCAGCCGCAACCACCGCAATATTCTCCGCTGTATCGCGAAGGAAACACACATTCAGCGCCGCGGCCTCCTCCGGGCTAAGCGGCGGCTGCAGTCGCGTCTTCACCTTCCCCGCGCGCGGAGCCTTCGCCATCACCGCCAGCGCGCAGATCCCTTCGAGCCCCGTCCTCCGCACACCCCGCTCAAGAATCCGGTAGCTCGGATATCTTCGATTCTCCAAACCTGAACTCCCCGCCAGTCAAGGATTCGTTGCTCAGTCTATCGTGCAAACGCGCACAGGCCGCGTTTGCCGCAATGCTTCGCAGATGTCATCCTCAATCTATGCGCTTTCGCCCGCTGCTCCTCGCAGCTCTCTGTGTCCTTCTCGCCTTCACGACTTCCGCCCGTGCGCAGGAGGCCGGCCCCTGGCGCGCAGCCAGCAGCAACGCGCGCTCCATCACCGGCGACATCTTCTTTTCACCTCTGAAGATCACTATCAACTTCACCAATTTCACGATCGCGCAGATTCGTTCGCTTCAGACCCAAGAGGTCCGCGCCCTCTTCAATCCCGACAATCCTACGGGCGGCAGCAACCTCTTCCGCGTTGACATCCCATCCGACAAGCGCTTCCTCCACAAGAACACGCTCTGCGGCTCCGATTCCACACAGTGGATCGTCACCTATGCCCAGGGCCGCGACCTCCAGGTTGCCTTCTTCTCCGGCGGCACACCGCCAGTCCTTACAGTTGACGCCCTCAACGACGCACCCAACCTCTGCGGCGTCTTCTCCTACATCCGCTGATCCGCCTTACTCCTCAAAGCTGCGGTTCCACCGCGAAATCACCCTTTGCTCGCGCTCGAATCCCAGCACGCTCAAACTGCCCGTCCCCAGCGCGAGCATCTTTCCATCCACCGCCGGCAACCCAATCCACCGCGCCGCAAGAATGCGCAGAATATGCGCGTGCGCAAACAGCGCCACTTGATGCGAATCTTTCGCGTTCGGCACGACCGCTACCGCAGCCAGCGCCCTCGCAATCATCTTGTCGGCGCGTTCACCGACCTGCTCTACGCTCTCGCCGCCGACGATCTCGTTGCTCCAAACGCTCCACTCCGGCCCATACTTCTCGCGCATCTCCGCAGTCGTCTTGCCTTCGCTCTCGCCGTAGTTCCACTCCATCAGATTTTGGTCGACGACCGCCACATCAGCATATCCCGCAATTTCGCACGTCTCTTTCGCACGCTGCATCGGGCTCACAAACACCGCTGCAAACTTTCTGCCTGCTAGATAGTCCCGCAGCTCAGCCGCTCTCTCGCGGCCGCGGTCCGTCAAGGGAATATCCGTCACGCTGGTGTGTCGCCCATCCGCTGACCACTCCGTCTCTCCATGCCGTACTAGCCACAGCTCCACGTTCTCTGCATCACTCATTCGTTTCCATTCCCTCTCGTGGCCATTCTATCGACCAGTTGCCCTCGCTCTGTCGCACAGCGAACTTCTTCTCCACTCTAATGCGCGCCGCGTGCTATCCTCCCGCCGTGCCCACCACAGTTCAGACTCCCGAGCACGTCGAGCCAGCCACCGTACTTCGCCGTTCGCTCGTGGTCCGCGTCACGCACTGGCTTACGTTCATCGCCTTCATCGCGCTCCTCGTCACGGGCATCGAAATCCTCATCTCACATCCGCGCTTCTACTGGGGCGAGGTCGGCAACGTCAACACGCACCCCCTCTTCACATTCCACATCCCCTCCTCGCGAGACACCGTCCCCACCGGCTACGGCTACACCCTTCCTGACCAGAACGGCTGGAGCCGTTATCTCCACTTCGAGGCCGCCTGGCTCCTCGTCCTCACAGGCGTCGTTTATCTTGTGTATCTCTTCTTCACCGGCCATCTTCGCCGGAATCTCTTTCCCACGCGCGAGCAACGCTCCCTTCGCGCTTACACCACGCGCATCGGCCACTATCTTCGCCGCACAAAATCCGCATTCGACGACCACACCTATAACGTCCTGCAGCGCACCTCCTATCTCATCGTTATCTTTGTTCTGTTCCCGCTGATCATTTGGACGGGCCTCGCCATGTCGCCTGCCGTCACCACTGCATTCCCACTTACCTCTTCACTTCTCGGAGGTCGTCAGTCCGCGCGCACCATCCATCTCTTCCTCACCATCGCGCTCGTTCTCTTCCTCATCATTCACGTCACCATGGTCGCAATCTCCGGCTTCCGCACCCGCATGCGTGCGATGATTACCGGCAAAGCGACTCTGCACACCGAGCTCACGACGAAGGAGCTCCCATGAATCCCATCACTCGCCGCAAGCTCCTCACCACCGGAACCGTTGCGGTTGCTGGAGCCGCCGGCCTCGCCGCCGCAGCGCGCATCGCAGAACGCTACGGTCTCATCCCGCCGGATCACGGCGTCCTCTACGGCACCGGTGAAACTCTCACCTACGCCTGCCAGCGCGCTCTCACTCTCAGCCGGCCGTTCCATGAGTTCCCTCGCAGCATGATCTCCAAACAGCCCTTCGCCAACGAAATCGGCGGCAAACTCCCCGACCCTTTCCAGTCCTCACAGGCAAACAATTTCACCGACTGGCGCCTCACCGTCGACGGCCTCGTCACCCATCCGCTCTCACTCTCCATAGCCGATCTCCGCACCCTCGCCACGCGCAGCCAGATCACCGAAGTCGCCTGCGAAGAAGGCTGGTCCTACGTAGCCGAGTGGATTGGCACTCCACTCTCTCTCGTCCTCCGCGAAGCCGGCTTGAAACCCGAAGCCCGCTTCGTCGCCTATTTCTCCATCCAGAAGCCCTGGTGGGAAAGCATCGACATCGCCGAAGCCCAGCACCCAGGCACACTCCTCACCTGGGGCATGAACGACGGCGACCTCCCCATCGGCTTCGGTGGCCCTCTTCGGCTCCGTGTTCCGCGACAGCTCGGCTACAAGAGCATCAAGTTCCTCAATCACATCACCGTCACTGACTCCATGAAGCACTACGGCAAAGGTCTCGGCTCTTCCTCACCGGAGGGCGGTTACGCCTGGTACGCAGGCATCTGACTCGGACGACAACTCTGGGTGCCCATTCATTCGCGCAGCGGATGAGTGGGTTAGGATACCCTCTTCCTGACACTCCTATGATCCTCAAACAGTACTACCTCGGCTGTCTCGCGCACGCCTCGTATCTCCTCGGCGATGAAGCCAGCCACACCGCTGTCATCATCGACCCACAGCGCGACATCCAGCAGTACCTCGACGACGCCAACGCTCTCGGCCTGCACATTCGCCACGTCTTCCTCACGCACTTCCACGCCGACTTCATCGCCGGCCATCTCGAACTCCGCGACCGCTGCCACGCCACCATCCATCTCGGCTCGCGCGCCGCCGCCGAGTACACCTTCACGCCCATGCACGATGGCGACACGCTTGAATTCCCCGCCATGCGCCTCCAGGTCCTCGAAACTCCCGGCCACACCATCGAATCCATCTCCATCCTCGTCTTCGATCTCGCCAACGACGCCACCAAACCATACGCCGTCCTCACGGGCGACACACTCTTCATCGGCGACGTTGGCCGTCCCGATCTCCGCGCCTCACTCGGTTGGACTGCCGCCGAACTCGGTGGCTACCTCTACGACTCGCTCCACAACAACCTCCTAACGCTCCCGGACGAGACACTCGTCTACCCCGCGCACGGCGCCGGCTCCCTCTGCGGCAAGCAGCTCTCCTCCGACACCGTCTCCACCCTCGGCGTGCAGCGCCGCGTCAACTACGCGCTCCAGCCGATGTCCAAAGAGCAATTCGTCTGGATCGTCACCGCCGACCAGCCAGACGCGCCTCAATACTTCACCTACGACGCCATCCTCAACACCCGCGAGCGCGAAACACTCGACCACACTCTCGAGAAAAATCTGCGACCCCTCACGCTCGATGAAGTCCTTGAACTCCAGCGCACCGGCGCGCAACTCCTCGACGTCCGCGATTCCGCCGAGTTCGCTCTCGGTCACCTCACCGGCAGCATCAACATCGGCCTCGGCGGCCAGTACGCCACATGGGCCGGCACATTGCTGGACCGCACACGCCCCATCGTCATCCTCGCCGAGCCCGGCCGCGAGCACGAAGCCGCACTCCGCCTCGGCCGCATCGGCTTCGATCACGTCCGCGGCTATCTTGCCAACGGTCTCGCCGCGCTCGCCTCACGCGCCGACCTCATCTCCACCACCAACCGCGTCAGCCCCGCCGAGTTCAACACGGAGATCGACGCCGACTCACCCATCATCCTCGACGTCCGCAACCCGCGCGAGTACGCCTCCAAACACATCCCGCACAGCCTTAACATCCCGCTCAACCATCTCGAAGAGCGCCTCGCCGAACTCCCGAGCGGTCGCCGCATCGCCGTACACTGCGCCGGCGGCTACCGCTCCTCCGCAGCCGCCAGCATCCTCCAGGAGCACGGCCTCACCAACCTGATCGAAATGACCGGCGGCCTCGCCGCCTGGGAATCCGCCAACCTCCCGCTCGTCACCGCAAGCTGACATTCCCACTGCCGCCGAACCATGGCCGAGTACGAAATCTACCGCGCCTAAATCGCAAATGAGCAGTTAAAAGCACTCGACCTGACCCGGGATCATCGGGTCAGGTCGAGGCTTCTATCAATCCGGAACTAATTCGCCGCTGTTCTCGCGAGGTCGAAACGGCCAAGGTTCATCACCTTGTTCCACACGCCCACGAAATCATCGACAAATTTCCCATGCGCGTCCGAGCTTCCATACACCTCCGCCAGTGCGCGGAGCTGAGCATTCGAGCCGAAGATAAGATCGGCACGTGTTGCCGTCCACTTCACCTCTCCCGTCTTGCGGTCCCGCCCTTCGAACGTGTCCTTCGCATCCGACGTCGCCTTCCACACCGTCCTCATGTCGAGCAGGTTGACGAAGAAGTCGTTGGTCAATGCCTCCGGCCGTTTCGTGAAGACTCCATACTTCGTCCCGCCGACGTTCGTATTCAGCACACGCATGCCCGCAAGCAACACTGTCATCTCAGGCGCCGTCAGCGTCATCAACTGCGCCTTATCCAGCAGCAGCACCTCAGCCGGATGCTGGTCGTTGCTCTTGTCCTTGTAGGAGCGGAAGCCGTCAGCACCCGGCTCAAGCACCGCGAACGATAGCACATCCGTCTGCTCCTGCGACGCATCCATGCGCCCCGGCGTGAAGGGTACAGTCACGTTGATGCCCGCGTTCTTCGCAGCCTGTTCAACTCCTGCACATCCCGCCAGCACGATTAGATCGGCGAGCGAAATCTTCTTCCCGCCCTTCTGCGAGCCATTGAAGTCACTCTGAATCTTCTCAAGCGCCTTCAGCACCTTCTCCAGTTGCTTCGGCTGATTGGCTTCCCAATCCTTCTGCGGCGCCAGCCGGATGCGCCCACCATCTGTGCCGCCGCGTTTATCCGAGTTCCGATAGGTCGCCGCCGAACACCACGCCGTCGTCACCAGCTCCGAGACACTCAGCCCTGCAGCAAGAATCTTTTTCTTCAGCGACTCGACATCCTGCTCGTTCACCAATTCATGATCCACAGCAGGAATCGGATCCTGCCAGATGAGCTCCTCCTTCGGAACCTCCGGTCCCAGATAGCGCGCCCGCGGTCCCATATCGCGATGCGTCAGCTTGAACCACGCACGCGCAAATGCATCCGCAAACTCGTCCGGATTCTCATAAAACCGCCGCGAAATCTTCTCGTAAATCGGATCCAATCGCAGAGACAGGTCGGTGGTCAGCATCCCCGGTGCATGGCTTGTTGATCCATTCCCATTATGCGCAGCCGGCACCGTACCCTCCCCCGCGTTGCCCTTTGGCTTCCACTGGTGCGCGCCGCCCGGACTCTTCGTCAACTCCCAGTCGTACTTGAACAGGTTCTCGAAGAAATAATTGCTCCACTGCGTCGGCGTGTTGGACCACGTAACTTCCAGCCCGCTGCCGATCGCATCGCCTGCAATACCGGTCGCGTATGCAGACGACCAGCCGAGGCCCTGCTCCTCAATCTCCGCACCCTCCGGCTCCGGCCCCACATGCTGTGCAGGACCGGCTCCATGCGTCTTGCCGAATGTGTGCCCGCCCGCGATCAGCGCAACAGTCTCTTCATCGTTCATCGCCATGCGTGCAAACGTCTCACGAATATCCTTCGCCGCCGCAACCGGATCCGGCACGAAATCCGGCCCTTCGGGATTCACATAAATCAGGCCCATGTGTGTCGCGCCGAATGGCTTGGCCAGTTCGCGATCGCCGGAAAATCGCTTGTCCGTCCCCAGCCATTTGTCTTCGAGCCCCCAGTTCACATCCATGTCCGGCTCCCACACGTCCGCGCGTCCACCCGCAAAACCAAACGTCTTGAAGCCCATCTCTTCCAGCGCAACGTTCCCGGCCAGAATCATCAGGTCAGCCCACGAGATCTTCTTGCCGTACTTCTGCTTGATCGGCCACAGCAATCGCCGAGCTCTGTCGAGCAGCACGTTGTCCGGCCAGCTATTCAGCGGAGCAAAACGCTGCTGCCCTCGCCCGGCGCCTCCCCGCCCATCACCGATCCGGTAGGTTCCCGCACTGTGCCACGCAAGGCGAATCATCAGCGGACCGTAGTTGCCGAAGTCCGCAGGCCACCAGTCCTGCGAATCCGTCATCAGCGCCGCAAGGTCCTTCTTCAGCCCCTCATAATCCAGGCTCTTAAACTCTTCTGCGTAGTTGAAATCCTCGCCCATCGGATCCGACTTCGAGGAGTGCTGGCTCAGAATGTCCAGCCGCAGGTGGTTCGGCCACCAGTCGGTGTTCGTTCTGTGTGCGGTGGTGCTGTGTGGGAATGGGCATTTCGCTTCGGTAGCCATGCGTCCTCTCCTTCTGGTTGGTTTCGCTCAATGGGTGGGTTCGCATGAAACCCAATTTCCGGGTGGGCAATTACCAATCTCGACGAATTGACTGTAGCACCCTGGAGGTACATAGTTCCAATATGTAGGTCCCATTCGACGTATAGGCATCTCCTATGGAAATCAACCAGCTCCGTTACGTCTGCGCCATCGCTGAAACGGGCAGCTTCAGCCGCGCCGCCGAGCGCTGCCAGGTTGCCCAGCCCTCACTCTCACAACAGGTCCTCAAGCTGGAGGAAGACCTCGGAGCAAAGCTCTTCGATCGCCTCGGCCGCAGCATCCGCATCACCGAGGCCGGTCGCGCCTTTCTGCCTCATGCCCGCTCCATCCTCGAGCAGATGGAAGCCGCGCGATCCAGCGTCGCCGCGAAAAATGCGGACATTCGCGGCAGCGTAGCCGTGGGCGTCATCCCAACCATCGCGCCCTTCCTCATGCCGCGCTACACAACAGTGTTCGCAAAGAAATACCCCGACGCCAAACTCCGCATCGTCGAAGAAACCACTCCGCTCCTCATCGACGCCCTGCGAGACCTCTCCATCGATCTCGCGATCCTCGCCCTTCCGCTGCGCCACAAAGACCTGGAGTTCTTTCCCATCCGTACCGAACCGCTCTTCGCCGCTCTGCCCAAAAATCATCCGCGAGCCACCGCAGATTCGCTCGCCCTCAAAAGTCTCCGCGGCGAACCCTTCGTCATGCTCCGCGACGGCCACTGCTTCCGCGACCTCTCGCTCGCCACCTGCACGCACGCGCGCATCACCCCGAACATCGCCTTTGAAAGCGACCAGTTCAGCAGCGTTCTCGGAATGGTCGCCGCCGGCGTCGGCATCTCCATCGTTCCCCAGATGGCCATCGACCGAAACGCTGCCTGCGGTTACGTACGCCTCACTGATCCTCGCGCCACTCGCACCATCGTCGCGGCGGTCCTGCGTGGCCGCAGCTTCAACCGCGTCCAGCAGGACTTCCTCTCCTCCATCCAGAACGGCGCACAGCGCCGCGACAAATCCCGATAGCCCGCCTGCAACCGAACACTAATCCTCCTGACAAATCCTGTCAGGAGCGCCTCGTATCCTCTAGCCATGGACCTTCAGCCCCACATGGTCTACAAGCCCCAGGGCGGCACCCCGGCACTGTTCTAGCCCCGGAATGAACTCTGACGCCCCGCCCGCGGTCACAGATACCAGGGAATATTGATCACGACGATCCGCTGATTGCCCCGCAACAACAATTGCAGCTTCAGTAGCTGCGCGCGCTGGTTGTGAAGCGGTGCCTGCCACCAGTGCTTCACGACGAGCTCCGGCACAACCACCGCAACCTGCCGCTCTGGGTGAAGCTTCTCCTGCTGCAGAATGTGCTCGATAAGAGGCGTCAGCACAAATCGGTATGGAGACGATAGAAACACAAGTTCTGGCACCGGCCTGCCTGAGCCCTCCACCGGCCGCACAACGTTTCTCTCCCAGTTGGCTTCAACATCAGCCCGGCGTTCTTCCGCGTCCACATGCACCGCCTGCACGTCTACGGAAAGCTTCATCGCGAACCGCAGCCCCTTCTCCGCAATTCGCGTCCATCGGTCCATGGGAACAATCACCAGTGGTTCGAGAAGGTTCTCAACCCGCATCGGGCAGTCATCCACCACCTCGGCATTCACGCCGTCATAGTGCCGCTTCACGGCAAGCATCAGCGCAATCAGCGCCGGCACCAGAATTGCCGTAATCCACGCACCCTCGAGAAACTTGGCCAGCAGCACAACCAGCAGCGTGATGCCCGTCGCCACTGCGCCCACGCCATTCACAATCATCCTTGGCACGCGCCGCGGCCCGCGTGTGCGAGACCAATGCACCACCATCCCCGCCTGCGAGAGCGTAAACGCCAGAAACGCTCCGATAGCAAACAGCGGAATCAGCCGGTCCGTCACTCCCCCAAACACGATCAGCAAAGTCGCGCTGAATCCCACCAGCGCCACCACGCCATGCGAATACAACAGCCGACGTCCCCTCACCTTGAATACGTGCGGAAGATAGTCCTGCATCGCGATCGCGCGCGTGAGCCGAGGAAAGTCCGCAAACGATGTGTTCGCCGACAGCGCGAGCACCGCCAGAATTCCCGCGATGGTCACGTAGTAGAACCAACCCCGGCCAAACACCGCCGCAATCATCTGCGACAGAATGCTCTGGTATCCAGCGCCCGTCGGGTCTGTCGCGCCGATGTTGTATGCCCTGCACAGCAGCGCAATTCCGCTCAGGAAGATCATCAGCAAAACGATGATGATCGTCAGTGTCGCCTTTGCATTCTTCCGCGTCGGCTCGCGAAATGCCGCCACGCCGTTTGAAACGGCCTCTACTCCGGTCATCGCCGTGCACCCGCTCGCAAACACCTTCAGAATCAGCCACAGCGAAATCGCCGCTGTCGCCGCCGGCATCACAGGTGGCGCCTCCACGGGAACCGGATGGCCGTGCGCTATCACTGCGCGCGCCGCGCCCACACCGATCGTAATTAACAATGTGCCGATGAACAGATACGTCGGCACCATGAACACCGTACCCGTGTCCTTTGTTCCCCGAAGGTTCACCAGCGTCAGGACCGCAAGGATCAGCAGGCATAGCGCCAGCACGTGAGGCTGCAGCTTCGGGAATGCCGAAACCAGTGCACCCACACCAGCAGAAATCCCCACCGCAACATTCAGGATGTAGTCGACCATCAGCGCCGCGGCCGCCAGCAGCCCCGGCAGCTCACCCAGGTTCTCGCTCGCCACCGTGTAGCTTCCACCACCGTGGGGATACGCCTCAATCGTCTGTCGATACGAAAAGTATACGATCGCCAGCAGCAGGATAATCGCCGCACTGATCGGCAGAATCTCCGCGATTCCCGCCACACCCAGCGGAATCAGCAGCGTGAGCGCTGCCTCTGGTCCGTACGCTGCCGAGCTCAGCGCATCCAGCCCAAACACCGGAATGCCCGCAATCGGCCCGATGTGCTCCGCGCGCTCTTCGCTCGTCGCTATAGGCCTGCCCATCAGCATGTCGATGACGTTCATCACCGCTGCTCCTGAGAATCCGCTTCAACTCAGGCCCGTAAGATTCTTTGCTCCTGTCGCTCCAGACCGGCCCCGCACGCCTTTCCGTATCCTATAATCATGGACTTTCAGCTCCACACAGACTACAAGCCTCAGGGCGACCAACCCACCGCCATTCGCGAGCTCGTCTCGGGCGTCAACGCCGGCGAAAAAGATCAGACGCTCCTCGGCGTCACCGGCTCCGGCAAGACCTTCACCATGGCCAAGGTCATCGCCGAGCTCAACCGCCCCGCGCTCATCCTCGCCCACAACAAGACCCTCGCCGCCCAGCTCTTCCATGAGTTCAAGCAGTTCTTCCCGACCAATGCCGTCGAGTACTTCGTCTCCTACTACGACTACTACCAGCCCGAAGCCTACATTCCCTCCGGCGACCTCTACATCGAAAAAGAAGCCACCATCAACGACGAGCTCGACAAGCTCCGCCTATCCGCCACCCGCTCCCTCTTCGAACGCCGCGACGTCATCATCGTCTCCTCCGTCTCCTGCATCTACGGCCTCGGCTCGCCCGAAGCCTACTACGGCATGCTTCTCCTCCTCGAAAAAGGCCAGAAGCTCAAGCGCGAAGACATCACCCGGCGTCTCGTCGAAATCCTCTACGAGCGCAACGACGTCGACTTCCGCCGCGGCACCTTCCGCGTCCGCGGCGACATCATCGAGGTCTACCCCACCTACGACGAAAACGCCTTCCGCATCGAGCTCTTCGGCGACGAGATCGACTCCCTCTCGCAAATCGATCCACTCTTCGGCACCGTCAAGCAGCGCTTCTCACGCCTGCCCATCTACCCAAAGTCCCACTACGTCGTTCAACCCGAGCGCAAATCCACCGCCATCAACTCCATCCTCGCCGAGCTCACCGACTGGGAAGCGCAGCTCGAAAAAGAAGGCCGCCTTGTCGAATCTCAGCGCATCCACCAGCGCACCCGCTTCGACCTCGAAATGATCAAGTCCGTCGGCTACTGCCACGGCATCGAAAACTACTCGCGCCACTTCTCCGGCCGCCTCCCCGGCGAGCCACCCCCAACCCTCCTCGACTACTTCCCCCGCGACTTCCTCACCTTCATCGACGAGTCCCACGTCACCGTCCCGCAGCTCCACGGCATGTGGCACGGCGACCGCTCGCGCAAACAAAACCTCGTCGACTACGGCTTCCGTCTTCCCTCCGCCATGGACAACCGCCCCCTCCGCTTCGAAGAGTGGGAGACACGCGTCGGCCAGACCATCTACGTCTCCGCCACGCCCGGCCCCTACGAGCTCACCAAGTCCGCCGGCGTCGTCATCGAACAGATCATCCGCCCCACCGGCCTCGTCGACCCGCAAGTAGAAATCCGCCCCATCAAAGGCCAGATCGACGACCTCCTCGCCGAGATCCGCGAACGCGCCGCCATCAACCAGCGCGTCCTCGTCACCACCCTCACCAAGCGCATGGCCGAAGACCTCGCCAACTACTACTCCGAGGTCGGCGTCCGCTGCCGCTACATGCACTCCGAAATCGAAACCCTCGAGCGCATACGCCTCCTCCGCGACCTCCGCCGCGGCGAGTACGACGTCCTCATCGGCATCAACCTCCTCCGCGAAGGCCTCGACCTACCCGAGGTCTCACTCGTCGCCATCCTCGACGCCGACAAGGAAGGCTTCCTCCGCTCCCAGGGCTCCCTCATCCAGACCATCGGCCGCGCCGCCCGCCACCTCGAAGGCCGCGCCATCCTCTACGCCGACAAGATGACCGACTCCATGCAGCGCGCCATCGACGAAACCAATCGCCGCCGCGAAAAGCAGGAAGCCTACAACGAGGAGTACGGCATCGAACCCCGCACCGTCATCCGCGCCATCAACGACTCCCTCGCCACCATCCTCAAGGCCGAATACGCCGACCTCACCGACGAGCTCTCCCCCACCGCCGAAGAGCTCACCTTCAACACCCAGGCCGAACTCGACACCTACATCGCCAAACTAGAAACCGAAATGCGCGAATCCGCCAAAAAATTCGAGTTTGAAAAGGCGGCAACTCTCAGAGACACGATAAAGGAACTCAGAACCAAAGAATTCTTATTCAGCTAACCGTCATCCTGAGCGGAGCGCAGCGAAGTCGAAGGACGAACGCGCCGCCACCCTCCGCAACCAAATCAAAGACCTCCGCACCAAAGAGTTTCTGTTCTCATGAGAAGTTCTCGGCCAACTCCGTGTCTCGCCACGCAAGGTAAAGATTCTGTAGCCCTTGGAGCCGTGATTTGTGCGCCTCTATCGCGCTACGAAAGTCTGATAGATCGGCTCCAACGAACTTAATCGCCGTATGCAATCGCATGATGCAATAAATGTAGCAATCGGAAGCTACGCGCGCTGAATGCGCCAAATTAACCGCGAGCTTTTGACGAGGCTCACGACTCTCCCTCTCCGTCGGCATCATGATGCCTTCAAAACTCACATGTGCTACTTGGCTCGATGTCCAGTAGCCGTAGAGGAGAGATTTAAATAGATCCGAAGCGACCAACGAACTCTTTGAAATAGCATTAATCATTTCGCTGAAGCTCCAGCGCTGCTCAATCTGTTGCCGGAGAAGGCGTGGGTACCGATCTCTTAGCTCCTTTTCCCTCTCTGCGGAAATGATCAACTTCTGATGAAATTCCAGGTCCGCTGCCGCTCCTTTTGAAAGCGAGGCCAATAACTCCTTGGCCCTCTCATGGCTGCGCAACTCTGCGATATCCGGTAACGTTTCCGTGAACTCCGAATACTTATCCGCGAACAAGTCGGGGGAGGAAAGAAGAAACAACATCTTGACAGTCCCCTCCGTGACCGTCCGTAGAGTGATCTCTGACTCCCAAATCCGCTCCTGCTCCAGCAATATGAGGGTTGCGTCCGTGGCCCTGAGACACGCACCGGAAATCTGTCCCAGAATGAAGCTCTGCTCGGAAGTGAATCTGTCAGATTGCGCGAACGGCCTGAACAAGGGGAGCAGTTCGCCAATAGCAATTGCGACCTCGTTTGAATAATGCATAATGTCTACTGTCCTTTACCCATTATGGCAAAGCATGTTTTTTCTCCAGATGAGCGGTTTGTCGTGTACTTGGCCGACGGTGGTAAGTGTTTTTGGTGTGGCCAGCCTCTGATCTTCAGAGATGTGCAAATCGATCACGTTTTTCCCGAAAATCTACTTGAAAAAGTGGAGACATTAGAGGATATAAAGACGGGCTACGCCCTCGGTGAAGAATTCAGCATCAATGGGTTCGAAAACTGGGTTACGTGCCACCAAGGATGCAACATCCGCAAGAGCGACTCCATTCTGCCGAACGCGCCACAAACCCTTTTCACCGTGAATCAGCTCAGGGCACGAGCACCGAAGCTCAAAGCCGAACAACAGAAATTCCTCTCAAGGAAAAGAGGAGGGGAAATTCTTGGCCAGCTCGCGTGCGCACTTACCGCAGGAAGCCTAACGCAAGCGGACGTGATGGAAATCATGTTGGATATACCTATGGCAAGCGCATCTGCCGAGGTGAAGATCCGCATTGCGGAGCACACCGAACTGATCGTGCCAAACTCACCCGCTGCTCTCAGCACGTCACAAGGCTGGAAAGTTCATTCCGTGACTGGCAACATCGCGCACGTCCATGATGGCAAAGTCAGCGGCATGATTCCCAATGTAGTAAATCCGCACGAGAGTTGGCGATGCTCGCGGTGCGGCGAGTTCGGCCCATGGGATGGAATCATGTGCCGCACTTGCGGAAATCGCGAGGAACCGGATTGCTAACCGGTAGACACGCCTCCCGCAACCTTTGAAGCACTCACAAACTGAGATGAACAGCGCGACACGAGAGGAGAGAATGCACGAGTCGAATGACCAGAATGAAACCAAATCAATTCTTGACCGCTTCGGCGAGTGGTACGAGGCCTGCGTACCGATAAGAGTCGGGGCTGTGGCACTTGCTGTGCCAACACATGGTATTACGGCGTTGGCAGACGCAGGCATCATCAGCGCATTGGCTTTCCTCAAGCGAGAACGCCTCCAATGTCTCACCACCGGTTTAACCCAGCTAAATCTGCACCCATCTCCAGAAGAGATTCGAACCCAACGCTTCCTGGAGGCATTCGCGGCTGCCGCAGCAAAAGCGATGGAGACAAGACGGCAGGAGAAAATTGAGTTGCTCGCGCGAGTCTTCGCGGCCCATTGGAGAGAGAATCGATTCTCAACAGTAGAAGCCCAGGATCTATACGAAGAGGACTTAGAAATCATCGACGAGCTTGGGTACCGAGAGTTCGTGATTTTATCGCTTCTCTATAAGCACGAGTGTGAGACGCAGCGCGACCCGAGGGACAATGACCTAATCTTCGCTCGCAAGTTTTGGGACCAGTTTGAAGACGATGTTGAGGTGCAAACGGGAATCAGCCGAAAAGAGCTTCAAGGTCATCTTCAGAGGCTTGCGAGGACAGGTCTCTATCAACCCATAGTCGGCGCGTACCTTGGTTACACCGGTGGCTTGGGATCGCTCACAGAACGCTTTAGGCAACTCAAAGAGCTTCTATCCAAGCATCAAGCGGGAACAGAGCAAGTCGCGTAGAGGGCGAGTAGACGGGTGGCCAACCCGTAACTTTTCAGATCAAACACAAACGCAGTGGCGGGCGGGTGGCCCACCCGTAACTTCTTCGAACCACCACAAAAGCCCGGGTGCCCCATCCGTACGCGGCTGCATCGCGGACGGGTGGGGACGAGGATGCCTCCCTTCCACTCTCGAGCCACCGACACACCCAAAGCAAAACCGTAGAATCCCCTCAGGCCATGCCTTCCCATCTGAAGCGATACCAAACCTTCGGCCACGAGTCACTTCATCACCTTCACCTGTTACCACCGACTTCCCTTCCTCGACAGCGACCTCGCCCGCACGATAACGCCGAGCGCTGAAGGCGCGACCCATACCAGCCCAGGGCGCAGGGCACGCTTCTCCGTGCCCGTAGCCCTGGGTCAACCGCCCCGCGCAATCGGGGTCCCCGGCGAACTTGTTCGCTGGGGTGAAAAGCGCATCCACTCTGCCGAAGGCCGGAGTGAAGGCGAAGCCGTAACGACTGAATTGCCTTCCTTCATACCCGCCAACGAACCCCCCCGAAACGAAGAATCCCGCATCCGCGGGGCTCTCACATCTTTTTCTCTTTAGCAAAGCCGCTGCTTCACCACCCCCGCAAACCCCAGCAGGGCGGGCGGCCCACATCTGACCCAATCCCCACAATCGGGTGCCCACATCTCGATTTTGAGATGTGGGGTTCGCAGGCGTTTTAGTACAGAATCTACCCTTCATCCGCAGAAAGAGTGTCATTAGCGATCGAGGGCCCCTACCATCTATCGCGCTTAATCGATGCTGCCTTTGCACGCCGGATGCCCGCACATGCACTCGATATCCGGAGTATCCCCCGCGCCTTCGCACGACGCGCTGCAGTAAGAGGTTCCCGACGGAACCTTACACGTGCAGGGCGGATGCTTGCATTTGTCACGTTCTTTAGAGGTTGCCATCGGGTTTCATCCTCCTTCAGGAGTTGTCCCATCGTCGTACGTCGATGCTTGGCATCTGATTCGCCAAAACCGAAACCGCTGGCCCATTTTCGGATTACCGGAATCATACCCCCCGTTCGTCAGCACTGAAGCTGGCCCCGTAGTTCTCTCTCGAAACTTGCTCCACAAAGACTCACGCACGAACTCGAGCACCCCAATTTTCGCCGCCATCCCCCGTGCGGCACCCCGCCCTTTAGAATCAAGATTTTGCAAATAGAGGTCCACCGCTAAGTCTTTTCAATGGAAGATTTTGCGCAAAAACACCGGGGAGGGGGGGCCCCGCGCACCATCGTGATCCTCGCAAGCGCACGCAATCACATACTTTCTTCCTGCGTTATGACATACTTCTCCCGGCCGAAATCCAGCCTCCCCGCCGTAGCGGCCACTGGACTCCAGCACGCACGGAGGCACCAATGCTCAAACCGGCACTCACGCTCTTACTGCTTCTCCCGGCAACCACGCTCCACCAGCAAACCGCCGACGCGCCCAAACCCGCCGACGCACCCATCCCCGCCGCCGACGCCGCCAAGGTCAATCCCGTCAAAGCCACTCCCGTCTCTCTCGCCAAGGCCCGCAAAATGTACGGCTACGACTGCGCGATGTGCCACGGCGCTAACGGCAACGGCAAAGGCGATGTCGGAGCCGGCATGAACCTCAAGGACTACACCGACCCCGCCGCCCTCCGCGACCTCACCGATGGCCAACTCTTCTACATCATCCAGAACGGACGCGGCCAGATGTCCGGCGAAGCTGGTCGCCAAAACGAGCAGGAAATCTGGAACATGGTCATCCTCGTCCGTTCGTTCGCGCACAAGTGAGCAGTCCCGTGACCGGCGCGCCCCACCCTATACGAAGCCAGGAACGAGCCCCATTCCCTGCAGCAGAAATCTCTTCCCCTCCAAGCAACCCAGACCTCTCAACGTAATACTTGTGTCCCCGGAACAACAGTGCGGCCTCCGAGCCCATCCGACCACCTGAGGTCAAACAACTTGTTCAAGAAAACTCTCTCCACATTTATCCTCCTCGGCGCCTGCTGCGCGCCGCTCGCCGTCATCGCCCAGCAGTACGACCATCACGACGATCATGCTCAGCAGCAGCAGTATGACCGTCAGGGCGATCATGGCCAGCAGCAGTACGTCGAGCACAAGGAATGGAAGCGCGGCTACCACATGAATCACGACGACTGGGACCGCGGCCAGCAAGTCGACTACCGCTCCAGCCACCTTCAGCGGCCGCGCTCAGGCTACGAGTGGCGCCAGGTTGACGGCAACTATGTCATGGCCAACTCCCACACCGGTGTCGTTTCGGTCGTCGTCACACGGCACTAAGCTGAAATCGTCAACGGTTTACGAAGACCCACGCTGTATTTCACGCGTGGGTCTTCGTGTCTTCGCAGGTGCGCAGCTTCATCGCACATCAGTGTGCTCCGCATCGCCAATGTCGCTCAGCGTACCAACATCCGCAGTAACCCTCGTTCTCATCTCGCACAACATCACTCGTCTCCCCGGCATCTCATCACGTGATACAGAAACGCCTTTATTCAGCGCTTGCGCTGTACAAGGTTTCGTATAACGGCTGGATCCACCTCGCACTAAGCGTTCCTAGGCGAGAGCCCGCATCCAGCCATTTTCATGAGGTGATTCAATGTCCAAGATGTCCACGCCGTCCAGAACGGCTGCGGTTGCCTGCGCGCTTTTTCTGTTCTGCGCAACCCCCATCGTCGTCAGAGCACAGGATCAAAGCCCCCAGTCCCAGACTGCTCCCGATAATTCCGCAAGAAACAAAGATCACAACGCCAGACCCACCGCCGATCAGCAGCCGGAAAACAAGTCCGACCGCGAGATCACTCGCGACATTCGTCGCTCCATCGAGTCCGACAAGTCTCTCTCCACCTACGCGCACAACGTCAAGATCATCACGCAGAACGGCAACGTGACGCTCAGGGGACCCGTGCACTCCGACGAAGAGAAGCACACAGTCGCTTCCAAAGCTGCTGAGGTCGCAGGTGGTTCTGACAAAGTCACCGATGAGCTCACCGTCAAGCAGTAATCACGACCCCATTCACGCAAAATCAAATCTGTTTCAGTCCCAGGAGATCTCTCATGGCAGGTAAAAACACAGCAGCATTCGCAATCTTCCCCACTCGTTCAGCAGCCGAATCCGCAGTCGACCGTCTCGTCGCAGCAGGCTTCTCTAACCAGGATGTCTCCGTGCTCATGGCCGACAAGGACAACTCGCGTGAGTTCGCGACCGAGAAGAACACCAAGGCACCTGAGGGCACCGCAACCGGCGTCGGCGTCGGCGGCGTAATCGGCGGCACGCTTGGTCTTCTTGCCGGCATCGGCGCACTCGCCATCCCGGGCGTCGGTCCGCTCATCGCTGCGGGTCCCATCATGGGCGCACTCGCCGGTCTCGGCGTTGGCGGCGCAGTGGGTGGCCTCGTCGGAGCACTCGTCGGCATGGGCATCCCAGAGTACGAGGCCAAGCGTTACGAAGGCCGTGTGAAGGATGGCGGCATCCTCGTCTCCGTCCACTGCGACTCGTCTGAAGAGATCTCCCGCGCCAAGGATGTCTTGAAGCAGGCCGGCGGCGAAGACATCGCCTCCTCCGGCGAGAAGGCGGTCAGCACTCACACCGCGAACACCGACAAGAAGTACAGCGATGCGGAGCGTGTCGACGAAGAGATCGCTCGTCCCTACCCTCGCGAACCCATCGCCGGCACCACCGTTGTCGATGACGAACTCGTCTCCGACCGCACGCGGCGCTAACAACGGTTCACACGCACGAAAGGCGGAGCGCTCTCGCTCCGCCTTTCGTCTTTATCTCAGCTTAAACGGCTACCTGTTCGGTCGCGGGAAATACACCGGAACCAACCGCGGGCCAATCATCTTCGGCCCAATCAAACTCAGCACTCGGTCAATCGATTCCTCCGTGCGCTGCCCGGCCGCATGTGTCGACCGAATACCCTTCGCCACCATGTTGCATATCTCAAAACGATTGTTGCCATGGGATAGCGCAAGATGAATTTTTTCCGAACGCATAGGATCTCCAGTCATGCCGGTTGGATGAAGCGTGTGCGTCGGACTCACTTGAGCTTTAAATGAGAGGAAAGGCGGGCTACTCCTAAGACTACGCCCCCTTCCTCCATCGTGCCGAACAATCTCAACCCAACGTCACGTGCCGGGTGCCCCATTCATCGCAGTCTCATCGCGATGAGTGGGCTATGCCGCTCCCCGTCTCCTGCGCGCCAACGCCGCTCCGCAATTGGGCCTGAATCTCATCTTCAACTCGTGACCACACGCGGGCGTCGCAGCCTATCGCGTTATGCGTCATGAAAACGTGACGATTGAACCAGGAATACGATCGACACCCAACCGGCTGCTCGGTGTACTCGTACTCATAATTCCCCGTGATCCGCGTCCGCTTTGAATCTTCCGCGCGGATCGCCCGGCATCCGTGCAGAACCCCGCGCGTCTGATAGAAATCCGTCGCCTCGACAACATTGGCCGGGATGATACAGCCGTGCCCCCATCCTTTGTTCACGCTGTCGACCTGAATCGTCAGCCGGACGGGAATGCCTCGCCTCTCCAGATCCTCCGCCAGCCTGATCACCGCCGACCCGCCCCAGCTGTGACCGAACAGAATAATTCGCGCATCCTGCTTCTCCTGGGCGGAGAGCTGCCCATCCCCATTGGTATCCAGCCATCGGATGATCTGCCTTCGAGCCGCCGTCGTCTCCTTGTTCTCAAACACCGCCGCATGGAACGCTGGGAGCTTTTCGTCAGACAGGCGCCGGACGATCTGCACCTCCGGATGCCGGTCGTCATCCCTCTTGACAAATCCACCAACAAAACCGAGCACAACAGTGGAGGGATGGGCGGAGCTATGTAAAGGCATCTGAGGAGTTTGACCGAACGCAGAAGGCACAGTCAGCGCCAGAAGCACAGCCCCCAAAACCGAGACCTCGCCCCAGACCTGCCCTGAGACCTCAGTCCATCGCGAAAAATCCCCCGAACTCCGAGCACACCGCACGCGTTCTCCATTGTTCGCCATCAGCGCGAAAACCGCCATCCCTTCGCGCTCACAACGTCGTGCAAATGGGGGCTTCATGCGCTCCAGATCACTCCTCGCCGGCACCCCAATTTCGCCAGCATCCCCTGTGTGGGACCCAGCCCTTTAGAATCAATACTTTGCAAAAGAAGTCCACCCCTAAGTCCTTTGAATGGACGACTTTGCACAAAACAGGGGGGAGGGGGTGTCGGTTAGTTGGCAGACGGCTTTTCAACGTGATCGATGGCAAGCACATCCACCTGGGTCTTCTCTGGACTGAGCTTCAGACCCAATTGCTCCTGGATGGCCTCGAATAGGCTCGGAGCAGGTTCAACGCCGTCGGCAGGTTTAGTAATTGGCGGATGGCCGTTGAATTCGGACTCATCCGGTGTGAAGGTGACGGTGAAATCGTATCTCCCGGTCAGGCCCGTTTCATCCACCACGGGGCGGTCAAGCACCAGCGACTGAAGAAAACTCGTGAAGGCCGGAATCGGTGCGTTGTTCACAAACAGCAGCGAGCCATTCGCGGCCTCCTGCATGCCGATTCCGTGCAGCGAACCGTTCCGTTGGCCCGGCCTTAGCCTCGCACCACCCTTTCCAACCGTGAGAACGAACGCCGACATTTCTCGTTTGTCATGATGGAACTTCAACTGAAAGCGGTCCGCGAGGAGTTTGCGAATCATCACTCGCACCTGATCGGCGCTGGGCCTTCCTTCCTCGGCGGGCGTCGCGACAATATCGTATCGGTCCTTCTCTATCCAATCCGGAGCGCCAATGATCTGCTTCATCTGCACGCTATAAGCAAACATCATCAGGTCGGCCAGGGAAGAGTTGACCGTTATGAAATTCCGTCCCTTAAACGTGAGCGCTTGCATACTCGCGCCGTCTGTGTGATTCGGCTTGATCGTGGCGACTTCAAACGATGGGTCAGCGTCAGCGGGCATCAACTTGCGAGGCGCTGGAGGAGCCGGAATCTCCCATGCGGTCTCCTTCGAGGCGCGTGAAAACTCCAGAGGCAGCGACTTTGTAACGCCTTGCGTCCATGTGCCGGCGATCGCGTCTTTGGCCGCATTCATCTTGCCTTCATACGCGGTACCGTTGAGGTCGATCGCAAACTTCACCGTCGAGCCATCCTGCGAGATGGAAGAAACCGTGTATGGCAGTGGAGTCTCGTCAATGCTGTAGAGTTTGCCCTGCAGCTTGCCACCCTCTTCGGAGACAACCAGGATTAATCGCAGATCCTTGCTGTCCTTAAGCGTGCCCTGCCATCTGCCGGCAAAGTCCTGGGCACGCAGAGCACCGCCCATGAGCACTCCCAGCGCCACAATCAATAGCATCAACTTTTTCAAAGAATGTTCCCTCAAAGCCTGTCCGTATTTTAGGGAACAGAACTACCCCACCGCCCGGCAAAGGCGTGAAAGTGTTGGGCTGCCACTGAAAACAAGTGCCCCTTCTACTCACCCGTGCTTGAAGTGCTGGATCGCTCGCTCGTGTTTCTCGGCCGCCTCACGCGACGCGAACGTCCCCAGATTCTTGCGCTTTCCCGTCTTCTTATCCGCATGACGGCTGTAGATGCGAAATTCACCGGATTTGAGCTTACGAATCATAGCCACCTTGGATGCTGGGTGCGCCGCTCGCCGCACTACTCCGTCATCTTCAACTGCTAACGGTTTCCCTTCCGCACGCCCAGCGGATCCGCTACCGCCCGGAGTGGAATCTGATAGGCAAAGGAGTGGCGACATCAGTGCCAGACTCACCCTGCTACACTGGCCGCTCATGACAGACGCCTATTTGTCTCGTATGCTCGGCGTCGCCTGCGAAATGGCCGGCGCTCAGGGCGCCACCCTCTTCGTCGTTGACGGTTCCGTCCTGCGGCCCTTTCTCATTTACAACCTTCCGTCCGAGTACATTGAGGGCTGCGGAGATGTGAAGATTGGGACGCAGTGCTGCGGCCGCGCCGTCGAGCACCACCGTCCCTGGATCGTCACCGACATGCTCACCGACCCGCTCTTCTCCGACGGCCGCGCTGGCGCGCTCGCCTCTCCCATTCGCGCCGCTTTCTCCGTCCCGGTCATGGACGGCGACACCGTCATGGCCTCGCTCGCGGTCCACTTCACTCGCCCGCACGAGCCCTCAAAACTAGACATCGAGCGCAACGAAGTCTTCGCCAAACTCTTCGCCATCTCGCTCCGCACCCGCCTGCCCCTGACCGTGCCGGAGCCCCACTTCGCCTACGCCTCCGACCCCAGCTTCGACCTCGTGAAAAGCCTCGCCATGGATTCTGCGAACCCTTCCAGCACCTAAGCTCCCTGGATCGAATACTTTGGCCACAAGCCACGGAAGTGGTACCCAGACGCTTGCCCGTATAGGCAGCAAATATATGTCAGGGGCCGTCTCACAAAGAGTACGCACTATCGATTTCGGAGCACCATTGTTTAGTTCGGAACCGCAAGCACGTCAGGCCCTACCCGCACCCGCCCTCGCTCTCCCCCAGGACGTCCACGCAGGCTCGCACACTGTTGATTTCTACACAGACGATGACGCGTTCCTCGACAACCTGAGTGACATGATCGGCAGCGCCCTGAAAGTCGGAGGCGTCTGTCTGGTCATTGCCGCCGCGCCTCACCGTCAGGGCATCGCGCGCCGCCTACGCGCCGCGGGCATCGATCTCCCACTCGCCGTGCGCAACAGACAATACCTGCTGCTCGACGCGGAAGCTACCCTCGCCAAGTTCATGGTCGACGGCGTCCCAGATCGCGACCGCTTCTTCGCCGCCATCGAACCGCTGCTTGCCGACGCCCGCGAGAGCCTCGGCCCGAATGTGTCCTTTCCCGTCGCCTTCGGCGAGATGGTCGCCATCCTCTGGGCCGAGGGCAAACGCGATGCAGCCATTCGCCTCGAGCAACTCTGGAACGAACTCGGCAGCCGCCACTCCTTCGCCCTGCGTTGCGCCTATCCAAAGGACAACTTCGCGGACGCCGATCAGGCCGCCTTCTTCCAGCAGATCTGCGCCGAACACAACCACATCCTCTCTTCCGAACACCGGAACTAGAAATCACCGTCGCTCCCGGGCGCTTGGAAAACCCGTTAAGCCGGGCTGTGAGATCCCCCAACCGCGGAAAATGGGGGACCCGACTCACTCGACTTCCCAACCTCTCCCTGGCGCGGGCAACATTGAGTCCCCGCCCGTCAGTCCAACTTGCTGGAGGGAAAACCTTTGATCAAGAAGACCGTAGCTTCAGTGATTCTGTTCGGCGTCTGCTGCACCCCGCTCATGGCAGTCGCCCAGCACGACAACGATCACCAGGACGCCCATCACCAGCAGTACGTCCGCCACGACGACTGGAAGAAGGGCTACCACATGCGGCAAGAGGATTGGAGCCGCGGCGAACGCGTCGACGACTGGCGCGCCTACCACCTCAGGCAGCCGCCGCGCGGCTATGAGTGGCGCGAGGTCGACGGCAACTACGTTCTCGCTGCTGTTGCGACGGGCGTCATCGCTTCCGTCATCGCCGCTTCCGCGGCCCACTAATCATGCTGCCAGTTGCAGGGTGATGCCTGAGAGTCACCCTGCAGCCCGCAGTACGAACGATCCGTGAGACCATGAATCTCATGAGCAACTTCATTCCGAAACCTGGAACGCCCAAACTGAATGGCCTCGGGCCTAAGGCGCAGCGGCTCGCAGCAATGCGTGAAAAAGCTGCCCAGGCGAACAGCGAAGCGCCAGCAAACAGCGCCAACACAACCGCTGCGGCGAAGCCCCGGAATTCCTTTGCGGGCAAAAAGACAGCCTTCCAGCGGAAGGCGACCTAACCAGCCATAAAAACGGGCCTGGAATTCACCAAACCTCGGAAAGTGGCAACCGTCTAACCGGAAAACCACTGAATCCGAAGTGAGGTCGCATGAACTCTGGAGCGCTCGTAGCCGTAGCCCTGTTCGCCCTTGCCGCGCCCGCGCAGGAGGGTCCGCCTCCGCTCAATCCTGTTCCGCCGCCGCGCGAGACTTTCGTCTCTGCCGCCGAGGTCGTCCTGGACAACGCTGCCGCCGTTGACGTGAAAGCAGATAACGATCACTTCAGCGGCGCAATGCAGCAGCTTAGAGAATCTAATGACAACCTGAATTCCATGGCCGCCGACGATGGCGAAAAGAGCATTGCCGCGAGCATGAAGGACATCATCTTCCAGATCTCGTCCTGCCACATCCAGGCTATCGACGGCACGCCCACCGACAAGTGCGAGGCGCAGATCAAGTCCGCCGAAAGGCAGGCGATGACTGCCCTGAAGCGCCACAAGGAAGGCAGCTCCTGGGTCGGAGGACCGCCGGCATAAGCCCTACGCCGGCACTAACGGCTGCGGAACCGCCGACGGTTGCAGTGCGAGATATTGGTGGACGAAGGCAATGGCCATGCTTCCCTCACCCACGCCGCTGGAGACGCGTTTGATCGACGCGTGCCGCACATCCCCGACGCAGAACAGCCCCGGCAGGTTCGTCTCCAGTGGATAGGGATTGCGGTCCTCGTCTGCCCATCCTGGCAGATCGCGGCCAGTGCACACGTAACCGAGTTCATCTCGCTCCAGATCAGCGGGAAGCCAATTTGTCTGAGCATTGGCTCCGATCATCACGAAGAGCGCATCGGCACGTCGCGTCCGCGGAGCGTCGTTGCCCGTGACGGTGCAGATGGTCTCCAGCGAATGCTCGCCGCCGACGGAGACGACGCGCGTGAAGGGCTCTACCCTGATGTTAGACCGCGCATTGATCTGCTCGATCAAGTAACTCGACATCGTCAGTTTCAGCCCCGACCCCCTCACCAGCACGGTCACGCTGTTCGCGTATCCGGAGAAGAACATCGCTGCCTGGCCGGCGGAGTTGCCGCCGCCAACGATGAAGATGTCTTTGCCGATGACCGTCGGCGCCTCCATGCGCGATGCGCCATAAAGGACGCCGCGACCGAGGAAGCGATCGATGTTGTCGGCCTCGAGTCTGCGCCACTCGACGCCGGTCGCGAGAATTACGGCTCGCGTGCTTATGCGCTTGCCGCAGTCGAACTCAACGCACCATCCACCCTCAATCGGCTCGACGTTCGCCACCTCGCGTGTCAGGACAAGCTCTGCTCCGAAGTATTCGGCCTGACGCAGGGCACGCTCGCTGAGCTCATCGCCGGAGATGCCACTGGGGAAACCAAGGTAGTTCTCGATGCGCGATGAGGTTCCAGCCTGTCCGCCGACGGCGGTGCGCTCGATCAGCAGGACCTTCAGACCTTCGGACGCACCATACACTGCCGCGGCCAGGCCTGCAGGTCCCGCTCCGACCACAACCACGTCATAGCCATCGGTGCGCGGCTCGGTTCGATAGCCGAGCGCTGCGGCCACCTTGCGCACCGTGGGGGGCTGCCCAACGCAGAACGCGCGGTCCACAACGACGGCCGGCCCTGAAAGGTCCTTCGGCATGCACGGCGGCACGCGGTCCGGGTCGCGCTCGCGATCGACCCACTCGTAAGGGATGTGATTCAACGAAAGAAAGCTGCGAATGTCGCGACAGTCGGTGTCATACTGCGAGCCCACCACGAGCACGCGCGACATTGGAACTTCGACCATGCGGTCCTGAATCATGTTCAGGCGGCTGCTCATCGTTTCCATCACGAGTGCGCGGCATTCCTTGGAGCTGTCGAGCAGCTCCTTGAACTGCACGCGGTCCAGCTTCATCACGCGCGAAGGCTCCCGCGCGCGCAGCGAGGCAATCGCCGCCGATCCGAGCAACAGCGGGGTCTCGCCACCGAACTCGCCCTTGTTGTAGCGGTTCACCACCAGCTCCTGCCCGTTGATGTACTTCAGCACATCGAAGGATCCTTCAATGCACAGGTAAAACCACGGCTGCTCACCTTCACGAATCAGCCAATCGCCCTGGTTCAGATGGATATCTGCCGCTGTGCGTGCGAAGCGCTGCAGCTGTGCTTCCGGAAGACACGACAACAGTGGAAATTCTCTAAGCTCTTCGAGGTTGAACAAAGGACCCTCCGTCCTGCAGGGTGCCGGTCACTCGGCACAGTTTGTCGGAGTTTTTCTGGTGGCCATGCGGGCGCGCCGCTCTGGCTTCGAAGTTGCAGCTATCCCAAGAATACGCCGCCAGTTCAACCAATGTTCCGCGGCAGCTTTCTTGCGAAGGGGTTTTGAAACGAGCCCGGCGGAGAAACGGTGTTGCTTAGAAGAGATGCAGGAAAAGCTGATTCGTTAGCAGCGCGCCGAGATACGCCGCGCAGCTCATATACGCAAATTGCAGGGCGGGCCACTTCCAGCTATTCGTCTCGCGACGTACTACCGCAATTGTTGAAGTGCACTGCATCGCGAAGGCAAAGAAGACGACGAGTGCAATCGCGCCGCCGATGCCGAGATCGTGGTGCAGCGCCTGCTGCAGACTCGCCGCATGCGTAGAGGGATCGACGCCATACAGCGTGCCAAGTGTGCCGACGATGACTTCGCGCGCGACGATCGAGCTCAGCAGGCCGATGCCGATCTTCCAGTCGAAGCCGAGAGGGTGAATGACCGGAGCGATGAATTGGCCGATGTGGCCGATGACGCTCGAGGAAAGATCAGAGAAATGACCGCCGTGGACTGGAAGAACGCTGAGCAACCAGACAACGAATGTGCAGGCCAGGATGATGGTTCCGGCCTTTTTCACGAAGAGCTTGCCGCGATCATAGAGCCGCAGCGCGAGCGAGCGCGGCGTAGGCCAGCGGTACTGCGGGAGCTCCAGCACGAACGGCGCGGACGACGCCTTCATTACGCGCGAGTTGAGCAGCTTCGCCGTGAAAAGAGCCATGAGGAAGCCGAGCGCGTACAGACTAAGCATGACGGTTGCGCGCAAGCCAACGAGATGCCCAATGATGTGGCGGTCCGGAACGAACGCCGCGATGATGAGCGTGTAGACCGGCAGCCGCGCAGAGCAGGTCATGAACGGTGCGATGAGAATCGTTGCGAGGCGCTCGCGCTTGTTCTCGATGGTGCGTGTGGCCATGATGGCAGGCACAGCGCAGGCATACGCGGAGAGCAGAGGGATGAACGCTTTGCCATTGAGGCCGATCGCACGCATCACGCGGTCCGCAATGAGAGCGGCGCGCGCGAGATAGCCAGAGTCCTCAAGGATGCCAATGAAGAGGAAGAGGAGGAGAATCTGCGGAAGGAAGACGAGCACCGATTGCACGCCGTTCCAGATTCCCTCGCGCAATAGCGCGCGAATCCAGTTGTCCGGCAGAGATTGCGCGACGAAGTTGCCGGCGCGCGTGAGCAGATCGCCGAGGCCGTCACTGAGTGGCTGGCCGATCGAGAAGACAACCTGGAAGACCGCGATGACAACCACAAGAAAGATGAGCGGACCCCAGACGCGATGCAGCAGGATGGAGTCGAGGCGGCGCGTCCACAGCGGCGATTCGGGCTGCTCGAAGTGACTGCGTGTGGAGACCTGGCCGGCCCACTTGCGGCAGGAGGCCGGGCTCTGAATGATGGGCAGGCGCGCGGAGCCGGGTCGCGTGAGCGGGAACTCGTTGAACTGGTCGAGGAAGTCGCGGATGCGATCCATCCCGGTGCCCTTCGCAGCGCTGATCAGGGCGACCGGATGGCCGAGCTCATGCGCAAGCGAGAGCGGTTCGATCTTGCCGCCGCGGGCTTCGAGCAGGTCCGACATATTCAGCAGCACGAGCGTCGGCAGACCGAGCGAAAGAATCGGCGCGGCGAGCATGAGCTGCCGGTTGAGGTGCATGCAGTCGAGCACGAGCAGGACGGCATCTGGCGCGGGCACGCCGGGCATGTTGCCCTTCAGCACATCGACCGCGACGCGGGCGTCCTCAGAGTAAGTTGCGAGCGAGTAGATGCCCGGCAGGTCGATCAGCGTGAGGTCCGGACGGCCGAAGCTCTTCATCGTGCCGGAGTGGTGCTCGACGGTGACGCCAGGGTAGTTGGCGACCTTCTGTCGCATCCCGGTCAGCCGGTTGAAAAGCGTGGACTTGCCGCAGTTGGGCGGACCGATAAGCGCGATGGTCCGAATGCGGCCGGTGCGCTGCTTGACGTTCTTCGAACCATTCGTAGAGATTTCCGGAGTGGTTACCGGTGGCTCGGCAACAGCTGCGGTAGATGTCGGAGTGCAGCAGTCCATTGGGCTAATTCTTCCCGGTGAGGGCTGCCCGGGCTCCGGGAGCATCGAGTTCCACGGTAATGTGACGGGCGGTTTCCTTGCGGAGAGCAACCTCAACGCCATCTATCCGGTAGACCGTAGGATCGCCGGCGGGAGCGCGGCGGAGGACTTCGACATTGGCTCCGGGAAGGAAACCAAGGTGGGCGAGGTGGTCGCTGACCTTGTCCGGGAGCTCCAGCGCTTCGAGGATTGCGGATTGTCCAACTCGGAGATCGCTGAGGGCCATGGATCTACCTCTCCCGACAGAAATACGACCATTGCTGTCGTAGTTTGAGTATATACCTGGTCGCAGATTGTGTGGGAGTCGGGAGTGGCCTGTCGTGGTACGAGCAAGTCGGTAAGCGGAGTTTTCCTCCCGGGTGTGGAAAGGGTTCTGTATGCTTTCAGCTTTGGAGGATATAGGGCGGTGTTCGAATTAACTCCGAAGCTCACGCGGCGACAGGTGCTCGCGGCAGGGGCGAAGATTGCTGGAGGTGCGACTGCTATGCAGGTTTCACCAGCGTTGGCGCGGGCGATCAGCACACCGGTGGGCGCGGATAAACCGATGGCGCCGGTGCGACTGACTGATGGATGGGAGTTCTTCAAAGGACCGCTCGGCGGCCCATGGGAGGTTTGGCACAACCAGGAGCTCGCAGTGTTTGAGAAGGTGGCGATGCCGCACTGCTTCAACGCGATCGACGGTTGCGATCCGGAGGTTCCCTACTACCGTGGCCAGGGTTGGTATCGCACATGGATTCAACCGAAGAACCCCTATGCGAATGGCCGGACGCTGCTGCACTTCTGGGGCGCGGGCCAGATGACGACAGTCTGGGTCGGCGAAGAGAACCTGATCGAGCACAAGGGCGGATATGACGAGTTCGTAGTGGATCTGACGGATGCGCTGGCGAAGGTGCGAGCGGATAAGCGCGGCGTCCCGGTCGCCGTACTGTGCGACAACTCGCGGCGGATGGATACGATTCCGAGCGACTTCTCGGACTTTTCGCTATATGGCGGACTGTATCGGCATGTGGAAATGTTGTATGTGCCGCAGCTGTCGATTGAATCGCTGCATGTGACGGTAGAGGGCGCAGACACGAAGGAGCCCAAGGCCAAGATATCGACGAGAGTGTACACGCCCGGGAGCCGTTCATGGGCCGGGAGCGCAGCAGTCACGATAACAGACCCGTCTGGAAAAATCGTGCATGAATCCACACGCGGGCTCGAAGCGGGTGATCTGGCGAACGGAGAAAGCCGTCTCGATGTGGTTGTCGTCGATCTTACCGACGTGATGCTGTGGTCACCATCGAACCCTCATCTATATACGTGCACACTGACGCTGACCGGCAACGGCGCAAGCAGCGCGGTGACCGAGCGGTTTGGCGTGCGGCACTTTGAATTTGTAGAGCATGGACCCTTCAAGCTGAACGGTGAGCGGTTGCTGCTGCGCGGAACGCACCGTCATGAGGACCATGCCGGATATGCCGCTGCGATTCCCGATGACGTAACGCGCAAAGAGTTCCAGATGATTAAGGAGATGGGCGCGAACTTCATCCGGCTCGCGCACTATCAGCAGTCGCGCCTGGTGCTGGACCTGTGCGATGAGCTTGGGCTGCTGGTGTGGGAGGAGTTGCCGTGGTGTCGCGGCGGGATCGGCGATGCGGCATGGCAGCAGATGGCGAAGGACAAGCTGACGACAATGATCGATCAGCATCGGAATCATCCGAGCATCATTCTCTGGAGTCTGGGCAATGAGGATGATTGGCCGACCGAGTATCCATCCGTGGACAAGGATGCGATTCGCGGGTTCATGACCGAGCTGCGCGATATGGCACACAATCAGGATCCGACGCGGCTGACGAGCTTCCGCCGCTGCGATTTCGCGAAGGACATTCCCGATGTGTACTCGCCGTCGATCTGGGCTGGATGGTATCGCGGGCTGTACACGGAGTACGAGTCGGAGCTGAAAAAGCAGGCGGCACTGGTGCCGCGGTTCATCCACATGGAGTGGGGCGCGGACAGCCACGCCCGCCGGCACAGCGAGACGCCGGACAAGGTGAACGCGGAGATCAAGACCGGCACGGGAGCAGATGAGCGCGGGCTGGATTACCTGCCGACCGGAGGGATTCCGCGTGTCTCGGCCGACGGCGATTGGAGCGAGACCTACGCGTGCAATCTCTTCGATTGGCACTTGAAGGTGCAGGAGTCGCAGGATTGGCTGACGGGCGCAGCGCAGTGGATCTTCAAAGACTTCACCACGCCGCTACGCGCAGAAAATCCCGTGCCGAGGATCAATCAGAAGGGCGTTGTGCAGCGCGACCTGACGAAGAAGGAATCGTACTTCGTCTTTCAGTCCTATTGGGCTGAGGAACCGATGGTCCACATCTACGGGCATACGTGGCCGGTGCGATGGGGCAAAGACGGCGAGCTGAAGATGGTGAAGGTGTACTCGAATTGCGAGGAGGTAGAGCTCGTTCTTAGCAGCCAGTCGGGCGAGAAGTCGCTGGGAGTGAAGCCGCGCAACCCACAGGACTTCCCTTCCGCCGGGTTGCGTTGGACGACGGCTTTCCCAGCAGGCAAGGCTTCGTTGCGAGCGGTGGCCAGGCGTGCCGGCAAGACAGTTACGGATGAAATTTCATTCGAGTACGAGACGCGGCAGTGGGGAGCTCCGGCGCAGTTTGAGTTGAAGGAGCTTGCGCGAAACGGCAACCATGTCACGGTCGAGGCGCTGCTGGTGGACGCGAGCGGCGTGCCGTGCCTGGATTCGCGAAAGGTAGTGCGGTTCAGTGCGGCAGGCGATGCGCAGATGCTGGACAACAGGGGCACCGTAGGCGGCTCACGCGTGGTACAGCTCGCGAACGGGCGTGCCTGGATGACTTACAACATCAAGGGGGATTGTATCGCTGGAATCAGCGCCGACGGACTCCCGCCGGCGTTCCTGAAAGTAAAGGCTTAGCGGCGGGCGAGCGCCTTGGCAAGCCGCGGGCGGCGGAACGCGAGGGCAGCGAGCGCAAGCAGCGAGGTCGCGAGCAGCATCCAGCTCGAAGGCTCCGGCGTGAGTCCCGGCGGTACGACCACGTGCGTGGGCGGCGTCGGGAAGGCGCCGAAGGGGCTTGGATACTCCGGCGAGTAGATCGGCGGACTCACGACGTCGGGCATCGGCTGTAAGGGGAGCAGCTCTGACGGCGGCGTGTTCATTGCAACCGTGACCGGTGGAATCTCAGGCGGCGGCAGCATATCCATCGCGAAGCCGAAGTTCGTCAGGGTGAGCGGCGGAAGCTGCCCGTCCACGGGCTGTTCAATCAGGGGAACTGCGCACGCGAAGTCAAGCTGAGCCAAAGTTTCCTTGGGCGTCTTCGGATGCCAGTTCGGATGAGCCTTATCCCATGCTACCCAGCGCGCTGCGGTGGCGGCGCTCACCCGATGGTGGCGCACCTTCTTCTGAATAAACCGCACGCACTCGGTGGATGCATGGACGCCTACCACTCCGAGGCTAATAGCCGCCGCTGTAACGATCAGAACCAGCGGTAGACGGACGATAGGTTTCATTGAAGCCCTTTCAACTGCACCACCTTGGATGCACTCTATTGCATGTAAGGTGACACAATTCTTTCCCAGCAGCGGGTTTCTTAAGTCACTGGAGGTTTAATCCAGAGTACCGTGAAACCCTGTTACAAACGCCGCCCCGGGCCGAGATTGCTGCCTGATTCGGGCCGTGGCGGTACTTCGTCGTGGATCGGAGAATGAGATGGGTTTGGCAGATTGCCCGCATCCACTTCATTCAGTTTGTAAAGCAGCGAACGATAGCTCATCTGGAGCCATTTGGCGGTCTTCTGCCGGTTCCAGTTGTTCGTCCGAAGAACCTTGAGAATGATCTGGCGCTCGAGATCCAGCGTCGCCTTTTTGGTGATGCGTTTGAGCGAGAGCGGCTGGCTGAGATCGATGTCCGCGACAATGCTGTCGCTGGAAAACGCCTGCGGGAGCAGTTCGGCCGCGAGGAGTTCCTCGTCACCGATAAGTACATGGCTGCGGACCAGGTTCGCAAGCTGGCGAATGTTACCTGGCCAGTTGTAACGCTCCATAAGTTGAATCGTGGAGCGCGAGATGGCTTTGGGCGTGAGCCGGAAGGTCTTGGCGTTTTGTTCTGTGAAGTATTCGACGAGCGGCTCGATGTCTTCGCGGCGGTGGCGCAGCGGAGGAAGATTGATGGTGACCGCATTAATGCGATAGAGGAGATCGAGGCGAAAGGTGCCTTCTTCGACTTGCCCGCGCAGATCGCGATTGGCGCAGGAAACAAGGCGGGTCTCGATGGTGCGGGTGGTGTGGCCGCCGACCCTTACGAAACTGCCGTCCTGGAGGACCTGCAGCAGCTTGGACTGAGCGGACAGATCCAGACTGCCGACCTCATCCAGGAAGAGGGTGCCGTTGTGGGCCTCCTCAACGCGCCCGCGTTTGGTCGAATGTGCTCCGGTAAAAGCGCCCTTTTCGTAGCCGAAGAGCTCGGTCTCCATCAGGCTTTCGGGGATCGCCGGACAGCTGACCTTTACGAGCGATCCCTTGGACCGGCCGGAGAAGATGTGCAGGAAGCGCGCGCACACCTCTTTTCCCGTGCCGCTCTCACCCTGCAGAAGAACCGGTACGCCCGTATCTGCGACGCTTTCCAGCTTCTGCCGAATAGCCCGCATGGCTGCGGTTCGCCCAAAGGCGAGCTCCAGCGGCGGCAAATCGTAGAACTCTGCGAAATCCATGGTCGGTCCAGTCTCTAAATCACTACAGTTGCTGTAGCACGTTCCGTGCCAATTCCTGAATCACCGGTGGAGATTTAAGGAGTTGCCTTGAAATCGACTCTTCCGCTAATTTTTCGGGTTAATTTTTTGTACACCGTGAGGGACAGGATATGTCGGGGGTGTGACTTTTTTTGCCTACAAAAGTGCAAAGTTCTTCCCTTTCGGATGAACTCCGGCTACACTTGAGCCGTCCCGGGGCCTCCGTAAGTCTTCTAAATTACTGTGGCCTCGCGGTTTGGATTTATCTGTCCGCATTCGGGGCAGGCTATCGTGAATTGCGGCTTAGCCCGCCGGAGTTGCTTGGAATGCCTTCATCTCTCGCTATCCCGGAATCACCTTCCCGGACGGCCGTGCCGGCCCTCCCCCGGCTGTACGCGCTGGACGCGAACGTTGCGGTGCTGCACTATCTGCGGCGCACGCTGGAGGATCGTTACAACCTGAAGGTCTTTTCCGAGGAGCAGGCGTTTCTCGACTGCCTGAACAGAAATGAGGCCCCGGATCTGATCCTGCTCGAGTGGGAGAGCATGGACAAATCGCTGACCGTGCTGTCTCACATTCGCGCGAGCCTCCCGGACGTGCCGATCGTGATGCTGTCGTGCACGGCGGAGGTCAAGGATTTTGAGGTGGTGACGCGGATTGGGGCTCGGGGCATCGTCCTGAAGCCGTTCCTGGATGGCAACCTGGAGAGCGCTATCGAGGAGCACCTGGCGCAGGCGCAAAAAGCGATTACTGCAGAGCCGCAGGAGATTCCGCTGGATGAGACACACTCGTTTGTGCGTTCGAGCAAACGGATGTGCGAGTTGCAGGCGCAGGCGACCCTGGTGGCCAAGAGTGATATCCCGGTGCTGATTCTTGGCGAGAGTGGAACAGGCAAAGAGATACTGGCGCTGTACACACACAAGATGTCGAACCGTGCCCACCGGATGTTCCTGAAGGTGAACTGTGCGGCGATGCCGGCAGATCTGCTCGAGAGCGAGCTCTTCGGCTACGAGCAGGGCGCGTTTACGGGCGCCGTTAAGACGAAGCCCGGCAAGTTTGAGGTATGCACCGGAGGCACGATCTTCCTGGATGAGATCGGCGAGATGCCCGCAATTCTGCAGGCGAAGCTGCTGCAGGTATTGCAGGACGGGACCTTTTCGCGGCTGGGCAGCCGGTCGCCCATGCGCGTAGACGTTCGCGTCATTGCCGCGACCAATATCAATATGAAGGAAGCGATCGCACGAAAGGCGTTTCGCGAGGATCTCTACTACCGCCTGAACGGATTCTCTCTTTCGATTCCGCCGCTGTGCGAGCGACGCGATGAGATTCCGCTGCTGGCGAATTACTTCATGCGCAAGGTGGCTAAGAAGTACGGACGCACGCCGCTGCCGTTGTCCAATCAGCTGCTCGACGCATTCCAGAGGTATTCGTGGCCCGGCAACCTGCGCGAGATGGAAAACGTGGTGAATCGCTACTTCATCCTGGGCGATGAGCGACCGATTCTTGTGGAGATGAATCCGTACACTCCGTTCCGAAGCGAGAGCAATGGATTGAGCGACTCATCGGATGGCGGGGGCCTGAAGCAGATTGTGCGCAGTCTGAAGGGCGAAGCCGAGGCAACTGCGATCGCGCAGATGCTGGAAAACAAGGGATGGAACCGGAAGGCTGCGGCGAGCGAGTTGCAGATCAGTTACAAGGCTTTGCTATACAAAATTAAGCAGTATGAACTTGCACCGAAACGGGCCTGAAAGACTTCGAAAGCATGCACGATCCAGATTCGTATTACCGGGTCGTCGTTCAGGGGAACGACGGTGCAATCAAGGGTTATGCCGAAAAGGCGCAGTGGACGACCGCGAATGGCGCGCTCACTGGTGAAGACCTGCGTCGGGGCAGCATCCAGCTCACGCGGCTGGATTCGGGCACGATCGAAGATGTTCCGTTGGAAAAGGTGAAAGCTGTTTTCTTCGTCCACGACTTCACGGGCGAGGATCAGCGGCGCGATCTCCGCTTCCATGATCATCTGCCCGCGACTCAGTGCCTTTGGGTGCGCGTGCGCTTCGATGACGGCGAGACGATCGAAGGACTCATCAACAACACGCATGACTTCGTTGTCGGCTCAGGCTTCCTGATGGCTCCGGCGGACACGCTCGGCAATAACTGGCTGATCTATGTGCCCAAGAAAAAGCTAATGGGATTCGAGGTGCTTGGGCTGCGACCGAAGACGAAGAGTCTCTCGATGCTGGATGACCATGCTTAGGAGCGAAGAGTAATTCGTGGTTAGTCGTTAGCCAACGCACGCGCCTTGTTCACTCACTGACCACTTCAAACCTCACGCGCTGACGGCCTGGCCCTTCCGCTGCTCTGAGAGATACCACGCCACGGTCTTCTCCAGACCCTGCTGAAAGTCAGCCTTGGGTTCGTAGCCGAGCTCGGTCCGGGCGCGTTCGATGCTCGCAAGCGAGTGCTTCACATCGCCGACGCGCTCCGGGCCGTACTCGGGCGGCTGTTGGAACCCCAGCGCCGAAGCGATTCCATCGTAGACCTCATTCAGCGTGCGGCTCTTCCCCGTTCCCACGTTGAACACGCGGCCGGTGGCGACCTGGCTAGGCGCCTTGCAGGCAAGCAGGTTGGCGTTGACCGCATTGTCGACAAACGTGAAGTCGCGGCTGGTCAGGCCGTCGCCGAAGATCGTTGGCGTGACGCCGTCCATCATCTTGTAGATGAACTGTGCTATGACGCCCGAGTAGGGTGAGTCTGCCGCCTGTCGCGGGCCGAAGATGTTGAAGTAGCGCAGGCAAACACCCTCGAGCCCGTAGGACTGGAAGAAGGACTGGATGTAGTACTCACAGGTGAGCTTCTGCACAGCGTAGGGCGAGAGCGGACTGGGCAGCATCTCCTCGTGCTTTGGCTGTGTGGGTTGATCGCCATAGGCGGAGGAGGAGGCCGCGTAGACAATGCGGCGGACACCGGCGTCGCGTGCGGCCAGCAGCAGATTCAGCGTGCCATTGATGTTGGACTCGTGGGAGCCCAGAGGGTCCTTTACAGAGCGCGGAACGGAGGCGACGGCGCCCTGGTGCAGCACATACTCGACACCCTTGCACGCAGTACGCAGGCCGTCGGCGTCGCGAAGATCTATCTCATCGAACTTGATGGCCGACCGGATGTCTTCCAGGTTCTCCAGATTGCCTGTTGAGAGATTGTCGATCCCGGAGACCTCGTGGCCTTCCTCAACCAGCTTGTGCGCCAGCGTGGACCCGATAAACCCGGCGATGCCGGTGATGAGAAAACGTGCCATTGCTACCTCTACTCTGCGAGCTCTTCCAAAGTCGCTTTTGCTGATGAGAACGGCTGGTCAGCGCCGGCGACTAGATGCCGTCTCTCGATGCTCTTTTAGACACGCCATACTGCCAATGATGCTTTCGGGTGAATCTCACCTCTCACACAGGTATGGCGGTATTCCACGAGTAGTTTAGACGCTAGTCCTGTGCGAGATGAAATAATTGGAGAACTATGTCGCTTACCAAAGAAGCATCTTTTGCTGAGGCGGTTGAACAACGCCTCGAGGGCCTGAAGAAACGCACCGCGAATGTCGGGGTGATCGGATTGGGGTATGTCGGTCTGCCGCTGTCGCTTCTGTTCGCCGAAGCCGGCTTCGCCGTAACGGGATTCGACATCGATGAGAGAAAGGTCAAGGATCTGGACGCCGGCCGCTCGTACATCTTCCGCATTCCCGCGGAGGAGATCCAGAGCGCGAAGGAGCAGGGCTTCCGCGCCACCAATGATTTTTCCAAGCTGGCGACGCAGGACGCGATCATCATGTGCGTGCCAACGCCCCTGACCGGACACCGTGAGCCAGACCTTAGCTTTATCGAGAACACCGCGCGAGCGGTAGCGCCGTGGCTGCGCGAAGGCCAGCTCGTCGTGCTCGAGAGCACCACCTATCCCGGCACGACGGAAGAGCTGTTGATACCGATCCTCGAGAAGGAAAACACGCAGGGCCTGAAGGTGAAGACCGCGGAGAGCAAAGATAGCGATCGCGTGTTCTATGTGGCGTTCTCGCCGGAGCGCGAGGATCCGGGCAACACGCAGGTAGCGCGCCGCGATATTCCGAAGGTTGTCGGCGGACACGAGCCGACCGCGACGGAGCTCGCTGCAACGCTGTACGAGGGAATCTTCACGCGTGCGGTCCGCGTCTCGTCCACTCGTGTTGCCGAGATGAGCAAGCTGCTCGAAAACATCTACCGCTGCGTGAACATCGCGCTCGTGAACGAGCTGAAGGTGCTCGCGATGCGCATGGGCGTGGACATCTGGGAGGTTATCGACGCGGCCTCGACGAAGCCGTTCGGATTTCATCCTTTCTATCCTGGGCCGGGGCTCGGCGGTCACTGCATTCCTATTGATCCGTTCTACCTGAGCTGGAAAGCCAAGGAGTACGACTTCAACACGCGCTTCATTGAGCTCGCGGGCGAAGTGAACGAGAGGATGCCGGAGTTCGTCGTTGAGAACGTGGCCAAGGCGCTGAACCACCACCGCAAGCCGCTGAACGGATCAACGATCCTGATGCTCGGCATGGCGTACAAGAAGGATATCGACGACCTGCGTGAGTCACCCTCGCTGACCGTTATTGAATTGCTGCGCGAGCAGGGTGCCGAGGTGCTCTACAACGATCCTTACTTCCCCAAAGTGGGTCGTGGACGGCATTACAACCTCAACATGGAATGCACGCCGCTGGAAAAGCTCGGCGATTATGACTGCGTGCTCATCATGACCGACCACTCCGATTACGACTACAAGGACATCGTCCGCCAGTCGCAGCTGGTGGTCGATTCGCGCAACGCAACGAAGGGTATCCAGTCGGAGAAGATCTTCCGCTGCTAGCATCAGGCCCAGGCGGCGCACGCGCGTAATCGCGCTGCGCCGCAGTTTATTCCGTGATTGTTGCAAAATCGCTTGCTTCGGCACGCCGCATTCGCAATTACATCCAGCCTCGGAGCCGGTAGTACACGATCTTGGCAGTCTCAATCGTCATCGTCTGGAAGCCCGAGATGCGGCCATTCCAATGTTCGCTTAGTTTCATCACATCCGGCGCTGGATAAGGAATAACGTCCACTCCTTCGCGTCGAAATAGCCGCTCCGCCCGATACATGTGAAAGTCACTCGTGAGCAGCACCCGAGTTCCCGGAACCCCTTGTAGAAGATGGGCAGTGTCGATCGCATTCTCCCGTGTGGTGGTCGACTGCGGGTCGAGAAGAATCGCACCGGTCGGGATCCCCTCCGCCACAAGGAAATCGCGAATGGATGGGCTGGCCTCTCCGCTGATGACTATGGTCCTGTAGCCGCCGTTTTCCCACGCGAGCAGAGCGTATCGCGCGCGCCAATACGATGAGTACGAAATGAAACCGTGGTCCTCGTTCGCTGCGCTCAGAAGAATAAGGACATCACCCTTCGGCTGGTCCATTGAGCCGGCATAGGCATGGGCCCACCACCTGTCGATGGGTGTCGCCAGCACCAGCACCGTCAGAAGGCCGATTGCAGCCAGCACTCGGCACACCCATCTGCCGATACGATGGTTCGGTCGACGAGTTGCGGCGGCGCCCGAAGCTGAATTCACGCGCGCGCTCCCCGCGAAGCACCTGAGACACTTTCGAAGACATCCATGAGTTCACCCGCGACGGTGCTCCAACTCCGGCTCCAGTGGGCGGAGATGGAGTTTGCATCCCATGAGGTCGCCACCACAGCGTCGAGCGCCTCTGCCAGCGCACTGGTGTCGCGTGGCGGAATAAGGCGTCCGCAAGCATCACTCATGATCTCCGGGATGCCCCCAACGCGCGTCGCCACCACCGGTCGGCCGCACGCCAAGGCCTCGAGCACAACGTTCGGGCAGCCCTCCATATAGCTTGGCAACGTTACGAGGTCGGCAGCAGCCATCCACAGCGCCACATCGTCGGGGCGGCACGGCGGCAGCGCGTGGATGTAGTTGGCAGCACCGGCGCCCTCGATCGCCTGCGTGATCTGCGGCCTGTCGGGACCTTCGCCAACCATGTACACCTGCAGATCCGGTCGATCCATGCGCAGCTTCGCCGAGGCTTCAACGAGCTCGCGAAGCCCCTTCCGCACATCCATGCGGCCGATGTACAGCACGATGCGCGATTCCGCATCGAGTTCGAGCTGCCGGCGAGCCTCAGCTCGATCACGCACGTGGAAGACAGACAGATCGCAGCCGTTCACGATGGCGCGGGACCGCTCTGGCGATGCGCCCATCGCGAGCGCCTTCTCCCGCAGGTCCTCGCTGACGGTCACAAGAAAGTCCGCTTCGCGCAGAACCGTACGCGTGTATTTGGCGGAGATGCGATCCGCGATGCTGTGAATGTCCGAACCGATACCCATCGCGACAAGCGGGACGTGTAGCTTCTTCGCGATCTGCAACGCCGCATAGGAGTCGGGATAAAGAAAGATGCTGAAGATCAGGTCCGGCTGAAAGGCGCGCACGTGCGGCAGCAACGCACTGGCAGCCATCGCCCCATTGAAGGGCCGCGAAAGCAGTGGGATCGCTGGGTAATCGTGATAACTCACGCTAACGCCGGCGGGAGAGTAGTTCTTGTCGAGGCCGTTGTAGAGTCGAGTGCGCGGGCGGAGGAATGACGGATAGGCGGAGTTCGGGTAAAAGACATGGACCTCCGCCTGCAAACTGAGCGCGCGAATCGTCTGATAGGCCGACCGCCCTTGCCACGGCTCGCCGGAGCTTGGAAAGTAGCGGCTGACGACCGCGATCCTCAGCATTCCTGTAAATCCCGAACGAGCGCGGAGCTCGTCTCCGCCGGCTCAGTTCCCTTCCGCCGCCCTGTGATCGCATGCAACAGGTGCGCGTACCGACGCGCAAGTACCGCGCGCTCATACTGAGCGATCCGTTCGGTGTCAGGATGGAATTCCTCGAGCAGCTTGTCCCCGCGATTCACCGCATCGAGCAGCAGATCGCGGATGCCCTCGACGTCGTCGATGCCGGCCCACCATCCGGCGCGCATCTGCTCCAGCAGGTGTCGCGTCTCGCCCTGCGGATGAACCGCGCCGAGAATCGGTTTGCCGCCGCCAACGTAATCGTAGAACTTGTTCCCTACATTTAATGGATCATGGTTCAGCAGCAGAACATAATCCGTCTCATTCATCGCGGCCAGCGCCTCCCGCTGCGGAAGATACCCATAGAGCTCGACCATGTCGCCCAGCCCAAGCAGCGCCTCCTTGAACCTGGGCTCCTCGATGTGGCCGATGAAGCGAAGCTTGAGGCGCGCCTTCACATCAGCCGGAAGCTGCTGAATAGCATCCACGAGCGAACTGGGCGCGGTCGACGGATAGATGGAGCCGACGTGCGTCAGCAGGATTTTACCGTCGTTGCGAGGGGCAACAGTTCCTGCGCGCGTCATCTTGGTTGCGTCGAAGCCGTTGGGAACGAGGTGAAACTTTGAATCGGGCTCCTGCGGATATCGTGAATGAATCTTCTGCCGGGCTGCGTCCGTCACCGTGACGATCGCGGTGGCGTTCGCTACAGTCTCGGCCTCGATTCTGCGCGCGACCTGCTGTGCCCGCGGACTGTCGCTGAACGAAAAACTGACCAGCTCGAACGAAGTAGTGATCCACTCATCGCGGAAGTCGGCGACGATAGCTAACTTCGGAAATTGCTTGCGCAGCTTCTTTATCAATAGAAGATTCGAAAAGGTGGGCACCGTGATGACCACGACGTCAATCTTGCGCTCGCGAATGATGCGCGGAGCCGCGCGCGAGAGCACCGGAAACCACGTGACCTGCGGGTCCGGCAGAAGCACGTTGTCGAACACGCGTTTCAGCAGGCCCGGCTTCTTGTTCTCCTTGGGCGCAACCTGCTGGCCGGTTGCAGGCTTTTTCGACGACTTTGCACCCATCAGGAAACGCTTGATCGCCTTCTTCATTCCGAAGGGCAAATCGAGCGTGAGCGTGCGATGAACTGTGACGGACGACGGAATGTCTTTGAGCAGCGATGCATCGGTCCCGACCGCAGCCGGGTTGCGGGTAGTCAGCACGTCCAGCCGAATACCCTCAGCCGGCAGATAACGCGCCAGGCTGGCGGCCCGCATGACACCTGTGCCACCAACTGGAGGAAAGACATAGCTGACCAGAAGAACGTTAAGTGGTTCCATCAATGGGCCTCGGAAAAACCGGGAGTGAGACTTGAAACAGGCTCGCGCCCGTTGACGATCGCGTCAATCGCAGAGTACATCTGCCACGCGGTCGCCCAGTAAAACTGCATTCCACGGCGCTGCGCCTCTTCCGCAATCCATCTATAAAGATCGGAGAGCCCGTGATTCAGAAGAGGATCCAGATTCCGTTCAACCGCTCCGTGCGAATAAAGCTTGATGAACAGATCATCGCCAATTACGGGTGCCACCTCGAACCACTGTCGCACCCGCTCCCGAGTCGGCATATCGTACCCGGCGATTTCTCCGCCTTCAACGCGCGGCACGAGCCTTTCCCCGAATCGAAGCGCGACCGGACCCGTGATCATCAGCAGATCGCCCTGCCTGCCTTCGCCTTGCACAGCTTCAATGCCATGATCGAAGGATCGGGGACGATTGTCGGGATTGTTGCTGCACCAGTAAATCTGATTGACGATCTGTGATTGAGTGGGTGACGGGATGGATGGCATCGTGAAATCGGCATAACAACCGAGTTCGCTCAGCAGTCCAATCTCACCGTTCAGGCCGCACCATTTCCCATCCGGCCGCGAGTTATCGAGCGCCCAGTTTCCGTGGATGAACCCGAACATCGTGCGGCCGTCCTGCTGCCGCAAAAGTCCATGGTCCTGAGTAAGTCGCCCGCAATATTCGCGGATCTTTTCGGTGAACGCCTCGGGAGTCTCGTGGTCGTGATGGAGATGCACTTCGACATCGCCCACGCCGAGCCTGACAATCTCTGCAATACCGTCGAGCAGATCGCGCCGGTACTCCTCCTGCGGATAGAAGAAGCTGTACTGTGCGGGCCGGCCGCTCGCATCGGCGGGCGCATCGTTCGCAATTCGAGGCCAGCGGTCACGCCAGCGCCCGACGCGTGCAAGCGCCGTCTCGACAGATGCTCCCATACCCCAGGGCTCATAGTGGTCGGTAATGGCCAGCCAGACTCGCTTCGGGTTCAGTTTGAGCGAACGTCGCCGGATTCGGTCCCTGAGATAGGGTAAAAACCAGATTTCAGCATGCCGGGGGAGCTTCATAGGTGATGTAATTTCATCCCTTTACACATGCGGGTGGCCTTGGCTGAAGCTTCAGTATCCGGGAGCCGATGGGCGTTGTCAAAATCAATCGGGCCGTAGAAATCTTCCACGTAAACATGCATCCAGGCGTGCGGTTCTACTACAAAATCGTCACTGCGAATCGAACTGGCATACCTCAATCAGTCCGATCCGCGCCGTTCGCTTCGCCTACGCCCGCGGATTACCGTGCCGGGAAAGAATCTCGGCAATTCGGTCCGAAGCGTGACCATCCCATAGCGGAATTTGCCCAGCCTGTTTGCGATGACCGTTCAGCGCCTTCGCAAACTCCTCACGCAGCAACTTCCAGTCCCGCCCGATCAGCACATTGGTCCCTGAGGTGATCGTGATTGGCCGTTCCGTGTTCTCGCGCAAAGTCAGGCACGGGGTCCCGAGATACGTAGTCTCCTCCTGAATCCCACCCGAGTCCGTAACCACCACCGAAGCGTGCTTCTGCAGCGCCAGAAACTCGAGATACCCAAGCGGCTCCACGGTGCGCAGGTTCGGATTGCACTGTTTCAGCTGCTCCGACCAGCGATCGCGGGTCCTCGGATGCACCGGGAAGATCAAAGGAAGATCGCGGCTGAGTTCGTCCAGCGCCTTCACCATCGGCAGGAAAACGGCCTCATCGTCTACGTTCGACGGCCGATGCAATGTGATCAATCCGAACCGGTCGAGTGACAGTTTCTGCTTCAATTCACCGAAAAGAGCTTCCGCCTTTGGCAGAAATTGCACCAGCGTATCGATCATCACATTGCCAACGAGAAAGACCTTGTCGTCGGGAACGCCCTCGCGCTTCAGGTTCTCGTTGCCGTCGGGCGATGGCGTAAAGAGCAGGTCCGAGAGCTGGTCTGTCACGAGGCGGTTGATCTCCTCAGGCATCTCGCGGTCAAACGAGCGCAGTCCCGCTTCCACATGAGCGACGCGGATTCCGAGCTTTGCACACACCAGTGCCGCTGCGACCGTCGAGTTCACATCGCCGTATACCAGAACGACGTCCGGCTTCCGTGCGAGCACGACCGGCTCAAACTTGGACATGATCGCCGCCGTCTGCTGTGCATGCGATCCGGAACCAACGTTGAGGCTCTCGTCGGGCGCGGGGATCTCCAGCGTTTGAAAGAAGACATCGGACATCTGCGCGTCATAGTGCTGTCCTGTATGAACCAGAACCTGTTCGAATCCGGCCCTCGCCCCCGCCCGATAGACCGGCGCTGCCTTCATGAAGTTCGGTCGTGCCCCGACAACGTGCAGTACTCTCATTTCTTTCTCCTGTTCAATCTATCCAAGCAGAGGTTTTAGCTGGTGGCATGCCGCGAGTCATGCGGCTTTCGCAGTTGATTTCGAGCACTTACGGCTGCTCCGATAAACCGGTGTGGCTCCCAGAGCGGAGAGGGCCATGCCGCCAGCGAGCGCAGCATGTACGACATCTCGCCATCGCGGCCGTTCTCCCGCGCGATGACAGCAGCGCTGTAAAGTTGGACAGCCCGAATTCGTCGGGTCCACGCCCACCGTTCAAATCCACTGAGGTCCGAAACCAGCGTCGAAGGCAGAATCTGTTCCATCGCAGTGAGCATTCGCTGCGGGTCGGTGCTCATGCTCGACGGATAAACGTAATAGCCCGTCAGCGGCTCCGTGACCGCCGAAAAGCTGCCGAGACGGCTCAAACGAACCCACATATCCCAGTCTTCGCATGCGCGAACATCTTCGCGAAATCCGCCGGTCTGAAGCAGCGCGTCGCGCCTCGCCAATACTGAAGAGGGCGTGATCGGGTTGGCGTAGCGCAGCATCTTGACTGCCTTGACCGGATCCACTGCGGGGCATGACTGCCGAACGCCGTCATCACTGAATATCTGGATACCCGTGTAAACCAGCACCGTTCCGGCTTGGACACAATCCGCCTGCGCACGCAGCTTGTCCGGTGACCAGCGGTCGTCCGCATCGAGAAGGCCAATCCACTCTCCTGTCGCGTGTTGAACGCCGGTATTTCGCGCTGCAGAGAGTCCGCCATTAGGCCGGCTAACAACAGTAGCTCCAAGCTTCGTCGCTGTGGCGGCCGTATCGTCCTTCGATCCGTCATCGACGACGATCACCTCAGCCGGAGAAAGCGTCTGAGCGAAGACCGACTCGAGACAGCGCGGAAGAAAATGAGCGGCGTTATAGGCCGGAATGACGACACTGATCTTCACGCCGACCCGCCTCGCCCCGCCGCTACAAGGATCGCCACCCACCGAAACGTGGATGTCGCAACGGCTTTACGATCTCGAATGCGCTTAAACATTGCTCGGAGTTGGGTTTGCCAGTTCCGCTCGCATCAGAACGGCGATGATCTTGTGCACCGGCGCCGCAAGACGCGCGGGTAGCATGCCTGCAAGAACGACAAGCCGCGCGTGGTCCTCGGGCTCAAGAACTCGAAGCAGATAGAAGAGCACGAGCAGCGTTGCGAGCGCAGCCGTGCCTCCGATGATGACTCCCCACAGCGGCGCAAACGGCACGCTCGCGAAGTGGGCTACAGCCGAGGCGATCACGCTGATCAACGTAATCTTAGCGGTCTGCCACCATGGCATCTTGATGTGGTACATACGAATGGCGATCACCCACATGGTCCCCACCGCCGTCACCTGGGCAGCACCGCTTCCCAGGCAGGCGCCGACCGCACCGTGTCCTCGCCTGATCAACAGCCATGCGACGCTGAGGTCGACGATGCCCGCGAGCACGGTCGCCCAGATCACGTACTTCTGGCGCTCACAGCTTTGCAAAAGATTCTGCACTGGTCCAATGAACGCCTTGGGCATACACAGCAACGGAGCCAGCGTAACAACCATCGCTGCGCCCGCGTACTGCTTACCATAGAAAACGAGTAACACCGGAAACGCCAGTGACACGGCGATGAAATGCACCGGGATCGAAGAAAGAGCAAGGTAGCGGAAACTCGCCGCCGTAATCGCCGGCAGTCGAGACTTGTCTCGGCCGTACTGCGCGAAGATGGTTGCCCCTGCCGCAGATCCGAACACAGCCGAGGTAATCAGCAGCCGCTCCGCCATACTGAACGCCACCGAGTAGAAAGCGATCTGGCGTATGTCAGAGCAGAGGTGCTTGAGCAGGATAAACTCGGAGCGGTCCCAGACCACCATCGCCAAGATCATCGTCGCGATACTCTGCCACGCAAACGTCATCATTCGCTGAGGAAGGCCATACGGCTCAACGTGCGCCTTTGGCCACCGGGCGATGCGTGCCGTCGTCGGGATGAACCGAACCAGGCAGTCAACGAGCCGCGTTAGAAGCACCGACGCGCCGTAACCGATGACACCCCAGTTAAAGATCGCCGTAGCGAGAATCGCCACGAAGAACACCAGGATGGAGATGACCGAAGCCGGCAGGTTGTACTGCAACTCTTCCGTTGCGACGTTGGCCTGCGCAGGAATCGAATTGATCATTGAGGGCAGGATGCTGAGTACTATCAGCACCGATGCAAGCTTGTATCCGTTGCTCGCATCTCCCAGCACCCAGATCGTTATGCCGGTCGTTGCCAGCACCGAGAGGCCCACCTGGAGCCAAAGTGTCTTGAAGTAGATGTAGCGCGCTGTCCCCTGGTCGGACATCCCCAGGAACTCCGCCATGTATTTCTGTGTCGTCGCCGGGATTCCGAGGCTGCCCAGGCTGGCCACAAACGACGCGATAACTGCCACATAGATCAGGTAGCCCATCTTCGACGGCCCGAGGGTCCGGGCAATCGCAACAGACGTGAACAGTGTGACCAGCGCACTGATGATGTTCTCGAGCCCGTACCAGCCGGTGTTTTTCGCGATAATCTTTGTGTTCGACATGTCTCTGCTTGCCGGTCTGGCGTGGCGAGGAATCCTGATCTCAGGGGCGAAACCACAATTCGGGGGTCACTTCATTGCTTCGGAGCCTTCAGGCCGCCCTTGTACCCCACAAACGTCCGCAATTCCGCCTCAACGCTGAGCCCTCCAGGGAACAAACCCGGCCATCTTCTTCGCCATTGATCCACCTCATCATAGCATCGGCGAATCAAGGAAACCCCTTACTATCGTGCGTACTAACGTGCCGTAAAGCTGTGATTGACAAGGCTGTGCACCGAACCCGATCATGATCTTCAAGCGCACAGCGTTGCCCTTCGCATATGGCACGTGAGTTCGACACATTCAGGTTTTGATGCGCATATCGCTTCAATCGGCTGCGGACGCTCGGTTTCCCGCAATCAGGTCAACAACATCACTCCTCTGCCCATCGCGTCTGAGTCACATCTGTCCGCCGGGTACGCCGGACGGAGACGCATAACGTGAAGCTCGTATTCTGGCTCTCGCTCACTGGAATCCTCTATACGTACATCGGTTATCCGCTGATCCTGTGGGTGCTCGCGCGCGTTCGTGCCCGCCCCTGGACTCCGGCCCCGATTCACCCCAGCGTTAGCATCGTCCTCGCCGTCCGAAATGGTATGTCGCTGCTCGAGTACAGAGTCCAGCAGCTCCTGAGCCTGGACTACCCGAATCTGCAAGAGCTCATCGTCGTCTCCGATGGCTCTACGGACGGGACGGCAGATTTTCTCTCTGCGCAGAAGCTCCCCAGGCTTCGCGCGATCATCCTCCCCGAGCATGGAGGCAAAGCAACAGCCGTCAATGCGGGCATCGCACAGGCTACGGGAGAGCTGATCGTGTTCGTCGATCTCCGGCCGGAGATCGCTCCCGGCGCCCTGCAACAATTAGTAAGCAACTTTGCAGATCCGCAGATCGGATGCGTCGCGGGAGAGTACGTGCTCGCGCGCAATGACGAGGCCGACGGATCAGCCTCGGTCGGCCGTGCATACTGGCTCTATGAGCAGTGGCTCAGAAACCGCGAAGCCGGCATCGATTCAGTCGTTGGGGTTCCAGGATGCTTCTACTCTGTGCGCCGAGCGCTCGCGACCCGGCAACCGCCTGGAATCATCCTGGATGATATGTTTCAGCCGCTCGCCGTAGTTCGCCAGGGTTATCGGAGCGTCGTCGACCCGAAGGCGCTTGTTGTCGATAAATGGCCCCCAAAAATCGAAGGTGAATTCCGCCGCAAGGTGAGGACCCTAGCAGGCAACTTCCAGCTTGTCGCACTTGCTCCGTGGATCCTGTCAGGCCAGAATCGGATCCTTTTTCAGTTCTTCTCGCACAAGCTGATGCGCCTGCTTGTGCCGTACCTGATGGTGTTGCTGCTCATCTCCTCTGCTGTGCTTGCCAGGACTTCCACGTTTTTTGCCGTATTGACGGTGGTGCAGGTGGTCGGTTGTCTGCTTGCAATCGTCGGCGGCCGCTATAAGATTCCGCTCGTAAGCCGAATAGCCGGTCCGGCCAACGCGCTGCTTGTTCTGAATGCAGCAGCAGTGGTTGGGCTGTACAAGTTCCTCTTCACACGTGGGCCTCTGTGGAAGATCTGGACGACGGGAAGATCAACCGATGTCGCCTCTCCGGGCATGACGTAGCTGCCGATCACCCTCTACCCCCGAGGAGCAGTCCGATGCGCTGTGATTGCAGAGTGTTAACAATCAAGCTCGGAGTAGCCGAGCCGAACAAGAGCAGATCATAACGCCGATGAACAATCTGATCCTGAAGATCAAACGAGCTGAAACTCCCTTTTATGCCAGGCTCAAAGCAATCGCGAAGGCTCTTCTAACCCTTCAAATTCCTGTCCCAAGAGCTCTTGATCCCATCTTCAAATTCATCCAGTACTGGCGCCAGACGAGGTATGAAATCGGCGAGCGGCTCAGCGTCGCATTCTTTCGCTATCCGGTTCTGCGGGCCATGTGCGCCTCGGTCGGCAAGCGCCTACAGATGGAGCGCATCCCGAGCATCACTGGCGCAGTAAAGGTCTACATCGGAGATGATGTCTACCTCTCCGGCGCGCTGAACGTAGCCGGAGGGCGGATCTTCGATAGTCCCGAGCTGAAAATCGGCAACCGAACATTCATCGGTTCCAAATGCATCTTCGCCGTTGCTCGGCTGATCGAGATCGGCGACGATGTCCTGATTGCCTCCGAATGTTCCGTGTCCGACTACTCCGGCCACCCATTGGACCCCGACAAGCGGGCCGCCGGCGTGCAGGTCGCTCCCGAAGACGTTCGTCCCGTACGGATCGGCAACAAGGCGTGGCTAGGACGAGGAGCCATCGTTCTGCCAGGCGTGACCATCGGGGAGGGTGCGGTGATCGGGGCCGCTGCGGTCGTCACCAAAGACGTTCCGCCGGGCCACATCTGCGTCGGCAATCCAGGAAGGCTGCTTACGAGAACCGTCTATGATGCACCGGTCCGAGTTGCAAAAGCCGAGTAGCAGACCTTAGCCGCCAGCCTTCCGCCGTGCTCCGCGCGTTTTTCGATAAAGCTCGACATACGCGTCCACCATGCCAGGCAGCGTGAAGTGCGACTCGTATGCCGCCGCCGCGTTCGCAGAAAACTGCTTGCGCCGCTCCTGATTCGCCGCAAAATCCAGGATGGCCGCCGTCATCGCCTGGCCGTCCGTCACGGGGACGACTGCCCCGCCATCTGCAAACCGCACGACCTCCGCCATTCCGCCGACATCCGTGACAATCGCCGGCAATCCAATCGAGAACGCCTGCAATAAGGACATCGGCAGCCCTTCCGAGACAGACGACATCACAAAGGCATCCGCAGCAGAGAAAAAACGCGCGACCTCAAGCTGTTGCCCCCAGAACGTCACGTTCGATTCAAGTCCAAGCTCCTTCGAAAGCTGCTCCAGCGAAGCCCGTTGCGTTCCGTCCCCCACGACCCACAACTGAACACCTGCGTTTTGATGAACCGCATTGCGTACTGCTTCGAGAAGAAACGGCAGATTCTTCACCTGCTCCAAACGTCCCACAAACAGCAGCGTGAAGCCACTCTTTATCGGCCAACGTTCCTCAGGCGCGCGCTGCACAGGAACCGTGCCGTTATAGACCCGCACAATCTTGCTTGCAGGCGCGCTCCCAGCATCCTTAATGTTGTTTACCGTCGCATCGCAAATGCCCACAATCCAGTCGCAGAATCGTGCCGCGAAAGCGTACTTACGCTCCATAATGCGGTCGCGAGGCGGCGCTACAAGACTGTGCCGCGTGGAAATCACGCTAACCGCTCCCGCGAGCCTTGCGGCCGGAGCAGCATAGATTGTCGGCGTAGGGTTGTGCAGATGAACAACATCCGGCCTGAACGCTCTAAAGAGCCGCAGAAACCCTACCGTAGAATCGACCAGCTTCCGGCCTACCTCTGCCTCTACACGGAAACCCTCCGCCAGCATGCGTTCGCCTAACGCGCCGAGCTTTGCGATCGCATACACTTGCGGATCGTGTCCCTCCTCGCGTTGCAGACGACACATCTGTGCAACCAGCGTCTCGGCGCCGCCCACCTCCATGCTGTCAACTACGTGGACGATCTTCATGCCTTGAGACCGCCGGCCGCTGCGCTCTTCACTTGAACCTTTCAGTGCGTCAGGTTAACGATACGCAACACGACGTACATCATCACAACCAGCCCTACCGCCATCATTCCGGAGTACTTGAAGACGCGGCCGAATGGCAGCCTGTCCGGCACCATGCCCCGCTGGCGCGCCATCTCATAGATCGCTTCCGTAAAGCCCGCCAGAAGAAAGAGCGTCAGAATATACGCCCGCGAGAGGAACCACCCTGTAACAAGAAATCCCGTGAACGAAAGCACCAGCAGCCGGGCGAACTTTGTAATTTCCGCCTCGTCCGGAACATTCAGGCTAGCCGGAGCCAAAGGGAAAGAGGTATCCGACGAAACCACTGGTTCCCGTTCAATTGCATTCTTTCGGAACGCAACGCTTGTAGCATCCCTCAAGCTCGGCAACAGAAACAGCGACCAGAAGAAGAGCCCGCAGAATCCAAGCTCCGCGGCGCAGACAACAATGGTGTTGTGAGCGGTGTGGCCAAAGTACTCGGGCATCTGACCGAATCCGACACCGAACACAGGATGAGTCTTGAGCAACTGCAGGCCATCGCCCCAAAGCGCCGTGCGATCCTCTCCTGCACTGGTGGAGATATCCCGTCCTCCGGCAAAGTTCGTGGTCGAGGCGGCGACGAAGAGAAGGCCCGCCAGTAGAATCGCCGGAACAGTGCCTATCTTCCTTCGAGCTGCCACGAGAATGATGGCAAGCACTCCAAGAATGGCCCCACGTGAGTGCGTGAGATACATCCCCCAAATCAGCACGCCCACAGGCACCAGCACGAAGAAGAAGTTTCGCACTGCTCTCTTGCGTTTCCAGAAGAAGAATGTAAGCGGAAGAGTGCACACGATAATCTGTGCAAAGTCATTCGGATCGGCGATCTGCCCCTTGCCTCGCAGCCTGTAGAACCACTCGCCTTTGGAATTACTCATGCCGATAAAGTAGCTATCGGGCATGTCTACATTCTCAGCCGCTTGTCCCTGTGGCATACCCTGGCGCTGTTCGCGCATTCCTGCGCCGATCACGAAGAAGCAGACAAACAGCATGAGCAGCACAAGGACCTGCAACTTCCCCTTCGACCTGCAATGGATATACACAAGGAAGTAGGCGATTGCGTTTGGGATGAACAACAGAATGGCAGTCAGTCCGCCACCTGCCCAGTGGGCACCCACCAGAACCGACATGAAGGTTGCGAACGCCAACCCTATTAGCGCCGGGCTCTGTGCTGTCTTGAAAACATTACTGCGCAGCAGAGCGGGGAGCGATACGACGATCAAAATGATCGCGAGAATCAACTCCACGCGGAATTGAGCCACCTGGTTGCCAAACATAACCTCTGGCGTGAGGTAGTACGTCAGAAAGTAAAGGATGCTTAGAAAAAATCCCATCAGTCAGCGGTTTGGCTATCCCGTCCAAAACAGAATACAGTACGGCCCAAAAGCATCTCTAGACCGGCATTGAGCTCAATGAATTGCTGAGATTGTGATGCTTCCCTGGCCATCTGCGTGAAACGTCAGGACGCCGGCATTGTCCGCCGTTGCCCGCTCCGGAGCGCCTGCCCCCGAAATCGCGTACGACATGTTCGGTGCGAGATCCGCAACATACTGCGTCGTCGCTCCGGAAGCTGGATAGGACATCGTTGTAAAATTCGCCGACCGTTCACGCATGAACATCGCTATTGACGAGCCGACCAGAGCTCCTTCAAAGTTCTTTCCGCCGCTGGACACGACCAGCGACGGCGCCGTTGCTGAGAAGTTCGTCGGCCCCCACTGCAAAACGCTCAGGAACCTTGCCGATCCAATATTCCCCGCGTCCACCTTTATCCGACCGTAGATCTCCCAATCATTCTTGGCATCTCCATCGTCAAAGGTCTTCTCCAGTTCCGGCGCTTTGCCCGAAGGCGCCAGGGCCGTCCAATACACCTTCTGCCGCCCGGAACGTGTTAGCCACGAAGCCGTGTTCCCTTTGAAGCTGGGCTGGCCCGTTGTGATCAGATAGTTTGCCTTGTCCCATGCATTCGAGCCCGTCTCTCCGCGGTCGTAATAGATCACTTCGTTCAATCGGCGCAGATACACCAGGGACCGTGAAGCTGCCGTTACGTCTCTAAAGTGGGCGTACACTCCCCATGCTCCGTCGTATGCATTGCGGTCGTCGGCAATCGCGGCAACATAGCCGGGTAACTCCGCGTGACGAAGCGTTGTCAGGCCAGCCTCGTAGCCATGCCACAACTGCCCTCCATCCGTTAGAGCCTGATTGAAGCTGCACCACGGGTTTGCCGTACACCACGTCTGACCCGGAAACTGGATGAGCATTACGGAGTTCTTGTTCCGCGCCAGACTGAACTCGTCGTTGTAGTCGTTGAATTCCATCCGGCCTTTCGTGATGTACTCACCATGGCTGTAGAGGTCGAATCCGCCGCAGAACTGGTGCTCGTGATCAATCTGTGTGTTCGTGCAGTAATCCGAGAAAATCGTGTTTGCTCCGATGGTCCAGTCATCCCGCACAACAATGTGCTGATTCCCCGCGTCATACCAGTCCGTTGGCAATGACGCCCGCGTATCAGTCAGATTCGTCAGGTCCTCCGCTGTAAGCGTAACGAAAAGGTTAGGCGTGATGCGCGATCCATAGTCATTACCCAGTTCACTGACGATCCCGCAGTAGAACTTACAGGCTCCGACCTTTCCGTCAGCCATTCCAAACGCTGAATTCATCAACAGCCATTTCAACGCAGCCGTGCGGTCGGTTCTGCCTACATAGGAATCTGCCTCCAGCATCGCGGCTTCCGCCCCGTAGCCGGACGGATAGATAAAGTAAGACAGTGAGTCGCCATCAGTTATGAAGTTCCAGTGCCCCTTGTCGTCTGGAGTACCACTAAGACCAGTAAGCAAACTTATATCGGCCACATAGCGCAGATCCCAGTAGCTCATCGTGTGAAGGCTCATCTGCGGCCCGTATCGCAGCGGATCGTCATAGCCTGCCGTATGAATCGCATTCAGCGCCCACATCAGTTTCTCGATCGAGCTGCCATAACTTGTACCTTCGCTGGACTCACCTCCCCGCGCTTGCCCAAGACAAGGCATCGGTATGTGCCACAGCGTATTGCACATCGGCTGAGAGGCAAGGTTGTTGAACGCCGCGTTATAGGCCGGTTGCACAATGCCGGCATCTTCCATGTTCGCCCAGTCCTTGTAGAGCATGCCGCCGCTCACATAGCTCCAATACGCGTGCAATGATCCAGCCGTACCGTCGGGGCACACCTGGTACCGCGTCGCATTGCACGTATTCGACAGCGGCGGATCGTCCGTGGGGTTGTCATTAAACGTCAGCGCTGCCGCTGTAAGAAGCAGGATCTTCGCATGCGTGTAGTTATTCCCCATCCCACGCATGATCGTCGACGAATTCTCGCTGGACTCCTCAAACTGCGCAGGCGAATTGTACTTACCTATCACCGCCAGATTGCCGTTATAGATATTGTTGATCTGCTCGAACGCCAGCTTCGCCAGGTAGTGCCGAGTCACATTCATGTCCGAGGGCGTTAGATAGTCTCCCCCAAGCAGATAATCAGCCGTGAACGCGAACTCTCTTGCACTGTCTGCCCAGTGATTTCCCTTTCCAAGATCGAGCGACCCGCTTATCACGTATCCGATCATTGTCATGAACACATCGCGTCCATAACATCCCCACTGATCGCGCTCCTGCTTCGTCGGCGCGATCTCTGACATCATGGCAAAAATGAACGCATCGTTTTCTTTATAGCTCTGCGACTGATCGGAACTCGGATGGCCCGATCCACCTTTGCACGTCCAACTCCAGATACCTGCGTCCCTCTCGAGAGAGCTGCCGGCCTTTCCCTTGATGCTCTCGTACAAAGGATTCTTTCCAACCGCCTTCGCTCTCAAACGCGGCAGCATCTCGACGGTGAGGCCCAGCCGCGGATGCGTTGTTACCGGCTGCGGCGACTCCGTGAAACTGATCTCTGAAGAGCCCGACAGCGAATGGTCAGCGTTGCTCGTAGCCGTTAGCGTATATTTTCCGGCCGTATCGCTGACAAGTGCGATCGTGCACGGCTCATCTATCGCGCACGAACTGCCGCCCACAATCTTGCCCCCTGAAGCCGTCCAGGTAACCCTCCTGTCGTTGATGCCTGTAACGATCGCCGTAACGCTCTGATAGGTGCCGCGAGGAGCAACTGCAACTCGTGGATACACAAAGATCTTCTGCGCCACAGTAATTTGACAAAAGACGAGAAGAATCACGCTCGTGAGCTTGGACATAACAACAGCATCTCTTTTCTTCCGGGATCGAATTCGACTGGCGCGAAGTCTTGCGAATCTCCACTTCACTGCTCGCTACTCTCAAAGAACAGCCGCACAGCTATATTGCGGGCCACCTCCGATTTGCTCGCATGCTATCACGCCTCCATACGGCTTATGTTTCGGGCACCTCCGCACTTCGCGCTTCTGTTAATTGATAGACCTGACTGGACTGGCAGAATGAAAAAAGGCGCCCGGGTCTTTACAAACTCAGGGCGCCTTCTCTCAACACACTTCCGAGGGACCTGTCGTTGGTCTGGCAGGTCCATAGATCGTCTAGCTACCGCTGGGTGAGATCGTTATATTTCCTGACCCGCTCGCGCTGAACGTGAGGACACCAGCGTTATCGGTGGTTGCAGTGGAAGGCGCACCTGCTCCGGATATGGAGTAAGTCGTGTTTGGCGTAAGGTCAGACACATACTGAGTGGTAGCGCCGGATGCAGGATAGGTCACGCTCGTGAAGCTTGCTGGCCAATCATGCATGAACATCACCACCGTAGATCCAACCAGAGCTCCCTCAAAGCTTGTGCCCGAGGTCGAGGTTACTTGTGTGGACGCCGTCACCGACGACCCCGCAGGACCCCATTGCAGAACGCTCAGGAACCGCGCCGTGGCTACGCTCCCTGCGTCGATCTTCATCCGCCCATATATCTCCCAGTCACGCGCAGCGTCTGCGTCCGTATACGTGGTATCGAGGGAAGGAGCCGTCTGCGCCGGCTCAACCGCCGTCCAGAACACCTCCTGCTTACCCGATCGTGTAGGCCATGATGCGGTGTTCCCTGTGATCGTGGGCGCCCCGGTTGCAACGAGATAGGTTGCCTTCTCCCAGGCGTTCGACCCCGTGTCGCCGCGATCATAGTAGATCACCTCATTCTGTCCGCGCAGATAGATCAGGGAACGTGAAGCCCCCGTCACACCATTGAAGTTGCTGTAGACGCCCCATGCGCCGTTGAACGCATTATGGTCGTCAACGATGGCCGCAACATATCCGGGCAGTTCAGAGTGGTAGAGAGTTGAAAGCCCCGACTCATAGCCATGCCAGAATTGGCCTCCATCAGTGGCCGCCTGATTGAATGTGCACCAGGGGTTAGACGTGCACCATGTCTGCCCCGGATACTGAATCAGGTCGAGATTGTTCTTGTTCCACGCCGCGCTGAACTCATCGTTATAGTCGTTGAACTCCATTCGGCCCTTCGTGATGTACTCGCCCTGGCTGTACAGGTCGAAGCCACCGCAGAACTGATGCTCGTGGTCGATCTGCGTATTCGTGCAATAGGACGAGAAGATCGTGTTCGCGCCCGTAGTCCAGCCGCCATCCCGCACCACGATGTGCTGATTGCCTGCGTTGAACCAATCGGTAGGCAGAGTGGTGCGAGGATCGGTCAGCTGGCCTGTGGGGTCCGGCGCCGAAGAGATAAACAGGTCAAGCGCAACCGTGGAAGCGTAATCATTGCCCAGTTCGTTCACGATGCCGCAGTAGAATTGGCAGTTCCCCACCGATCCATTTGCACCTCCGAAGGCGCTGTTGGCAACCAGCCATTCCAGGCCGGCAGAGTCATCTGTTCTTCCAACATAAGCGTCAGCCGACAGCATCGCGGCCTCGGTGCCCATGCCGGATGGGTACAGATAGTAGTTCAGCGAGTCGCCATCCGTCAGGTAGTTCCAACGCGACTGGTCCGTCGAAACACCGCTTCGGCCCGTCAGTTGGGTCAGGTCTGACACATAACGCAGATCCCAGTAGCTCATCGAATCCATGCTCATCTGCGGTCCGTACAGCAAAGGATCGTCATAACCAGCCGTATGAATTGCGTTCAAAGCCCAACGCAGCTTCACAATCGAGGCACCGTAGCTCGTTCCCTCGCTCGACTCACCGCCGCGCCCTTGTCCCAGGCACGAAGTAGGGGTGTGCCAGGCCGTGTTGCATGTTGGGGTGCTGCTGAATCCATAGGCGGCCTGAACCACGGAAGGGTCTTCCATGGTAGCCCAGTCTTTATACAGCATCCCGCCGGACACATACGTCCAGTAGGCGTGCAGCGATCCAGCCGTCCCGTCAGGGCAGACCTGGTACCGTGTCGCATTGCAGGTATTGGTGAGCGGCGGATCGTCGGTGCTGTTGTCGTTAAACGTAAGGGCGGCCGCTGTCAGAACGAGAATTCGAGCGTGCGTGTAGTTATTTCCCATCGACCGCATTCCCGTGATCGACCATTCACTCGTCTGGAGGAATTGAGCATTGGAGTTGTAGTCGCCAATCTGTGCCAGCGCACCGTTGTAGATGTCATTGATCTGATCGTAGGCCAGCATCGCCAGATACGCGCGGACTGTGGTCTGGTCGGAAGCACTCAGGTACCCGCCGCCCATAAGCCAATCAGCCGTAAGCGCCCATTGAAGTGCACCATCTGCCCATCGATTCCCCTGCAACAGGCCGATCTCACCATTGAGCACGTAACCGATGTTCGTCATGAACACATCGCGAGCTGCGCACCCGTATTGCTGCCGCGTAGCCTGACTGTTATCAAGCAAGCCCACGATCGTCATCCACCAGGCATCATTCTCCCGGTAGTTCGCGCTCTGATCAGACGTTGGTCCTGAACCGCCGGAGCACCCACTCCCGTTCCACGTCGAGAACGTCCAGATGGACGAATCGCTGGAATAGTAGCGGCTCGCCAGGGCCTGGAGGCCGGCGTACGCTGGGTTGGCGCTGGTTGCATTTGCCTGCAACGCTGGCAGCATCGAGGAGGTCACCAGGAAGCGAGGGTGATCCGTTCTCTGAACCGGCGATGCCGTCATGGTGATCGTCGAGGTCGCCACAATCGAGTGGTTCGCGTCGCTCGTCGCAGTCAGGTGATACGTACCGGTTGAAGTCGAGTAGAGCGCCACCGTGCAGGGCTCATTCGCCACGCACGGGTTCGTTCCGACAATCGTGCCTCCATCCGTCGTCCATGTCACCGTCTTGTCGTTTACACCCGTCACGATCGCAGTCACCGTCTGGTATGAACCGCGCGGCGCAACCGGCGCCTGTGGGAACACGTAGATCTGGGCGCTGCCAGGCGTCGCCGGAGCATTGATCGTGATCGACTCCTGCGCCGTCGCCGTCGCGGTTGGAGACTCGCTATCCGACACGGAAACCGTGAAGCTGGAGGTCCCCGTCGCTGTCGGCGTACCCGAGATCAAACCTGCGCTCGACATCGACAGTCCTGCCGGCAAACTGCCCGAAGCCACCGACCATGAGTACGTCGGAGTTCCTCCGCTCGCACTAACCGTGGCCGAATAATTGGTGCCTGTCGTGCCATAGCTCAACGAAGTTGTCACCACCGCAAGCTGCGACGACGTAACCGCAATCGACTCCTGCACCGAAGCAGTCTGTGTTGGCGATGAGCTGTCCGTAACGGCAACGGTAAAGGTCGACGTTCCCGTTCCTGTCGGCTTACCCGAGATCACGCCGCCGCTCGACATGTTCAAACCCGCCGGCAGGCTACCCGACGAAATCGACCACGTATAGCTCGGTGTACCGCCCGTCGCGTTCAGCGTCGTGCTGTACGAACTTCCCGTCTGCGCAGCACCCAGGCTCGTCGACGTAATCGTCAACTTGCTCGCCGCCGCACCTACCGCAATCGATTCCTGCTGCGATGCCGTCGCCGATGCGCTGTCCTTCACCGCAACCGTGAACGTCGCCGTTCCGGTCGCCGTCGGCGTTCCCGAGATCACACCGCTGCTCGACAGAGTCAGCCCCGCCGGCAGACTGCCCGACGAAATCGACCACGTGTAGCCCGGGGTTCCACCCGTCGCGCTTAGCGTCGCACTATATGAGCTTCCATCCGTTGCCGCGGCCAGGCTCGTCGTCGTAATCGTTGGGCTGCCGCCGATCACTTGGATCGATTCCGGCTGCGATGCCGTCTGTGCAGGCGATCCGCTGTCCTTCACCGCAACCGTAAACGTCGACGTGCCCGATCCCGTCGGCGTTCCAGAGATCACGCCTCCGCTCGACAGGTTCAGTCCAGCCGGAAGGCTGCCCGACCCGAGCGACCATGTGTAGCTCCCCGAGCCTCCCGTCGCGCCCAGCGTCGCAATGTACGAGCTGCCGTTCTTCACAGACGCCAGGCTCACCGTCGTAATCGTCAGCGTACCTGCGGAGACGGTGATCGATTCCTGCGCCGTCGCCGTCAGCGATGCGCTGTCCTTCACCGCAACCGTGAACGTCGAAGTTCCCGTCGATGTCGGCGTGCCCGAAATCACACCCGCGCTCGACAGAGTCAGACCCGCCGGCAGGCTGCCCGACGAAATTGACCACGTGAAGCTCGGTGTTCCGCCGCTGGCGCTGAGAGTCGCCTTGTACGAGCTTCCACTCGTTGCCGCGGCCAGGCTCGTCGTCGTTATCGACAATGCCGCACCAGAAACCGTAATCGACTCCTGCAACGATGTCGTCTGTGCAGGCGATCCACTATCCTTCACCGCAACCGTGAATGTCGAAGTTCCCGTCGATGTCGGCGTGCCCGAAATCACACCTGCGCTCGACAGAGTCAGACCCGCCGGAAGGCTGCCCGAAGAAATCGACCATGTGTAGCTCGGCGTTCCACCCGTCGCGCTCAGCGTCGCGCTGTACGAGCTTCCCTTCGTTGCCGCCGCCAAACTCGTCGTCGTAATCGACAATCCGGCCGCAGAGACCGTAATCGACTCCTGCGCCGTCGCCGTATGCGTGGCGCTGTCCTTCACCGCCACGGTAAACGTTGACGTTCCCGTCGTTGTCGGCGTCCCCGAAATCGCACCCGCGCTCGACAAAGTCAAACCAGCCGGAAGGCTGCCTGACGAAATCGACCACGTGTAGCTCGGCGTTCCGCCCGTCGCGCTCAGCGTCGCGCTGTACGAGCTTCCCTTCGTTGCCGCCGCCAGGCTCGTCGTCGTAATCGACAACGCCGCCGGAGAGACTGTGATCGACTCCTGTGCCGAAGCCGTACGCGCGGCGCTGTCCTTCACCGCGACTGTAAACGTCGACGTGCCTGCCGTTGTCGGCGTGCCTGAAATCGCACCGCTGCTCGACAGGACCAGTCCCGCCGGAAGGCTGCCCGACGAAATCGACCATGTATAGCTTGGAGTTCCAGCCGTCGCGCTCAGCGTCGTGCTATATGTCGCACCCACCTGTGCGGCGGGCATCGTTGTCGTGGTGACGCGCAAAGCCGACGAACTTGTCGCTGCACTCACCAGGAGCGAAAACGTAATCGTCTTCGTCAACATGTGCGAGTCCGTAACCGTGATGGAAAACGTGTAGGACCCGCTGGCTGTCGGTGTGCCCGATAGTACCCCGGTGGTGGAAAGGGTCAGCCCAGCTGGAAGCGTACCTGAGGAAACCGTCCATGTATAGGGAGAATTGCCGCCGCTCGCGGTAAAGGTGTCCGTATAAGCAACTCCAACCTGTCCGCTCGGCAGGCTCGTCGTCGTGATCCCGAGCGAATTTCCGTTGTCCGGCGCACTCGTCACGGTCAGCGGAACCTGATTCGAAGATGCCCCATCGCTGTTCCGCACCTGCAGCTGCGCCACCGCGGGCTGCGCCAGTGTCGTGCCGCTGATATTTGCCGCCAGCGTCGTTGAATTTACAACTGTCGTCGGCACCGCCGTGCCGTTCACTGTTAGGGCGGCCTGCGACTCAAAATTCGCGCCCTGCACTGTCACCGTCACGTTCGGCGTGCCGGCCGTTACCACCTGCGGCGAAACCTGGTTGATCGACGGGCTGACCATCGCCATCACCGTTACTCCGGACCCACAACCGGAGCACAACAGGCTTACAACAACCCCGAACGCCACAACCGTGGCCAAAAACTTCATCCGCATACCGAACCCTCTGGATGCGCCGCGACCGCTCCCTACAAGGCAGAGCAATGCTGGTCGTTGGGCATTAGGGCCAGTACACCAATCGGTGTCGATACCTTCATCACGTAGGGGTAGCAAGTTGCTCCCGGTCTGGGGAGCAGCCGCTACAACTTCGCGGTTGTTACATGGGTCTGTCGACTTTGGTGTGGTGTTTCGATCTGCTACACGACGGGCCGGACGCTTCAAAAAATCAAACACAACAGAATTCACTAATCGGTTCCTCTCAATGCAAACCGCTAGCGAATCCGTTTTCGGACAACAGCTTTCCCGCTTCGTGCCGAAGGCACAAAGTTGGGTCGCACCTGGGTTAAGCCGATTCCCTCTTGAATCCAGCCAGGGTCAGGATGCTATTGCTGCTACTCGAGCCTGGAACTCCACCGCGAGGCTCATGTCGTTCGCTGCGTTTCGGGTTCGACCCCCACCCAGCGCCTTTCGTTAGCATGTGGAATATTGCGATAGGCATCTAACTGTTGATTTCTCGCATCCGCTACAACTTCCGTTGCACAGAGCAGAATCTGAGGCGCCCAAACGCGCTCTACCCCGCAGCCACCTGTGTCGTCCTGCAGACATTGGAGAAAACAAATAAAATAGAAATACGCGCTTGTTTTACGGGCTCGGGCGACGAGGGAAAATGTGTGGCATCGTCGGTGTCTTCGGACACCAACCGGTAGGTCAAACAATCTACGACGCTTTATCCATGCTGCAGCACCGCGGTCAGGACGCTGCCGGAATCGCCACATCCTTTGAAGATCGTTTCTACCTTCACAAGGGCAACGGACTCATCACCGACGTCTTCGACGCCGGCAATATGGCCAAGCTGCTCGGCAACGCCGGCATCGGCCACGTTCGCTATCCGACAGCCGGTTGCGGCTCCGTCGCCGAAGCGCAGCCCTTCTACGTAAACTCCCCCTACGGCATCGTCTTCGCCCACAACGGCAATCTCACCAACGTCGCCGAAATCGTCGAGAGCATCTTCGAGCGCGACCTCCGTCACCTCAACACCACGTCGGACTCCGAGGTGATGCTCAACGTCTTCGCGCATGCCCTCACACAACGTCGCGCCGCGAAGCCCACACCCGAAGACATCTTCGCTGCCGTTGAAGAAGTTCACCGCCGCTGCAAAGGCGGCTACAGCGTCGTCGCCATGATCTCCGGCGTCGGCCTGCTCGGCTTCCGCGATCTCTACGGCATCCGTCCGCTCGTCTTCGGCTCCCGCGGTAAGGAAGGCCTCTTCTCCGGCCAGTCGAAGGAGTACATGATCGCCTCCGAGAGCGTCGCCCTCCAGGTCGCCGGCTTCAAACTCGAGCGCGACGTCCAGCCCGGCGAAGCCGTCTTCATCGACATGAACGGCCAGCTCCACACCTTCCAGTCGAAGCTCGCGCACGAAAAATCGCCCTGTCTCTTCGAGTACGTCTACCTCGCGCGTCCCGACTCCGTCCTCGACGGCGCCTCCGTCTATCAGTGCCGCATCAATATGGGCATCAAGCTCGCCGAAAAGATCCGCCGCGAATGGGCGGACAAAAAAATCGACGTCGTCGTGCCCATCCCCTCAACCAGCCGCACCGCCGCACTCGAAATCGCCACGCGCCTCAACCTTCCCTACCGCGAAGGCTTCGTGCGCAACCGTTACGTCGGCCGCACCTTCATCATGCCCGGCCAGGCGCAGCGTCAGTCCTCCATCCGCCGCAAGCTGAACCCCATCCCGCAGGAGTTCTCCGGCAAAAACGTCCTGCTCGTCGACGACTCCATCGTTCGCGGCACCACGATTAAAGAGATCGTCGCAATGTGCCGCGAGCTCGGCGCCAAAAACGTCTACGTCTGCTCCGCCGCGCCGCCCGTCATCTATCCCAACGTCTACGGCATCGACATGCCCGCGCGCTCCGAGCTCATCGCCAGCGGAAAGACCATCGAACAGCTCGCGCAAAACATCGGCGCCGACGGCATCATCTTCCAGGACCTCTGCGACCTCAAGAGCTCCATCACCGAAGTCTGCCCCGGCCTCACCCACTTCGACACCTCCGTCTTCGACGGCACCTACGTCACCGGCGACGTCACCGCCGCCTACCTCGAAACCCTCGAAAAGCAGCGCAACGACACCACCCGCCGCAATCAGGACGTCGACACCCACATCACCCGCAACCTCTCTGCCCACCTCTGATCACGCGCTCCCCCGCATATCAGCCGAGAATGACTTGGCAGTTCTGAATTAGAGGGAGCCTGCACAACCAGCAATTCAGAACAACGAACGCATCGTCATCCTGAGCGAAGTAGCTCACGCGCCCGCGTGAGCTACGAAGTCGAAGGACCCCGATAGCGGTCGTTTCACCACAACTGCTTCCCGCTTTCTCCCTGGGAACTTCCGGGTGGCCCGGGTCCCACTTCCGGGACCCGGTTCTCACACACCACTACCTCAACCAAGACTCCCGCACCGGCCCGTCCCCTCCGCTCGCAGAACTCCCCGCCAACTCTGCCTCCCCATACCAATCCACGTTCCGCGTCATGTACATCGCCGCCGCGATCGCCGCGAAGCTCGTAACCGCGCCGACCAGCAGCGCATAAGCCTCCACACGCAACAGCACATAAATAAACCCATAGACCGCCGTGAACACCGCCAGCGCCCGCAGCGCCAGCTTCCTGCTCCGGAACACCCACTCCGTATTAATCGCAAACAGCCCCACTGTCGACGCGCCCGCAATCAAAAAGCTCAAATCGAACCCGATATGCTCGGCCAGCGACAGCAGCAGCAAATAGAAGATCGTCTGCGCGATCCCCACCAGCGCATACTGCGCCGGATGCACGCTCTTCTTCGTCTTCACCTCGAACAGAAAATACGTCAGAAACACCAGCCCCAGGAACAACGTGATGTAGTGGACCGACCGCATCGTCGATCGATACGAATCCACCAGCCGTATGCCCAGCACCGTCTTCGGCTGTTGCGAGCTGTAATCCACTGCCGCCGCTACGCCGTGGTTATAGGCTCGGCCCTCCGTTAGTCCCTCCACAAAAAAGCCCGAGATGCTCATCGCGAACGCCAGCAGCAACACGACAAAAAACTTCACACCCAGCGAGCGTGAGCGAACGCGAGGCCAGTAGGGTTGAGGCGCCGAAGCAAACGTATTCATATCGATCTTCTCCTTTAATGATCTAGCTTCCACTTACTTTGCAATACAAAGTTAGAGCGCGCAGCGCGGCCTCTCAATGGCCCACGCCCTCACATTCTTTACGCGCTTGCCGGCGTCAACTTCCGCCGAAAAGACTCCTCGTCCCCTTGAGCCTCAGCACCCGCAGCGTCGCGCACCACCTGTTCCAAAATCGTCAGGTACTCCAGATATCGCTTCCGCCCCGACGCAGTCACCCGCACCGTCGTCTGCACCCGGCCCTCATCCGCCTCTTCCTTCGTCAGCCGAACCATCTTCTCTTCCTCCAGCACCTGCAGATGCCGCGCCAGATTGCCATCGGTCAATCCGCAAAGCTGCTTCAGCTCCACAAAGCTCAAACCATCCGCGTGCGTCATCAGCGAGGTCAGCACACTCAGCCGCGCGCGTTCGTGGATCACCCGATCCAGGCCCTCATACGCAAACGGTGCCGCGGAACTAGAACTCTTTTTCTTCATCGGTCGAAGCCTTCCAGGAAAAATAATGAATCGCAGCCACCGCCGCCATGCCCACCCCGTACGCGCCGGACATCATCATCGCGCTCAGCGCACGGTTGTCCCCCAGCGCCAGACATACAAAGCCCGTCAGCAGAAACCACGCGCCCACCAGCAGCATCCACCGCGGCAGGCAGCGGCACGACGCAAACACACCCAGGCTGAAGATGATCTGCCACAGCCCCGGCAGCATCCAGAAAACCTCCCGCGGTGCATGCAGCAACACCAGCGGCAGCACCGCCCCGGCCACTCCTGCCGGAAGAAACTGCGTCACCGCCATCCGGATCATCTCGTCCGCAATACCGGAATGAAACCGGTTGGCCCGTGTCAGCATCTGCGTCGCAATCAGCGCCGCACACACGATCGCCGTCGAAAGCCACAGCGCGACATAGCTCACCGGATGCGCCGCCGGTTCCGGAATCCACCTTTGCTGGACCACACCCGCAACCACAGCCAGCAACGCCGTCGCCGAAAGCGTCAGCGGCCCGTACCCCCGGAACTCCGTGGTCCGGGCCACCTGCCGCCGAATACTCCGTATATCAACCAGCGCACGATTAAGATCGGTCATCGGTCCCATCACTTTGCAACACAAAGCCTACACTTTGCACCGCAGAGTGTAAAGCAAAATCGCTACCCGGCCTTCTGCGCCCTGGCCGTCCCAGCGCGCGGCATCAGCATATGCCCTCGCGTCTCTCGCCGAGCATAATGATTGCAGCCGCCGCTTCCGGCTCAAAAATCATCATGGAACACGTCTCGCCCGACACCGCTGGAGCCCCTTCCGTTCTCCTGTTGCAAACGCTCACCATCGCCTGGATGACCATTGAACTCGCGCTCTCGCTTTACGCTGGCATCCGCGCTCACAGCGTCGCCTTGACCGCCTTTGGCGCAGACAGCGGCATCGAGCTTATCTCAGCGTTCGTCGTGCTGCGCCGCTTTGCTTTAGGGCCATCCGCGGAAAGGCGTGCCGCGCGCCTGTCGGGATATCTCCTCTACATTCTGGCGGCCTACATCCTCATCACCGCAGCCCTCAGCCTCTTCAAACATCAGTTTCAGCCTGAACCTACCCTGCTCGGGATAGCAGTTCTCGTGGCAGCCGCCATCATCATGCCTCTCCTCGGCCGAGCGAAGAAGCGCCGCGCCGCGCAGACTGGCAGCCGCGCCCTCAACGCCGACGCCGCACAGAGCAACATCTGTGCATACATGTCATGGATCGCTCTCGCCGGGCTACTCTTGAACTTCGTCTTCCATCTTCCCTGGGCGGATTCCGTCGCCGCTCTGTTCCTGCTCCCAATTGTTCTCAAGGAAGCAAAAGAAGCTGTCAAAGAAATCGCATGCCACTGCCGCTAACCGAAGCGCCCAACCTAACAGCACCTGGTCCACTCCGAATTGTCGTGTGAGGAACCTTTCACCTCGGCGCGGTGTCTAAGCATTGGAGACACATCACCGAGGCCGAAGTGACGAAGGCGCATCTCCTGCTAATGCTGCCGCTCTTACTCAGTCCTCTTTCGCATGCGCAATCCCCATTAACAGAACGCCAGGTCATCGCGTATTCGAAGTCCATTGACGTCCAGACACTCGACCCATCCCTGCCCTCTCAGCGCCTCGAGGATTGGCTCAGGTCTGGACCGCCGCATGTCACACTTCTAGACTGGCTATCCGACGACACCTGCGATTTGAAACCCTTCGGGCCTGACGATTTCCCGCGCTGTATCCGTATCTCGTTTGGGCGAGGCGGCCAGAGCGGATACTTTCTCGTCCAGATCGGCACGCTCCACAAAGGCATCATCGGCCCGCCGCATCTTTACTCCGATATCGGCGTCCAGGAGCCATTCTTTATCCAAACCGGATGGACCGATCGTCTCTCCGGCCTGCCTCATCTTCTCGATCAACCTGTTGTTGCCGGCGGCGTAAACGATCTCTACCAGCAGATCGTGCAACGGCACCCGATCGGCATTCCAGCCGGCCCCGATAAGACCGCCCTTTGGCCCTTCCTCAGCCGGCGTTTGATTCAGAAACTGGAAACCGCGCGAGCCTGTCAGGAGGACTACCTTCATCAACACCCCGATGCAGATGCCGGTCCCAGGCCGGCATGGCTGGATACCGGCATTTTCGTCGGAAGTAGCAAACGTGCCATCCCGTTGTCAGCATTCGCAGTTCACAAAGAACCTCAGAGGGACGGCTCATTCGACGTAACGGTGAACCTCACCTACGTGAAGCTTCCGGGTTTCGTTCCCGACGAAGCGAATTGGGAAATCGTCGCGACAGTCATCCCAGAGAACAATCGCTTCGTCGTGGATGACGTTCGTCTCTTCGACGGACTTGGCACCGAAGGCCCATCGCATCTGCTCACGCAAACCCTCACTGGTTGCAACGGCACTCACTGGACCGGCGAGCACGCCGCCAACCAAGCTCCTCCGCCGCTGCCGGGTCCGCACTACACCGACTGGGACGCCGTAAATGCTTTGCGCGACGCCACCAATAACGAGGAGCTGGCTTTCGCGAAAGCGATCGATGTCCACCTGCTCGATCCGTCCGTGCCTTCTCAGCGCCTCGCAGACTGGCTCACTTCATTGCATGTCAATCACATCGAGTGGCGAAGCCTCGGATGCAACATTAAGGAAGGATTGCAGGGCCCGAACGGGGAGTACGCCGTAGCGCGCAACCCTGATGGCGGCCTTTGTGCTTGGGTCTGGTTCCAACGGGGCAACGCCCGAGCGTCTATCAAAGTTCATTCTCCCGGCAAAGGCACAACCGCCTCGGCGACCACCGCGTCCATCTTTGTCCGCGATAAAGACGATGGTCTGCTGACAACATTCAACGACAACCGCGACGAGGTTCCTGATTCCAACACGCTCTCAGATCTCCCTCGCCTTCTGGACGAAGAAGCAGTAATCGACGTCACGCGAAATCTCTACGATGCGATCGTGGCACGTCATCCGCTCGGCATCCCGCGTGGACAAGACATGATGAAGATCAGTCCCCTGCTCAGCAAAAGTCTCCGTGCGCAGCTTCAAACCGCGCAGGCCTGCCATGATGACTACTTGCGCCAACATCCGCGGCGCGAAAACTTGCCCGAACCTCGTTGGTTCAACGCCGGACTGTTCACCGGCGACAGCAAATTAGCTGCGCCGAAAGCCGCGCTCGCAGACCACAAAGAGCGACAGCAGAACGGGTCCTTTCAGGTCCGTGTGTGGCTTTCCCGCGACGATATCGCTCCGAAATCCTCTTCAGCCGCGCTTCAGTGGAGAACTTCGCACGTCTCCGCGCTCGTGAAGTCCGAGCAAGCCAGATTCGTTCTGGATGACATTCGGTTATTCGCCGGCGACTCCGCGGATAGTCCTTCGCATCTGCTATCTGAGTCATTTGCTGGCTGCGACGGCCGGCATTGGGTTGGCGTCAATAACATGACTGAGTAGCGACTGCGAAACATCCTTATAACGACGCCGTCATCTGCCGATCAACCCACCATTCCTCAACGGCAACCACCCCTCCCGGCACACGTACACTATCTATGTCAGCCGCGTCCCGTTCGCCACCAACCGCAACTCAGGAACGAAATTCAAACTGGGGCCTCTGCCCCGAGGAACAGCCCGCACGATGCCCGGTGCCGTCTCAACCCCGCCCGAGATCTCACAGCCGCAGCTCCTCGCCCTCGCCGGCCCGCCCGCTCTTACCAGCTTCGAAGCCGATCGCCTGACCGCGCGTCTCCGCGCCATCGATCCCGCCGTCACCAGCGTCGACGCCTTCTTCCTCTACCTCATCACCGCCGACGGAGCCCTCGACCACTCCCGTCTCGCCGACCTCCTCGAGCTCACCGACACCCCGCTTCCGGACCCCGCCATCTTCGTCGCTCCGCGCATCGGCACGCAGTCTCCCTGGTCCAGCAAAGCCACCGACATCCTCCTCAACACCGGCTTCACCGCTGCCCAACGCATCGAGCGCATCCGCGTCGTGCAAATCCATGGCTCCCGCAACCCGCAGCCGCTCTTCCCCGCTCTGCACGACCGCATGACCGAGACCGTCCTCTTCGGTGGCCTCAACGAGCTCCACAAGCTCCTCGCCGAGCACACACCCAAGCCCCTCGCCACCATCGACATCCTGCGCCGCGGCGCCGACGCCATCCGCGAAGCCGACCGCACTCTCGGCCTCTCCCTCGCGCCAGATGAAATCGACTACCTCGTCCGCGAATTCACCGCCCTCGGCCGCAACCCCACCGACGTCGAGCTCTACATGTTCGCCCAGGCCAACAGCGAACACTGCCGCCACAAAATCTTCAACGCCAGCTGGCAGATCGATGGCGTCCCGCAGGACAAATCTCTCTTCGCGATGATCCGCAACACCTACGCGGTCTCGCACGAGAACGTCCTCTCCGCCTACCGCGACAACGCCGCCGTGATCCGCGGCGGCGCCGGCTTGCGCTTCCTGCCTGATCCCGAGACCAACATCTTCACCTCGCACGAAGAAGAGATCGACATCCTCTGCAAGGTCGAAACCCACAATCACCCGACCGCTATATCCCCCTGGCCCGGTGCAGCCACAGGCGCCGGTGGAGAGATCCGCGACGAAGGCGCCACCGGCCGCGGCGGCAAACCAAAAGCCGGCCTCTGCGGCTTCACCGTCTCCAACCTCAATCTTCCGCAATCACCGCAGCCTTGGGAGCGCGCACCATCCCGCCCCGCGCACATCGCCTCGCCGCTCGACATCATGATTGAGGGCCCGCTCGGCGCCGCCGCCTACAACAACGAGTTCGGCCGCCCCAACCTCTGCGGCTACTTCCGGACGTACGAACAGCAAGTTGGCGACACGGTCTTCGGCTATCACAAGCCCATCATGCTCGCCGGCGGCCTCGGCAACATCCGCGCCCAGCACATCGAGAAGCGCCCCATCCGCCCCGGCGATCTCCTCATCGTCCTCGGCGGTCCGGCCATGCTCATCGGCCTCGGCGGCGGCGCAGCATCAAGTCAATCCGGCAATCAGAACACCGACCTCGACTTCGCTTCCGTCCAGCGCGACAACGCCGAGATGGAACGCCGCTGCCAGGAGGTCATCGACCGCTGCTGGCAACTCGGTGACCAGAATCCCATCCTTTCCATCCACGACGTCGGCGCCGGCGGCCTCTCCAACGCCTTCCCCGAGCTCGTCAAAGACGGCGGTGTCGGCGGTGTCTTCGACCTCGCCGCAATCCCGCAGGCCGAAGCCGGCCTCTCGCCTCTCGAGGTCTGGTGCAACGAGGCACAGGAGCGCTACGTCCTCGCCCTCCCGTCGGATCGCCTTCCACTATTCGCATCCATCTGCCATCGAGAGCGTTGCCCCTTCTCAGTCGTCGGCCGCGCCACCGCCGAACTCGAAATCATCCTGATCGACTCCGCGGACCCAAATGGGAAAACTCGCCCCATCGATCTGCCTCAACAGATCCTTTTTGGGAAACCTCCCAAAATGGAACGCAAAATCGAAAAAATTAAGCCCTCCAAAACCGCTCAAAACCCGCTTAAAAGCACTCAAAACGACTCAATTTCGCACTTCGATTCTGTGGAAATCCCTGTTGGAAAGGCTGTGGAGCGGGTCCTGCGCATGCCCGCAGTCGCCTCCAAATCCTTCCTCATCACCATCGGCGACCGTTCCGTCGGCGGCCTTACCGTGCAGGATCAGATGGTTGGCCCATGGCAGGTTCCAGTCGCGGACTGTGCCGTAACTCTCCGCTCTTTCAACGGAATAGCGGGAGAAGCTATGGCGATAGGTGAACGTACTCCCCTCGCCGTTACCGACGCCGCAGCCTCCGCCCGCATGGCTCTGGGCGAAGTCCTCACCAACCTCGCAAGTGCCTCAATCGAAAAGCTTTCCGACATCAAGCTCTCCGCCAACTGGATGGCCGCCGCCGGCGCGCCGGGCGAAGACGAGAAACTGTTCGACGCCGTACGCACGCTCGGCATGGAACTCTGTCCAGCGCTTGGACTTACGATACCTGTGGGCAAAGATTCGATGTCCATGAAGATGAGCTGGCGGGAGAACGGCGAGGCTCACTCCGTCATCTCTCCACTCTCGGTCATCCTGTCCGGCTTCGCCCCCGTAAATGATGTAAGGAAGACACTTACACCCCAGCTCCAGCCCGAAGGCAGCCTTATTCTGATCGACCTGGGCGAGGGCCGCAACCGCCTCGGCGGCTCCGCGCTGGCGCAGGCTTACAACATCACCGGCGGCGAAACGCCCGACCCACCCGAACCCGCTAAGCTCCTTGCTTTCTTCGACATAATCCAGCGACTCAACCGCGACGGCAAGCTGCTCGCCTACCACGACCGCTCCGACGGCGGCCTCTTCGTCACCGTCGCCGAGATGGCCTTCGCCGGCCGTTGCGGCCTCAAAATCGATCTGCCTGGCAGCGGTTCCCCACTCCAAGTCCTGTTCTCTGAAGAGCTTGGCGCCGTTGTCCAAGTCCGCACAGAAGACGCCCAAGAGATTCTGAAGCAAATCGAAGCTGCCCGCCTGACCGCATATTTGATCGGCCACTCGACCCCCAAAAACGAGCTCGCGTTCTTTCAAAACCAAGAGCTTCTCTACTCCAATGTCCGCTCGACGCTCCACAAGATGTGGGCTGAAACCAGCTTCCATATCGCTTCTTTGCGGGATAATCCGGAGTCCGCGCAGCAGGAATTTGCGCTGCTCGATGATCCGGATCGCCCCGGTCTGTTCGTCGATGTTCCGTTCGACCTCAGCGAACGCGTATGCGCACCCTATCTGAATCTCGCAAAACCGCGCGTCGCGATACTGCGCGAGCAGGGCGTCAACAGCCAGTACGAGATGGCGTCGGCGTTTGATCGAGCGGGTTTCGAATGCGTTGATGTCACCATGAGCGACCTGCTCGCTGGGCGCGCGAATCTCTCCAGCTTTATTGGCCTGGCAGCCTGCGGTGGGTTCTCCTATGGCGACGTCCTCGGCGCCGGAAGCGGCTGGGCCAAGACAATTCTCTTCAACAATCAACTCCGCGACGCCTTCGCGGCGTTCTTCGCGCGGCCTGACACCTTCTCGCTCGGCGTCTGCAACGGCTGCCAGATGATGGCGCAGCTCCGCGAGCTGGTTCCTGGCGCTGAACACTGGCCGCGCTTTGTCCGAAACGTTTCATCCCGCTATGAGGCGCGGATCTGCATGGTCGAGATTCAACCGACCAGCTCCATCTTCCTCGCGGGCATGGAAGGCGCACGCGCCCCCATCATCGTGGCGCACGGCGAAGGCCACGCAACTGAACTAGCCCCCGCCCACACAATTGCGGTCCGGTACATCGACACCTATGGCCGCCCGACACAGCACTACCCGCTCAATCCATCCGGCTCGCCCGGCGGCACTGCTGCACTCACCTCCGCCGACGGCCGCGCGCTCATCATCATGCCGCACCCCGAGCGCATCTCGCTTGGCGTGCAGCACACCTGGACCCGCACCCTCCAGCACAGCCCCTGGCAGCGTCTCTTCGACAACGCCCGCGCGTGGGTGAAGTAAAGCCATACCTCAGGGGCTAAAGCCCTTTGTTGGCCTCGACAGCGTTGCGGCACGGCTAAAGCCATGCCCTTAACGAAACTTTCCTCCAATTCGAAGACAATAGAAACGATGCCTGATTCGCAACAATCCATTGATTACAAATCTGCCGGTGTGGACATAGAAGCTGGCAACGAAGCCGTCCGCCGCATGAAGGCGCACGTCGCTCGCACGCACTCGCCCGCGGTGCTCACCGGCCTCGGCTCCTTCGGCACGCTTTTCTCGCTGACCGACGCCATAAAAGGCATGGCCGATCCCGTCATGGTGCAGAGCACCGACGGCGTCGGCACCAAGACGCTCGTCGCAGTGATGGCGCAGCGTTACGAAAACCTCGGCCGCGATCTCGTAGCAGCAGTCGCCGGCGACATCGCCGTCATGGGCGCGCGCCCGCTCACCTTCCTCGACTACCTCGGCCTGCACAAGGTAGAACCCGCGATCGTCGAAGAGCTCGTTCGCGGCATGTCCGCTGCGTGCGAGGAATCGAACATCGCGCTGGTGGGCGGAGAGACCGCCGAGATGCCCTCCGTGTACGCTCCCGGCGATCTCGACGTCGTCGGCTTCGTCACGGGCGTCGTCGATCGCTCGAAACTCCTGACCGGCGCGAACATCGTTGCAGGTGATGTGCTCTATGGCATCTCGTCGACCGGTCTGCACACCAATGGCTGGTCGCTCGCGCGCAAGCTGCTCTTCGAGATCAACAAGTTCGACATCCTCGAGTCGCGCCCTGAACTCAACGGCGCGAACCTCGCCGACACATTGCTCGAGCCGCACGCCAACTACGTCACGCCCATCCGCCACGCCCTCGATGCGGGCATTCCGATCAAAGGCATGGCACACATCACTGGCGGCGGCCTGATCGAAAATACACCGCGCATTCTGCCGGAAGGTCTGGGCGCCGTCATCGACCGCACCACCTGGAAGCCGCAACGCATCTTCACATGGCTTCAACAGCTCGGCCATATACCAGATGAAGAGATGCATCGCGTCTTCAATATGGGTATCGGCCTCGTCGTCATCGCGCCCGCAGGCCAGCACGCCGCGCTCGCCAAAGCCTTCGCCGGCTTCGCTGTCGCAGAGATTGGCCGTGTGGAGGCCAACACGACAGGCGTGCGCTTCACAGGAGGAGCCTAGTTACGATGCTCTCCCGCCAGGAACTCCTCGACGCGATTCCGCACTGCCTGACGCAAACGAATCTGCCGCTACCCAACAAGTACCCGGGCAAGGTGCGCGACACCTACGACCTCGGCGACCGCCTGCTCCTGGTAACGACGGACAGGCAGTCCGGCTTCGACCGCATGCTGGGCGCGATTCCCTACAAAGGTCAGGTGCTCAACCGCACTTCGCTGCACTGGTTTGAGGCCACGCGCCACATCGTCGCGAATCACGTGATCCGCTCGCCGCACGCGAACGCGCTGCTCGCGCGCAAGTGCCGCGTACTGCCGATTGAGTTCGTCGTGCGCGGCTATCTCACCGGTTCCACCGACACCGCCATCTGGACGAAATACTCTGCGGGCGAGCGCGACTTCGCGGGCATCACGCTCCCCGAAGGCATGCGCAAGAACGAAAAACTTTCGCGCAACCTCATCACGCCCACCACGAAAGAGAAAGATCACGACCGCCCAATTTCGCCCAGCGAAATCATCCGCGAAGGCTGGCTCACCGCAGCCGAGTGGGAGTTCAGCTCTTCGAAAGCTCTCGAGCTGTTCGCCTTCGGGCAGCAGCGTGCCGCGCAGCAAGGCCTCATCCTCGTCGACACGAAGTATGAGTTCGGCGTCATGCCGGAAGGCGACATCATCCTCATCGATGAGATCCACACGCCGGACTCCAGCCGCTACTGGCTCGCACCGAGCTACGAACAACGACTCGCCCAAGGTCGTGAACCGGACATGATCGACAAGGAGTTTTTCCGGCTGTGGTTTCGCGAGCGCTGCGATCCGTACAAGGACAAGACGCTGCCGACACCGCCGCCGGAGCTCATCGCCGAGCTCGCCTCGCGTTACATTCAACTCTACGAGGCGATCACCGGCAACCTGTTTGAGCCCGACCTGCGCCCGCTGGAAGCAGCCATCATGGAGGCAATCGCAAAATGAATCCGTCACGCGAGCGCATCCTCATCGTCGGCTCCGGCGCGCGCGAGCACGCCATTAGCGTCGCGCTTGCGCGGAGTACTCGGCAGCCTGCACTGCTCTGCTTCGGGTCGACGCGCAATCCCGGTATTGCCGCGCTCACGCAAGGCTACGCCGCGGGGAACATCACGAATCCCGCGGACGCCATCGCCTTCGCGCTAGAGCACCAACCCACGCTGGCCATCATCGGCCCCGAGGCGCCGCTGGCTGCCGGCGTGGCCGACGCACTTTGGGCCGCCGGCATCGCGACGGTCGGCCCCACCGCATCGCTCGCGCGCATCGAGTCTTCCAAGTCCTTCACGCGCTCGCTGCTGGAACGCCACCACATCCCAGGCAATCCGATCTTTCAGCGCTTCACTTCTCTCGATGGAGTTGAAGCGTTCCTCGAGCGGCTCGGCGACAATCACGTGATCAAGGACGATGGCCTGGCGGGTGGCAAAGGCGTAAAGGTTTTTGGCGACCACCTGCAGTCGCGCGAGGAATCGCTGGCGTTCTGCCGCGAGTTGCTTGACGCCGGGCATCCGTTCGTCATCGAAGAGAAGCTCGAAGGCGAAGAGTTTTCGCTGCTTTCTTTCAGCGATGGAACGACGCTCCGCCACATGCCTGCTGTGCAGGACCACAAGCGCGCGTTCAACGGCGACAGCGGCCCCAACACCGGCGGCATGGGTTCCTACACGGACGCGAACGGTGGACTTCCCTTCCTCACATCACACGACATCGCCGCGGCGCGCCACACCAACGAGCAGGTCATCGCCGCGCTGCATCACGAGCTCAACGAACCCTACCGCGGCATTGTGTACGGCGGCTTCATCGCCACACGCAACGGCATTCGCCTCATCGAATACAACGCGCGCTTCGGCGATCCGGAGTGCCTCAACCTGCTCACGCTGCTCGAAACGGACCTCGTCGCGATCTGCCGCGCGATCGTCACCAGCACACTCTACGATCTCGACGTCAGGTTCACTCCCGCGGCTACGGTGTGCAAATATCTCGTACCCGAGGGATATCCTGATCATCCGCGCAAGGGCGATGCGGTGCCTGTGCCTGAGGTCCTGCCTGCGAACACTACCGTCTATTTGGGCTCTGTCGATATGCAGAACGAAGCGCTCGTCTCTGCCGGCTCGCGCACGCTCGCCGTCGTCTCCCGCGGAAGAAATCTCACCGAAGCCGAATCCACTTGCGAGTCGGTCCTCGCAAACATCCACGGGCCATTTTTCCATCGCTCGGACATCGGCACAACGGCGCTCATCGGCCGACGGGTTGAGCACATGAACGCACTGCGCGCCACCCCGCCAGCGAGGCACGCATGAGTCTCCGCGTCGGTGTACTCGGATCTACGCGCGGGACGGCGCTGAAGGGAGTGCTGGATGCAATCGCTGCTGGCACGCTCGCCGTCGACCTCCGCATCGTCATCTCCGACAAGCCGACTGCGCCCATTCTCGACCGCGCGAAGCTGTACAAGGTGCCGTCGCTGTTTCTCGACCCGACGGGCCTGACGCGCGAGCAGTACGACGAGCGCGTCAGCGCAGAGCTGCGCAAAGCGCGCGTCGAGCTGGTGCTGCTGATCGGGTACATGCGCATCCTGTCGCCGCACTTCGTCAGCGACTGGCACGGGCGGCTGCTCAATGTGCATCCGTCGCTGCTGCCGGCGTTCGGCGGCCTGATGAATCGCAAGGTTCATGAGGCGGTGCTCGCCTCAGGCGTCAAGGAGACGGGATGCACGATTCACCAGGTCACCGAAGACGTTGATGCGGGCCCGATCGTGCTGCAGAAGAGCTGCCCCGTGCTGCCGGGTGATACCGTGGACTCGCTGAAGGACCGCGTGCAGGCGCTGGAGCAGGGCGCGTTCATCGACGTTTTGCGAAACTGGAGCACTCAGTGACGAACATCGCATCTCCAATTGTCGGCATCATTATGGGCTCGCGCTCGGACTGGCCCACGCTCGAGCACGCGGCGAAGATTCTTGATGAGCTCGGCGTCGCGTATGAGGCCGAGATCGTCTCGGCGCATCGCACGCCGGACCGCATGTTCGACTACGCCGCTACCGCCGAGTCGCGGGGTATCCGCGTCATCATCGCCGGAGCCGGCGGCGCTGCGCACCTTCCGGGTATGGTGGCGGCGAAGACTCGGCTGCCTGTACTTGGAGTGCCGGTGCAGTCGCACGCGCTGCATGGCGTCGACTCGCTGCTCTCCATAGTGCAGATGCCCGGCGGCGTTCCGGTCGCGACGTTCGCCATCGGCAACGCCGGCGCAAAGAACGCAGCGCTCTTCGCGGCGTCGATCCTCGCGCTGAACGACGCGAAAATCGCTCGCGGGCTCGAGGATTTTCGGCGCTCACAAACCGACTCCGTACTCTCTAACCCCGACCCACGCGCATGAGCGACTCACGCCGTCCACGTGTCGGGATCCTTGGCGCCGGGCAGCTCGCGCTGATGCTCGCCGAGGCCGCGCCGGCTGTCGGCGCCGACGTTCTCTGCGCTGGGCGGCCGGGCGATTGCGCCGGGCAGGTTGCGCCGGTGCTGCCGGTCGATCTCAACAACCCGCACTCCGTCGCGGAGTTCGCGCGCAACGTCGATCTGCTCACGATTGAGAGCGAGAACATCGACGCGCACGTGCTGCACGGTCTTCCGCTTTATCCGAACGCGCGCGCGATCGGCACCGCGCAGGACCGCCTCCTCGAAAAACACTTCTTCGTCGACTGCGGGCTGGAGGTCGCGCCCTTCGCGCCGGTCAACGATCTCGTCTCGCTTCATGGAGCCATCCACGAAATCGGTTTGCCCGCCATTCTAAAAACACGCCGTCTCGGTTATGACGGCAAAGGGCAAGTCCGCCTCACGCACGCAGATCAGGCCGCTGAAGCGTGGGCCGCAGTGAAAGGCGTGCCGTGCATCCTCGAAGGCATGGTCGACTTCGAGACCGAAGTTTCGCTCATTGCTGCGCGCAACCGCTCAGGGCAACTTGCGTTTTATCCGCTCACCGAAAACTTTCACCGCGAAGGCATTCTGCGCATCTCGCGCGCGCCATCGCATCCTGAGTTGCAGCAGCTCGCCGAGCGGCACCTCACCCATCTGCTGGATCGGATGGACTACATCGGTGTGCTCGCCGTCGAATTTTTTGTGCGCGGCCAACACCTGCTCGCCAACGAGATGGCGCCGCGCGTCCACAACTCTGGCCACTGGACGATTGAGGGCTCCGACACCTCGCAGTTCGAAAACCACCTCCGGGCCATCCTCGGCCTCCCCCTCGGGTCGACCGAATCGCGCCCGACGGTGATGTTCAACTGCATCGGGGCTATGCTGCCGCGCACAGAGACCGCTCGGTTCCCCTCGGTCGCGCGTCACGACTATGGCAAGTCGGCGCGCCCCGGCCGGAAGGTCGGGCATCTCACCCTCCCTGCCTCCGACACCGCCGCCATCGCCCACCTCGAATCCCTTCGAAATAACGGGAGCCTGTAGCCTCAGTAGTCAGCGCAAACTGACTTGGAGTTTTTGGCCCGCAGCAAGATACAAGACGGTGTCCGCGGAATCCCCATCTGCAAGGAATCCGCTGCCCATAGTCATTACATACAGAACCGCTGCCGCAACTCCGGTCGCCACAGCGCAGACAGGACAGATTGGAGCAAGGATCACAGTGCCCCAAGTGGCTGCCCCGGCTGCTGCCAAAAAGCCCGTAAAGAAAAGAAGCACGGGCGTATGCTCACCGGGTCGAATGAGAGCTGCTACATCCCCGGCATGGAAAGTAGCGGTGCGGCCAAGATGCGTGCAGACGATCTCGCTATCGTCGATCGAATGCACGAGGCACGCGTGGCGACGCCTGGGATGGGCGACCGTTATAACGTAAACCTTTTGCTCCGCCTGAATAACCCCTTGAGCACTCGCCCATGAGGTAGTTTGAGCGGCCTGACCCTGCGCGGCGACAACAGAGATGAAACTGAACGTGAGAGCTGTGAGAATTCGACGCAGCGATCGAGTAATCATTGACGCCACCTCCATGTGGTGAACACATGAAATCGCGGCAGCCCGCTTCTGTGGTGCGCCCCTGTGACGGTTTCACAACTGCCACAATCAACAGAGCGCCCGATTTACGCTGACGGTCTTATCGTTGTCATAAATCGGCCTGTGAATCCCACCAGTACGTATACTTCCCGACGATGCTTCGATCCGTCCTCGCCCTCACGTTCGTCGCCACCACCATCGCCTCCGCCCAGTTCACCCTCCAGGACGCCCACACCACCGCGGACCTCCGCGGCATCGACAACGTGGGCGGGGGCGTAGCCTGGGCCTCCGGCACCGATGGCACCATCCTCCGCACCGAGGACGCCGGCTTCGTCTGGCAGCTCTGCGCCAAACCTCCCGGCGGCGAACACCTCGACTTCCGCGCCATCCAGGCCTTCGACAACAACACCGCCATCGTCATGTCCTCTGGCAAAGGAGACCTCTCCCGCCTCTACAAAACCACCGACGGCTGCCAATCCTGGAAACTCCTCTTCACCAACCCCGACAAAGACGGCTTCTGGGACGCAATGAAGTTTCCCAACCGGAATCTCGGATTCATCCTTGGTGATCCGGTCACTTATCCGAAAAGCAAAGAAGCGGGACAAACCACCCCGTTCACAGGGTTCGCGGTCTTCGCTACCGAAGACGGAGGCGTACATTTCACCAGGCGAGCTCACGAGGGCAATAAGGCAGACCCAACCGCGAACGGTGCCTTTGCCGCGAGCAACTCATCGCTGTTTGTCGGATGGCCTTTCATCTACTTTGGCACAGGTGGCACCGCTGGAGCGCATGTGTTTCTGAACGCGTTTCAGCAGCACATCGGCTTCAAAGACGAGCACATAGACATCGATAGTGGCGAATGGAGATCCCGCAGTTGGCCCGTTCCACTCGCGAGCGGGCAGAGTGCAGGAGTCTTCTCGATCGCGTTCCTGCGTGAAGAACAAGCACGCAACGCTGACTACGATACAAGCGCCCTTCCTACACTGTTCGGCATCGCCGTCGGCGGCGACTACACGAAGCCCAACGAGGCCCCCGGCACCGCGGCCTTCACAGCCGACGGCGGCCAACACTGGACCGCCGCCACCACCCCACCCCACGGCTACCGCTCCGCCGTCGCCTACGACCCCACCACCAAAACCTGGATCACCGTCGGCCCCAACGGCACCGACATCTCCACCGACGACGGCCGCAACTGGCGCCCACTCCACCCCGACCCAAGATTCAACGACGCCCCCGACGCCGACCAGCACTGGAACGCGCTCTCGCTGCCCTACGTCGTCGGCCCCCACGGACGCATCGGCACCCTCCGCTCGTCCGCCCTTCAGCCGGCGAAATAGGCCCGCGAGAGAGTGTTCCGACAGAATTTTGTTTTGCCCTAAAACCAGGGCATGATACCGTTATCTCGCTCGGGTGACCGGTTCCTGACCGGCGCCCGAAGCGATTTCAGCGCGTCCGTTGCGCTCCCCCGCATCGGGAGGCACTTTGAGCCATCATCAAATTCCTCCACACGACGAGCGTCCCCTCGTTCATCTCGGCATCGACCTCGGCGGCACCAGTCTGCGCGTCGGCGCGTTTGACGACGACATGCAGCTCCTCGCCAGCCGCGTCATGCCCACGCGCGTAAGCTCCGGCCCGCAGGCCGTTGTCACTGACATGGCCGACGCCATCGCCTCCCTGCTGGACGAAACCATCGCGCGGGCCGAAGCCATCGGCCTCGGCAGCCCCGGCCCGCTGAATCTGATCGACGGCACACTCGGCCAGCTTCCCAATTTTCCCGCCTGGGACTTCTTCCCGCTGCGCACGTCGCTCGAAGAACTCACCGGGCTTCCTGTGATTCTGGACGGAGACGCCAACGCCGCCGCGCTCGCGGAGTGGAAGCTTGGCGCGGGCCGCAACGAGGGCGTCGACTCGATGGCGATGATCACGCTCGGCACCGGTGTCGGCTCCGGAATCATCCTGGACGGCCGCATCTGGCAGGGCATGGTCGGCATGGGTGGCGAGGTCGGCCACGTCTCGGTGAACTACGAGGGCCCGGTCTGCTCGTGCGGCGGCCGCGGCTGCCTCGAGTACTATGCCTCCGCCACCGGCATTGAGCGTGCTGCCCGCGCCCTTGCCTCGCACTCAGGCGGCCCACTCGCTGAACTCTTCGCCAGCAACAAATCCGCCACAGCTCGCATGATCGCCCAGATTGCGCAGTCAGGCGATCGCGAAGCCCGTGCCATCTACACGCAGGTCGGCCGTTATCTCGGACGGGGCCTCGCCTGTCTCGTGAATACGCTTGATCTTCCTCTTTATGTAATCGGCGGAGGTGTTGCAGCCGCGTGGGACCTGTTCGCGCCGGAGATGTTCCGGACGCTACGCGAACTCAGCTACGTCTACCGCCTGCAGCAGCCGTCACAGCTCACGCATCGCGAGCCCAATCGCCCCTTCGTGACCCGTGCCACGCTCGGTGCAGACGCCGGTCTGCTCGGCGCCGCGATGCTGCCGTCGCTCTCCCAAAGCCTTCCACGACATGAACAGACACCGCACGAATCCCTTCGCTAGCTTCACGCTTCTCGCGTGCGTGCTTCTCCTCTGCAGCGTGTTCGCGCACGCGCAAGCTTCGGCGCCAGTGGCAACAACCCGTCTGCCGCACATGCTGTCGGACCACGCCGTCCTGCAGCGCGATCGCCCCATCCACATCTGGGGCTGGGACGCGCCGGGCGCCGCTGTCACCGTCGACTTCCGCCGACAGCACGCCTCCACGCATGCCGACGATCTCGGCGCCTGGTCTGTGTATCTGAATCCGGAAAAGGCCGGCGGCCCGGACACGCTCACGATCCACGGCAGCACGCAAATCACTCTCTCCGACATCCTCGTCGGCGATGTCTGGTTCGCCTCCGGTCAGTCCAACATGCAGATCCCTCTGCGCGGCTTCCCCGGCTCGGCCGTCATCAAGGACGCCGACAAGGAGATCGCCTCCGCGAACGACCCCTCAGTCTGCGGGCAGATTCACCTCCTCGTCGTCCCCATAAAGTCCAACGACTTTCCGCTCGACGACCAACCCTCCTCCTGGACTCCGTGCAATTCGACGACTGCGACGGAATTCTCCGCTGTCGCCTTCTTCTTCGGCCGCGAGATTCACGCCCGCGAGCACATCCCCATCGGCCTCATCGACTCCACCTGGGGCGGCACACCCATCTCCTCTTGGATCTCGCTCTCCGCACTCGCCTCGGACAGCAACCGGATGCCCGTCTTCGCCGCGCGAGCCCGCTTTGCCGATCTGCAGCCACACCTCGCCGCCCAGCAAGCCTACGAGCAACGCACCATCGCCGCCGCCGAAGCCGCCAACCAGCCCGTCCCCCGATACCCGTGGATCAACCCCGACGAATCCTCCTGGGAGCCCGCCTTCCTCTTCAACGGCATGATCGCCCCCGCCACGCCCTACACCATCCGCGGCTTCCTCTGGTACCAGGGCGAAACCGATTCCAACCCTGAGCTCTTCACCCCGCAGCTCTACAATCGTCTGCTCCCCACGCTCATCCACGACTGGCGCGCCCGCTGGAACGAAGGCGACCTTCCGTTCCTGTACGCGCAGATCTCAAACTTCAACTCACCGCTTGAAGATTGGGGCACCATCCGTGACGCCGAGCGCCAGACGCTCGCTGTGACCAACACTGCCATGGCCGTCACGCTCGACGTCGGCGCGCAAGACAACGTTCATCCACCCGACAAGCAGACTGTCGCGACCCGACTCGCGCTCGGCGCGCGCGATCTCGTCTACGGCGAGCACGTTGAAGACTCCGGGCCGCTGCCCATCTCCGTCACGACCGAGGGCGATGCCCTGCGCGTGTGGTTCTCCCATGCCGACGGCCTCCACGCGACGAGCAGCACGCTGCATGGCTTCGAAGTCGCCGATGCGGACGGCCGCTTCCACACTGCCGACGCCACCATCGAGGGCACGACCGTGGTCGTTCGCTCTGCGAACATTTCGCACCCGACACGCATACGCTACGCCTGGTCCAGCTTCACCGACGCCAACCTTGCGAACGGCGCCGGCCTTCCCGCCTCGACCTTCGCGTTACCGTAATCCGATGAAAACCAAATAGTAACTGACACTGATCTTTGAATCCGCCACGTCGTCACATTGGGTTAAACCTTTAACTGGGGGCCCACACGATGACACCGGGGCGACCCTCCAATCCGCGTCAGGCTCCAGCGAAAAAGCGTGCGGTTCGCATGCGCGATGTCGCTGAGCGAGCCGGCGTCGGAATGATGACCGTCTCGCGCGTTCTGAACGGCACGGCGCACGTCGCGGACGACACGAGCGCTCGCGTCTATCGAGCTCTCAAAGAGCTCCAGTACCAACCCAACCTGATGGCGCGCGCGCTTCGCGGCCGCCGCACCCGGTCGATCGGCGTCATCGTTCCCTATTTGTACGACCCTTTCTTCGCTTCGTGCGCGCACGCCATCAGCTCCGTCGCCAAGCAGCACGCCTACACTGTTCTACTTGCCACGTCCGACGAAAACTGCGCGACGGAAACCGAGGCCGCCCACGATCTTCTCCGCCGCCACGTCGAAGGCATCATCGTTATCCCCGCATGCGACGGCCATTCGCATCTCAACGATTCTGAATTCCGCTCGATCCCAAAGGTCGCGCTCGATCGTCCGATCCCGCGTTCGCGCATCGATCAGGTCGTCGTCGAAAACCAGAACGGCGCCGCGCTCGCGACCGAACACCTCATCCAGCACGGACACAAACGCATCTGCTTCCTCGGTCTCGACGAGAAGATCTTCACCATGCACGCCCGCGCAGCCGGCTACATCAAGGCCATGCACGCCGCCGGCCTCGAACCAGAGCGCTTCTTCAACGCCGGTGACGAAGTTGCGACGCTCGACTTCCTCCGCGCCGTCTGTACACGCTCCGATCCCGTCACCGCTGTCTTCGCGGCGAACGGCCTCTCATCCCGCCACGCTCTCCGTGCACTGGCGGCGCTCAACATTCAAATCCCGGAACAACTCGCGTTCATCGGCTTCGACGATTTCGACCTCGCCGACATACTCCGTCCGTCGCTCACCGTCATTCGCCAGCCTGTGCAGCGCGCCGGCGAAGAGGCCGCCCAACTCCTCTTCACCCGCCTCGAAAGCAATCCCGCCGCGCCTACGCAAAAATTGAGCCTTCCCGTCGAACTCATCCTGCGCCGCTCCTGCGGTTGCCACCCCGGATAGATCGGCCCGCTTCATTCGTCCGTCCATCGTATGGCCGACGATACATTTGCAACGGAGTGCGCAACCAGGCGTAGACTAGCCGGAATTGGGGTTGATTCAACCCGCTATTAACGCCCTTCTCCTTGCAATGGCGCACCCAGCAGTGGCGCGTTTAGTTCGAGGCGGGCGTCGCCACAACAGGCCCGTACCCACATTGCTGGAAAGGGGACTGAACATGGCACTCGTCGTTGTCGCCGCCAGTACCAAAAGCCCGGATTTCGCCGTCATCGATTTCACAAAATCGCCACCAAAAACAGTGATGGTCGGCGCATCGGCGGCCGGCAATATGGTGGATTGCTATGGAAAATTAGCCGCGGTTGGAGATTGGGGCAGCGGCAACGTGACGCTGTTCGATATCTCGAACCCGGAATCGCCGCTCATAAACGGATCGGTGAATACCGGGCTTAGTAGCATCACAGCAATCTCGATCGACAGCGCGCATGTGCTGGCGGCGGGTCCGAAGTCGAAGAGCGGGCCGGAGCTCGTGCTCATCAGCATCGCCAATCCGAAGAGTCCGCAGGTTGTGTCAACGTACGGAAAAACTGGCTTGTCGGGCACCGAGAGTATTTCGGGCGTCGTGATCCGCGGTGGGAATGCGCTGAGTTGCCAGACCTACGGCTGCCTCGTGATGAACTACGCCAGCCCGTCGCACCCGACTGGGGATGGATACCCGAGCACAGGCAGTTCGGTCAACCTGAACGGTCAGGTGCTGGGAGATTTCGATGGGAAGAACGCTGTCATCACCGCGCCGCCACCGGATTGGAACGGAACGCAGCCCATTGATGTTTATTTGTTCAGCATTGCGAATGGCATAGGGACGCAACCACCGACGCCGCTATACACAGGAGGGACTCCGCTGTCCTCCGTCGCCATCGCGGAGATACCGCAGGGTGGCCGCTACCTGGCGACCGCCGGTTTGACGGAAGTCGGCATCCAGGCCTTCCCGGAGGGCCTCCCGAATACGTCGACAGGTTTTTTTGTGCCTCAGCTCGGCGACGCCAACGCTGCGGTGGCCCTCAAATTCCTGAACAATCCTGCGGTCGCCCCGCTGCTCGCAGTTGCCAACGTGACCAACCAGCATGGTTTTCTGATCACCTCCAATTTCTTCGTGCTCGAGTCCGACGGGCACACTTCGACGCTCCAAAGAGCGACCCCTAACCCGGTAGCGACGGCTGCGCTCGCACCAACCCTGAATCCCACGCTCGGCATCACGGGCTGGACATAGTAGCCAGTCAGTTTCGCTAAACGTTCTCAGTAGTCTTTGCGAGATAGATGCCAGTTCCCCATCGCCATCAGAATTATCTGAAGAGCCTGCGCCCGTTGGGTTCGTGACCATATAGACTGTGTCCGCGCAACGAACCCTCGCAACCTCGGAACGCTTCATGCAACGCAGGCACTTCCTCTTCCTCGCGCCTCTGCTCCCATCCGCCCTCTTCGCGCCCCTCCTGCTTCATGCACGCGCCAGTCAGACGCCACCACAGCACAACCTCGCTGACGAAACACTCAAGCTGAACGAACTCGCGTCGAACATCCACACCATCGCCGACGCCCGGCGCTTCATCGACGCAATCGTCGACTTATTCGCAGACGAACTCCCGCCCACCTGGGCCACCGAATCCCTTCGTGCTCGCCTCGCGCAAGGCGAGTACCTCGCGGTCACCGACCCCCAGAAGCGCATCTCCGAAGAACATCTCGCACAAACCTGGAACGCGTACATCAGCACGATCCATGCACCTGACGACTCCCATGTCTCCGTCGCCGAAATGCACAACCTCCGCGATGGCCTTTTCTTCACCGCCCGCGTGAACTGGAATCGCGGCTTTCTAAACTTCTGGAGCCTGCCATCAATCTTCGCGACGCAGCCCGATGGCACCCTCGCGCCCGCCTGCCGCGTCGTCGAATCCCTTCGCATCCTCTGGGATCTTGCCGACATTCCCGACAACCTGCAGGCCGCCCGTGAGCGCGTTGCAAAGGGCGTACTCACCTCTGACATCTTCAAGCAGGCGCACCAGGGACCACCATCGTCTTCGGTCGGCGGCGGCGGGTACCTGATAGCTCGCGTTAAGAACAATCCGGTTGAGACCGCCGAAAACCAATACATCCGCGACCACGGCATGGTGGCATTCAGCACTACCGTCGAGACGATGCTCAACTCGCTCTTGACCGTGTAGCAGCCGCCTTCAGTGCTTCACCTATCACCCTGCTTGCTCACTTCGAGCACGGTCACCGACATCTCCTGGCCGCCCGAAACGAGTTCTAACCCCAGGCTCGATCGCAGCACGGCATTCAAGCTTTCAACGTCTCCTCCGGCAACTTTGAATCGCGCGTCATACGTGCCCTTGATGCCTGTTTCGTTAATCACAGGAGTTTCCAGTCCGGTGGCCAGTATGTACGCGAGATCACCCATCGTCCCGTTCATCAGAAGAAACATGCCGTGCCAGTAGCCTCGCTTCACCGCGTGCGTTGAAGCCGACGGACTCAGCAGCTTGTTACTGGCATCCGTGGCGCGCAAAATGTACGCCGGTTTGGTCACGGTCTTTGACTGAATCTGCAAATGCAAAGCCGCAAGAACTGCCTGTTGCACAACCGAATCCGCAACGCCTTCTGGCACATCAGCAGAATTTACGCGCACGTCAAAGCGCCCGTCGGGCAGCGGGTCTTTCAGAACATAGCGATTCCCGAACGCGTTGAAGACGTCTGTCAGCAGACTGTCGGCATCTTGTCCCAGCAAGTCCCACCCTGTAGGCGGATGTTTCACCAGTGCCTGCTTTGCGTCAGGCGCAGCCTTGGTGACCGACACCGCAAACAGAGGGCGCTCACCACTCGGACTCGATGGTGCGACCACCTCGACGGTCTCCGACATCGGTTTGAACGAGACTCTCTTCCCTTCCGCAACGGCGCGCAAATCTGCTGCACTCACCGAATCAATCTCTGTGACCGCAACAACCTTTCCGCTTCCATCGACGATCACCGTCGTTGGCCTTGAGTTGACTCCATACGTCGCGAACACCTTTCCTGACGCATCGACACCAACCCAGCCGGACATTTTCTTTCTGGTCAGGAATGTCTTCACCGCTGGCAGGTCCTCATCATCAATGGAGATGAACTGGAACTTCGCCGGATCGAGCGACTCTACAAGCTCATTTAGATGTGGAAGGCTCGCCACACAGGGCGAGCACCACGTCGCCCAGAACTCGAGGACCACAACCTTTCCCTTGAGACTCGTCCAATCTGCTTTCGCCCCCGAAGGCGCCTGCAACAGTTCCAAAGAATCCAAAGACGGTGCAGCTGTTCCCTTCGCTGGATGCGCCCAAAGCGAACCTGTCCCTGACATCGCCGCAACGAGAGTGAGAAGGCTGCTTCGCAAAGCTCGAGAAATGAACATGCACGTCCCTTCTACCACCCTATGTAGCAAACTACATTAGGCAATGTCAACGCTGAGACTTACGGTGCTGACAGAAACCGCACAATCTCCGTCATCACGCGAGCGCCCTGGTCGGTCTGAAAAAGAAACTGAGCATGCGCAGATCCGTCCAGCACGATCAATTCCTTCGGCTGAGGAGCCTTCTCATACTGCGCTCGGATCCCAGGCAGTCTCAGGCTGCCGCTTCCTTCGCTGTCCTCGCACGCGACGATAAACAATGATCGCGACTTCAGCCCATCAGCGGGAAGGTTCGGCGCTGCTCCGAGAAATACGATGCGGTCGATTTCACCCCGCGCCGACTTGATCGATGCGTCGCCGGCTGCCGCGCCTCCAAAACTTCCTCCAACCACCGACACGGTTTTCGCTCCATGCGCTTTCAGGTAGCGAACCGCAGCCACTACATCCTTATCAAACGGAGCATTATCGAAATCCCCCTGGCCCGCACCCTTCGAGCAACCGACACCTCTGAAGTCGATGGCCAGTACGCGAAACCCTGCCGATGCGAGTGCCGATGCCTGGTCGCGCCAGCTCTCTTTGTTAAATCTGCCGCCATGAGCCAGCACGACCCCCTTACTGCCTTCTTTCTGACTATCCTGTCCATACATATCGGCGCAGACCGTACCACCATCATCCGTCGCAAACGATATGGTCTGCTGCGCGGGCGCCGCGATGACAAGAGCCAGGGCGACGAAGAGAATTGCTGGCGTCCACCTCCAGATTGCACGATTGCTCTTCATCTTTCGCCTTTGGCCTCGACATCGCTGCTCTGTGATGAGTTGAAGAAATAATACGAGGTGAGAAAGCCTCCGCCAGCTAAACTTCTTCGTACAAATGCGATCCACTCTGCGCGCTCTCTCTATCTCCGCCCTCGGTCTCCTCGCTGTCTCCGCGTCCGCGCAGACAAACTCTGCCGCCCGCGCCACTGCATTCCGCCGCGCCGCCACGCTCACCCGCGGCATCAACGCGTCCGGGTGGTTTGGCGGCTGGGGCGACTACACGCCGGAGCGGACCTCCAAATGGATCACGCCCGACGACCTCGCCACCATGCACAAGCTCGGCTTCACCTACGTGCGTATCGGCGTTGATCCTGTCTACTTCGGCACTTACGGCCGCCCCGACGACCCCTCCAAAGCCGCCCTCTGGAAACGCCTCGACGACGCCATCGACCTCACGCTGAAGTCCGGCCTCATCGTCGACCTCTGTGTCTTTCCCCGTGACGACTACAAGCAGCAGCTCGCCACGTACCGCGGTGCCACGCAGTTCCTCTTCCTCTGGGAGGCACTCGCCCATCACTTCGCCAACCGCGACCCAGACCATCTCCTCTTCGAGCTCATAAACGAGTCCGAGGTCCAGGACCCCTACCGCTGGATTGGCATCGAGTCGGCCGCGGTCACAGCGATCCGCCACATCGACACAACCCACACCATCATCGCCTCCGGCGCGCACTATGATTCACTCGACGATCTTCTCGTCACGCAACCGCTCGCCGACGAAAACGTCATCTACACCTTCCACTTCTACGAGCCCTACCAGTTCACGCATCAGGGCGCGACCTGGGGCTCACCCGAGTGGCTCTACTACAAAAACATCCCATTCCCCGCAACCGTCGACCAACTCGACGCGACCATGAAATCGATTCCCAGCGACATCTCCCGCTATCAGCTCTTCCTCTACGCCGCCGGAAACTGGAACGCCGATACCGTACGCCAGCGCATCACCTTCGCTGCCGATTGGGGCCGCGAACACAACGTCCCGATTCTCTGCAACGAGTTTGGCGCCTACCGTGACACCGCGCCGCCCGACTCCCGCGCCCGCTACATCGAGGCCGTTCGCTCTGCACTTGAAGCCAACCACATCGGCTGGGCCATGTGGGACTGGAGCGGCAACTTCGGCCTGGTCCGCTACCCCGACGCCGGCGACCACGCTCACATCGCGGTCGACCCCGCCATCGCCAAAGCCCTCAACCTCACGCCATAACTCAGATGCCGCAGGCAAGAAAAGACGAGAGCAAATCCGCTCTCGTCTTTTGCTTCAGGATTGAAATGAACTACTGGACTGTCACCTGCATTGTGAAGGGCAACGACATCTGATTGCCGTTCCCATAGGTGATGTATGGATTCTGCGTAATCACCTGGCTTCCAACTTCCTTCGCCGTCACCTGCACGGTGTACGTTCCGGAAGGCGTCACCTGCGCGGTGCTTCCGCCAAGCTGCGTCGTACTGCATCCGCTCGCGCCCGCCAGGATGCCGCAGCAGAGCGCCAGCAACGCCAGCATCCCGATCCGGCTCCGCAGCGACCGCTTCCGTCGGAAGGCGAATCCGAGCGCACCGAGTCCGAGCATCGCGAAGAATACCGTCCCTGTCGGCCGCGTGCGCAGCATCGCAACGCCGGTCGGCACGGTTGTCGTGATGGTCATGATCACGGTCCCGGGGCCGCTGCAGCCCTGCGCCACCGTGCACGGCCCATTGACTCCGCCAACAGTCAGCACCGTTCCCGTCGCCGGCCCGACGTGCACCGAGTTCGGGTCCGAGGGATCGGGCTTCGGATAGACGAACGTGCAGGTCGCGTACGCCGGCAGGCCATCGCACGCCAGTTGCACTGGCAGCGAGTAGTTGTTCAGCAGCCCGTTATACCCAGCGATTCCGTAGCCGAGGATCGACGTCAATGTCAGCGTTGCCGACGCGCTCGATCCCTTCGTCACCGATAGAGAGCCGGGGTTTGAGCTGATCGACACCATCGGATTCCGGAGCGCCGTGTAGTTGATGGCGGTTCCGGTAAACGCGGTGTAGTTCGGGTTCGTGTAAGAACTCGCGCTCCCCGCTCCGGTCGGGCTGTACACCGGTGTGACCGTATAGTTTGTCAGGATGTCCGGAATGGCGTTGTTGCTCGTGTCGATCGTGAGGCAGCTTGGATCAAATTGCGCCGTTCCGTTGGACTGAACCGGGATGGCGGCGCAAGTTGATGTGGATGCCCCCTGGAAGGTTACCGAGCCGTAATTGGTACCGATGACTTTGCCGTTCTGATCAAGCACCGACTGCCCGATCAGCGGCTGCCCGTCGGTCGGAAGCACTGTAACCGTGTAGTAGGCCGTCGTCAGGTACTGCGAGACCGATCCATCGTATGGCTCCGCGGCGCCCGCGGCGTTGCCCAGCACCAACGGATAATACGGATTTTGTTTCTGCACCTGGGCCATTGTCGGCTGCGTTATCGACACCGCTCCCGCTCCGACCTTCACAGACGAAGTCGCACTGGAGCCTGCATAAGCTCTGTCGCCCTGGTACGTGACCGCAAACTGATAGGTCGCTGCCGCCAGATTCGTCGGCGTGAGCGTGACAGTGCCGTTCGAGAGCGTTCCGGTCAGCGTGATCGGCGTGATGCCATTGCCCGTGACCGTCAGCGTCACCTGCCCCGTCGGCGTCGGCGTTGTGCCCGACGACGGAGTGACCGTGATCACTGTGGGCGCACCGTTGACCGTCGGATTATTCACCGTGATCTTGGTCGTCGACGCGGCGAGCGCTGCGCCAACACCCGTCGCACTCACCGCAACAGGCGAGTTCGCTGCATTGCTCTGCACCAGCACCTGTCCGGTGAGTGTTCCCTGGTCGCCCGGTCCAGGGCTGAAGGTCACCGTGACGGAACACGTCCCACCTACAGCGATCGCAGAGCTGCAGTTCGAAGATGCTCCACTGTAGTCGGCGGTTCCGGAGAAGCCGGTGATGCTCAGCGGAGCGTTGCCGTCGTTCAGAATCGTGAAGGTCGATGAAGCCGTGGCGGACGTGCTGCTCAGCGTACCGAAGTTCACGGACGCATTCGCGCCGATGAAGACGACGTCTTTTGCAACGGAGTCCGCGATGTAAATGTTCTGCGCCTCATCAAGCGCAACCGAAGCGGGCGCAGTGACGCTGGACGCGACCACCGTTTCATCCGCCGGGTTCAGTGTTCCGCTCTCATTCGGAATCCTCACTGTTCCGCCGGTCTGCGCAACATACACGGAGCCCGAAGGATCGACCGCAAGTCCGCTGACCGTGCCGAGCGATGTCAGCAAGGTCGTCTGCGTTCCGGTGGGCGTCACCTCAATCAGATTGCTTCCATCAGCGACGTACAGATTGCTGCTCGAATCCACAGCGAGCGCAGACGGCGCGGTGAATCCGGCAATATCGCTCTCGGTCTGCCCAAAGGGGCTGAGCGTTACACCGATATTGCTAAGCTTCACGACGCGTCCATTCGACGGATCTGAAATGTAGAGATCATCGTTCGCGTCCGTCGCCAGCTTGAGATTCGCCCCCAGGCCGCTCTTGAGCGTCACCTGCGCGGCCGTCATCAGCCCGCTTGGCCCGTTCGGCACCTCGACGACAGTACCGCTGCCGCCATCCGCGATGAAGACATCACCCGCGCCGTCGACGGCAACTCCAGTCGGCGACGTCAACCCTGTTCCAACGCTCGTCGCGGTGCTCGAGCCCTTCGCGAACATCTGCACCGCGCTGAAGCCGGTGTCCGCAACATAGGTGTTGCCCGCCGCATCCACTGCAATCTGGCTAGGCGTCTTCAATCCACTGTCGATAGTCGACTGCGCACCCGGAGAGAGCTGTATAGCCGGTCCCGAGCCTGTGCCGGACAAGGGCATCGATGCCAGCACGTTCCCTGAGCCGTCGAGCATCAGCAGCTTCGCGCTGACACTTCCGGCTGCATGCGGATTGAACGTCACGTTCACGCTGCAGCTGCTGTTCGCCGCGTAAGCGGTGCCAGCCTTGCAGCTTCCGCCCGAGGCGATGCTGAAGTCGGGAGTTTTTGCTCCGGCCTCTTCAATCACGAACGAGCCAGGCGTCGCGCTGCCGTTGAATCCAAACAGAATCGACGCCGGCGTTGAAGAGGACGAGCCGGCAGCCACTGTGCCGAGCGCCGCATTGTTGAACGTGACTGCATAAATCTGCTGCCCGCTCTGGTTGCTGGGCACGTACATAATCCCGCGCGCCCAGTCGATGCTCACCTGCCCGTTTGCAGGAACCGGCGTCAGCAGCACTGCGGAAGAGGTCTGCGGCGTACCGGAAGGATTGGGGATGAAGTACACGCCCTGCTTCGAATCGCTGACGTAGAGATTGCCGTTTGCATCAACCGTCACGCCAGTCACCGCAGGCAGATTCGGATCGACGCGCGTAAGACCCGCATCCGTCGTCAGTCCGGTTGAGCCGGCAGGGATCATCAGCACGCCTGGCAAAGGCTTCTTCTGATCCATCTCTTCAACCACGTAGACGTTGCCGAACTTGTCCTCCGCGACGGACTGCGCGCGCGCCGACATCGCCGAGATAATCAGACTGTTCGCCTGTGTGTTCGTCGACGTGATGCCGGTCCCAACCACGGGCAGCGTAAAGATGAAGTTCCCGCTGTTCTGCGAGGTGACAAGCAGGTTGTTGTGCGGATCGATCGCAATCGCCCACGGCTGGAAATAATAAGGAGAGGTATTTGGCGTATCGCCGCAGGCAAATCCGTACGGTGCGGCAGGCGTGCCAGATCCCTTGGGGCACAGTGCAGTCGAAGAGTTTCCATTCGCCGCGCTGATCGTCGACAAACCATCCCACGACTTCGTCGCAGCGTCGTAGGGGAACCTTCCCAGCACGTTGTTGTAGTTGCCCTCAAGATAAAGATCGTTGTTTGCGCCAATCGCGATGCCGGGATTCGCATAACCACCGAGGCTTCCCGCAGGCAGCAGCGTAATCACCGGTCCTCCGCCGGCTGGATACTCGTACAGTGCGCCGTTGGGATAATCGACAAACAGCAGGTCGCCAAAGGAGTCGATGGCAGTCTGGAAGACCGTCCCCAGGCCGCTGGGAGGCGTGAGCGCCTGTGCGTAGCTCGGCGCCACCACCGGCGTGACCTGGGCCTCTGCTGCCTTGCTCATCGAAGCACAGAACAGCATCATCGTCAGCGCGTGTCCGGAGAACCGGCGAAGCGATGTGAAGGACTTGGTGACCATTCCATTTCTCCCTGAAAGACTGATACCTTCCCTGCGTGCCATTCCTGCGTGGACCCTTCTACTGAATCGTCACTGTGAGCGTGAACGGAAGCGATGAGCGTTGATTTGTCGTCAGATCGATCGTGTAAATGCTCACCTGGTAGGTTCCCGACGGCGTTGTGACCTGCGGCGAGGCCGGCGTATGCGTATAGCCCGAGTTCGTGCATCCGCTAAGGCCCGCAATCGATCCGCCCAGCAGCAGCACGCAGATCGCCGAAAGCAGCTTCGCATTCAGCCTCGTCTTCTTGCGAAGCGCAAGCCCAAGCATCCCCAGTCCGAAAAGGCCCGCATACTCGATCGGCGACGGTCCCTTCCGCAGCGGATCGTGATGCAACGTGCCAACATTTACCGGCAGATTGCTGCTGATCGTCACGTGGCTGGACAACGGCGCGCCCGTCAGGTCGTCTCCGAAATCGAGCGTGGGCACATCAAACGTGCACTCGGCGTACTGCGGCAGCGTTGAGTTATCGCAGTAGAGCGTTGCGCCAAGCTTCGGCCCGTAGCCCTCGAGCGGCGTGATCGTCAACGTGCTCTGCACCGGTACGCCGGCCTTCGTCGTCACGGACGCGGGGTTGGCCGTGATCAACGCGCTCGGCGGAATGATCTCGATCGCCGAGACCGCTGAGGTTGCTTTGGCGAAGTTGAGATCGCCGCTATACACCGCGGTGATGTTGTAGACCTGCCCCAGCTGCGATGTGCTCGGCCCCTGCGCTAGGTTCGACGTGTTGAAGGTCGCGGTGCCGCTAGCATTCAGCGCAGCCGTGCCCAGTACGGTTGACCCATTCATGAACGTCACCGTCCCGGTCGGCGAGCCAAGCTTCGACGTCACCGTCGCCGTCAGCACTGTGCTCGAGCCCTGCTTCACGTAGTACACGCCGTTGGTTGCCGTTATCCCGGCCGGCGTGGAGAGCGTCGCCGTGGAAGCAGCCTGCGCCACCGTGAACGTGTACGTCTTCGAGCTCGAGCTGCCGCCGAAGATCGGGTCGCCATGGTAGCTCGCGTACACGTTGTAGGCCCCACCATTCAGGGCCGTCGCGTTGAAACTCGCTGTCCCGTTCGTGACCGTCGAGTTCAGCACGATCGGCGCCTCGCCCTTGGTCTGCGGTGCCAGCGTCAGCGAAATCTTCCCGCCCGTGGGCGTGTTCCCAGGCGAGCAGGTCGGGTCAAGCGCGGCGACCGTCGCCGTCACCGCTGTGCTTCCCGGATAGCTGACACCCGTTGCCGGATTCAGCGTGATCGTCGTCGATGTCCGGCAGAGGTTGTTCTCCGAGTACGCCTCCAGCGTCGCGCTCGATGTCGGAGCATTCACTGCGTTCGTCGAGAAGCTGAGGCTCCCCTGGCTCAGTCCCGTGTTGGCCGCGGTCACGGTCACACCCAGCGTGCAGGCCGATCCGCTCACCACGGAGGTTGCGCCCGTCGTGTCGCACGGATTCTGTCCATCCGACTGAATCGCGTAGTCGGACGCGTTCGTGCCTGAGAACACCGGCGCCGTTGTCGCGGAGAACAACAGCGGAGCGTTGCCGATGTTGAACACGCTGATGTCCACCGGGTCGCTGGTCGTCGCCGTGTCCACGATGCCGAAGTTGACGGCCGCGTTCGCCAGCATCAGAACGTTGGGTGTCGTGACGTTCGTCGTCACCGGGCCCAGCGGCGTGCCGGTTGTGTTGATCGTCGTCACGTTGTAGGCATCCGCCGTCACATAGAGGTTGCCAAGCGCATCCAGGCCCAGGCCCGTCGGCGCGGTCACGCCTGTGTTGTCAATCGGCGAAGCATCGTTCGCGTTCAGCCCCGAGCTCTCCACCGGAATCCGGATAATCCCGCCGGTCTGTGCGACGTACACCGAGCCCGAAGGATCAACTACAAGTCCGGTCACCGGCGCCGACAAACTGCTCGTGATCGAGGTCTGTCCGCCCCATACATTCACTTCGACCAGGTTCGAGCCGTCCGCCACGAACACGTTCCCCGCGTTGTCCACCGCTACAGCCGTCGGCTTCGTAAAGCCGCTGCCAACAGTGCCCAGCCCCTCCATCACGGAGGTCTGCGGATTATAGATACGCACCACGCGGGCATTCGCCGGGTCGGCGGCGTAGACGTTATCCGCGCCATCGACGGCGAGCTGCACATTGGCGCCCAGCCCCGTCGCCACGGTGGTCTGCCCGGCAGGATTCGGCGTCCCTCCGACTGACGGGATTTCGATGACCTTGCCAGAGTCAGCAATATAGATGTCGCCGTTGCCATCGACCGCAACGCCTGTCGGCGCCGTAAGTCCGGTTCCCACCGGAGAGCCGGCAAACGCGGTCGTCGTTCCGGCCGGGAACAACAGCACCGCGTGCTGTCCTGGGTCAGCCACGTAGGCGTTGCCCAGCGAGTCGCCCGCAACCTGCGCCGGTTGCTTGAGGCTCGTCGCAAGCGGCGTCTGCGCCACCGGCGACAACAGCGCCACCGCCGGTCCGACTCCAACGCCCTGCAGGTATGCCGTGCTTCCCGAGATCACATTGCTCGACTTGTCGAGCATCGAGACCTGCCCCTGGTCGTTGCCAACGGAGTTTGTGCCCGAGGGATCCAGCGACACCCAGTACTGGCAGCTCGAATAGGTGCTATAAGCGGTGCCGGCAGTGCATGGCACGGCTGGTGTCGTTCCAGTCGGCGGTGGATTCGGGTTCGTGCTGGAGGCGATAAAGTCTCCGCCGCCATTCGGCTGCGTCAGCACGATGCTGCCCGGCGTCACGGGCCCGCTGAACGAGAAGAACACAACGCCCGGCGTCCCCGCGGTGCCCACCGGGGTCGAGCCGAGATTCGCCGCTCCCGGTTGCCACACAATGATGTTCCCGGTGCCGGCGATCGGTCCCGAACCCGCCGGCGACCAGTTGCTCGTCGTTCCCGTCGGCAGCCAGAAGAAGCCGCGATAGTCGATGAGAGGATTGGCGTTGATCGCCACCGGCGCGAGGTACTCGGCGTGTTCGAAGTTGAAGCTTGTCGCCGTGACACCGACCGGGCTTCCGCTCTCATTCGGAATCATCAGCAATCCACTCCGCGTGCCTCCATAACTGTCGGTCGCGTCACCGACGTAAATATTCCCCGCCGCGTCATGCGTAAGGCCGTTGAACTTCTCCGTATTGCCTGGATCGATGCGCTGCAGTGAGGACTCAGTGCCCGAGATGCACGCGGTATCCGGCGTGGACGTGCCCGCCTTCATCGCCGAAACGCAGCTCGCAATCGTCGCTGCCGGAATAAAGTAAACGCCCGTGCTGCGGTTCGCAGAGCCGACGTACGGATTCTCAATGAAATAAAGATTGCCGTTGACGTCCACGTCCATCGGCATGATCTTCGCCGCCAGTCCCGTCAGCAGATATTGATATTCGGGCAGGCCGGACTTCGCACCGGACGGAAAATTTGTAACCGTCCCGTCGCTATTCACCGGTATGACCAGCAGCGCGCTCGATGTCTCTTCAGAAACAAACAATAGCCCGCTGCCATCCTTCGCGGGGCTGTCATAGAACGCAACGCCCACCGTTCCCGAGCCGCCGAATCCGGCTGCAATCTGCGGCTCCCAGTTGTCCGTGGTCGCCGAAAAATCCCACGTCCCGTCCGCCGGGTTATAGGGCACGCGGTAGATGTGCTGGCTGCCGCTGTAGCGGTCTGTAATATAGAGCGTCCCTTTGGCATCCATCGCCATGCCCTCGTTCCAGTACGTGCCCGAGGAGTCGATGTTGTTAGCGACAACCTGCAACGTCGTCGCGCCCTTCTTCAACTGATACAGCGAGCCATAACCGCCGCCGCCGCACACATCGAGAAACACCGTGTCTCCGTTGGGCGCGTTGATCGCCTTGTAGATCTGGCAGGGAGCAGGCAGATTCAGCGGGAACGGAATCACCGATCCGGTCGAGACCAGGTTCTTCTGCGCGTTGCCCGCGCCGCTGAAAGACAACATTCCGAGCGCAATCACTAACCCGGAGCGCACCAGCCCCCGGAGATTCGCTGCTGTCTCGATGGCCATAAGACCCCTCCAAAATCTGAATCAATCCCATGCGTTCGGCTGCTGGCCTCTCGCATTCTTTCGGCCGCTTGCAGCCGGCCGGAGCCACAACTTAGAACGTGAACTTGGCTCCCAGTTCCATCAGCCTTGATCCGTACTTGATATTCGCGATGCCGAAATCCGGAGCTCTGAGTTGCGTCGGCGTAAGTGGCTGCCCCGCGACGGCAAAGTTCAGGTTGCCCATATTCAAATTCGTGTTGTCGTTGTTGTTGAACGAGGTCAGCGGATGATTAAGGAAGTTGAACGCAGACGCATGCAACTGCAGGGTCCTTCCCTCAATACCGAAATTCTTATAAAGCGAAAGATTGTGGTTCTGATATGCCGGCCCGTGTATATACGGCAGCCGGTAGGCTCCCTGCCCTGTCGGGTTCGTCGTCACTCCCGCAAAGGGTCCGGTCGTCGGCCCTCCCGGCATCGGCACGCCAAAGCAGAGCGGGTTAATGTACTGTTTGCTCTTTCCTCCGGTTGCCGGATTACAGTTCAGCGTCGGCATCAACTGGTAGTCCGGTGTTCCCAGCCATGTGGTCGGATCCATGTTGGTCACGCAGAACTGGTTGCCGTTCTTGTCTCGCGGGATGTTGTACTCGTTCTCACACACCTGCTGGTAGGAGGTGGAGACCGCCTGCTGCTTCGTAGCCACCTGCACGACCTGCAGCGATCCATATCCAAAGCCAAAGTTCTGGCCCTGCGCCGATGGCAGATCGACACCGCTCTGCCAGCTTGAAATACCGGAAATCAACCAGCCGTTCGCCACTTCCTTCATCAGGGTGCTGTCGCCCTTGTAACGCTTGCCAAGATCCACCTGGTAATGCGCGTTGACGACATGCGTGCGATCGTAGGGTGCCGGGTTGTAGTCGTTGCGCAGGTTCACTGGATCGACAATCTGGTTGTTGTAAGAGGCCGCCGTCGCCAGCGTCTTCGAGAACGTGTAGTTCACCCCGAACGTCACCAGCCCGGTGGATTTGTTCCAGCTCGTCTGCAGGCCGTTGTAGTTGCCGTAGAAGTTATGGTTCAGCATGTAGATGTGCTGATAGAACGGGTACGGACGGAACCAGTCCTGTCCCGCCGTCGTCAGCGAACCGATACTGACCGCACTCAGCTTTCCAGGAAGGTTGCAGAGGCAGAAGCCGTTCGTCGTCTGGTCGCCGAACATGTACCCGCCCGGAATCAGGTTCAGATCGGAGGCCTCGTTATACGAACTGCCCTGGTTGAACGAGCTGAGATGCTGCATCTTCGTGCCGACATACGCAACCTCAACCAGCGAGTTCGCGAAAGCTCCCCTTAGGTGGGTCGTATTGATCCGTTGGGAGATCGTGCCGTTGTACTGATAAATGATCGGCCGCTCTGTGTCGGTCGTGGAGACGACATCGATGTTGAAGTCCGAAGGATTGACCGGCGACTGCTCATCCACACCGTCAAAGTTCCACTGCTGCTGCAGGTAGGTTGTTTTGAAGCCCTGCGCGGTGGCTGCGGCGGCAGCATACGGTGCGAACTCCTCCTGATGCCGGTACTCGCCCCATCCACCATGCAGCACGGTGTTCCCGTGGCCGAATATGTCCCATGCCATGCCGACACGCGGCGAGAAGTAGATGGACTGCGGGCTGTTGACCGAGTTCGAGATGGAGCTCTGCGTTCCGTGCCACACGATGCCCGGATAGTCTGTCGTCGCCTGGCACGAAACCGGCGATCCAATCGCTTCGGTGCACTGCTGCTTGTAAAGCGAGGGCGAGAAGGTCGCGAGCCCGTTGTTATGCTTGTCCGTCCATGGGCCGAGATGCTCAATGCGTGCGCCGAGCATCACTGTGAACTCGTGCAACGCCTTGGCGTGAATCTTCCACTGGTCGTTCACAAAACCGGCCACGGTGTTGTACTGCATGTCCGCGATCGGCGTGAAGTTTGTCTGCGTGAAGCTGTCCGGTGTGCCCAGGTACATCATCGCCACCGGGTTAATACAGGAACCGAGATACGCTGCGCCCGAGAGCCGGCTCGTTCCCGTCGTCTGCGGGTTCTGGCAGGCGATGAACTGCGCGTTCGTGAAGGGCGCCTGCGGATTGCTGTTGTATTCGTAGAAGGAGTTCCCGGGGTTGAAGGTGTACATGCCCTGCGGATAGCCGCCGACCGCGGTTCCGTTGATGATTCCCTTCTCCGCGTACACGCCGAACTGGAAGAAGTGCGCGCCCTTGGTCCAGCTCAGAACCTCCTGCACATCCGGCACGACCTTCTTCAGATGAATCTGGTTGTTGTAGAAGCCGCCGGGCATCAGCAGGTTCGGATACCCCAGATTGCTGTAATCCTGCAGCGCAGGCACGGAGTAGTCGCCCGCATTCTTGTACTCACCCAGGTAGTTGAAGTTGCCATTGCCGCCGTTGTACGAATTCATGCTGAACCGCGACACCGCAGCCGGATTCCCCATGTTGCCGGGCTGGCTGTAAAACGAGATCGCAGCTTCCACCTCGTTGGTCACCGAGCTGCTGAACGTGTGCGTATACGTGAGCGACGCAATATTCGAGATGTCTCCGGTAGTGATGCCGCCCGGATAGAGCACCGAATTGCTGGGAATGTAATTCAGGTTGACCGGCTGGTCCGTGATCTGCGATTGCCGTCCGTAGGCCGCATACACGCTGTTACGATCGTTGATCGCGTAATCCACGCGCGCGTGAAGAATATCGCCGTTCTGATTCACCACGACCGGTTGAATGTAGTTGTAGCCGGACACATTATGGAAGGGGTCCGCGTTCGGGAGAGGCAGCCAGTTCACCAGAGCCACGCCACCCGCGTTCGCAAACGGCTTCACATTGCCGTCCGCCACCATGTTCCCGTTCGCAAGATAATTCTCCGCGTAGCACATCGGCTGAATCGCATTCGGATTCAGCAGCCCATCGGGCCGCGCTCCGCAGAGCTGCGCATTCAGGTTCGCCACGCTGAAGTCACCCGTGCGCTCGGCCAGCGTCGGCACCCATGAATCCAGCGTCGTCGGCGAGAACTTCTGGTTCAGATACTCCAGCCCGAAGAAGAAGAACAGCTTATTGTTGCTTCGTCCGAATCTCGTGCCCGGAATCCACAGCGGCCCGCCGATCGTTCCACCCGGATAGTAGTAGCTTCCATCCGGCCGCGTCTGCTGCAGGTAATTGTTGTCCCAGTCGTTGGAGTTCATCGCCGTGTTGCGGGCATAGAAGTACAGCTCACCGTGGTACGTCGATGTGCCATGCTTCGTCGTCGCGTTGAAGATCGAAGGCCCCTGCGCGTTCACCGCGCTGAACGTCGAGGTCGAAACCTTGGCGCTCTCGATCATGTCCGCGTTCACCGTCTGCACGGTGTTGGTGCGCGATCCGATGTCGGTCAGCGAAACTCCGTCCAGCACCGTCGCCAGGCCCGTCGGTCCCGCGCCGTTGGAGGAGTACCCACCCGTGATGTTGTTATTAATTCCCACCGCCGCCGTGTTCGCCGACGTCTGGTTATTCACGCCCGGGCTGATCACCGAAAACCCTGGCAGCGTCTCAATCAGCTCCGTCGCATCGCGGCCCACGATCGCCAGCGTTTCCAAATCCTTCGACGTAATTACATCGCTGCGCTCCGGCGTGTCCAGCGGCTTCACCGCCTGGCTCTCCGTCGCTTCCACCGTCACCTCAGCCGTGGCCTCGCCAATCTGCAGCTTGATATCGCTGAACGCGATGCGGTCACCCGGGCGCACGGGAAACGGCTTCGACTCCCACGCCTTGAACCCCTGCATCGATACCTTCACCTGGTACCGCACATCCGACGGCACCGACGGAATCGTGAACTCGCCCGTGCCATTGCTCACCGTCCTGCGCTCGGTCTTATTCGAGAGATTCATCAAAACGACACTCGCGTGAGGAATCGCCGCGCCCGTCGAGTCCTGCACAATGCCCGACACGCTTCCGGTCGTCTCCTGCGCCATCACGGGCGATTGCCACAACAGCAGCCCCGCGACCAACAGCATCACCAGTGCGGCTGCCGGCCTGATCCTGGGAAATGACCTCATCGCTACAACCTCCCGTTGGTTTCCTTCCGTTTGACCCGGCTGCACTCCGCCCCACACGAGCGCCTCTCGCAGCCTCTTCTGCCGGTTCATTAATCTGTCCGTTTGCTGTGCCCTTCGCTCGACGGCGCCCACGACATCCATCGATTCCACCCCGTCCAAACCGTCAATTTCGCACCAACGCGCCGCGGGGCCGCAACGCTGCCTATCTCTCGTCCAGAGCTCCACCGGTGTCGTTATCATGAAGGCACCAGCCTTGATATAGAAGCGCCCTGTGACTGTCAAGAAAAATTCCGCTGTGTGCGCTAAAAAATCGATTCAGGCCCACATGCTCGCAATTCTTCCCATTGTTTGAATCGACAACACTTCCCGCCCGCGTCGCCGACGCAGCATCACTCTCTTACGCCCTGAGATATTTTTCCTGCCCACAAAACACGTGAGCGTTCCGCCCTCCGGTTACACTCTCATCCCATCGCGTCCGCGTGGTAGGGTTATCACCGTCCACAACCTCAGCCAAAGGCCACCAACCGAACGAGAGGCTCGATGAAGCTGGAACGCTCTGCTCCCCATTGCTCTGCTCTGCTACCCTGCTTTCTTTTCGTCTCGCTCGCCTGCTCCGCCATCGCCCAGTCCGCTCCCGCGACTCCCGCCTATGGCCCGTACAACGTGCGCTCCATCGCTGGCGGAATTGGGGTTACGAAGCAATTGGCCGCGCACGATCCTCTCGCGCTCTCCGGGTCAGGCTGGTCCCTCGCGCTCTGGGTAAAGCCCGACACCGCTAACGAAACCGCGCTGCTCGCCGGCGTCGGCCAGCCTCTCGAAACTTTCCCTCGCTTCCTTGCTCTGCGCTCCGGAAAACCCACATTCTGGGCCGGTTCGGCCGGGATCCCCGGCCAGCTTGCTGGCGAGAGTGGGCAGAACACACTCGAATCCTCCACCACGCTCGCTCCCAACTCCTGGCACTCCATCGCCGTCTACACCGACGGCGCGGACACGCATCTCCTCGTCGACGGCCACGACGTCGCGCACGCCCCGATGCCCATCGGTCCCGCCACTCCCGAACTGCAGATCGCTCCCGTCGTTACACCCTCCTCCGAGTTCCATCACTTCAGCGGTCTGCTCGCATTCGTAAACCTCGCGCGCGATCTCACACCCGCGGACCGCGAGCAACTCGCTCACCCGCCCACTGATCTCGACAACCTCGCCTTCGACGACGCCTCGAAACCCTGGCCCGTGCAAACTCGCCAATGGATCGGCTACCGCAGTCCGCAGGATCCTGCCACACTCCCGCGCAGCGCCGCTCCTCCGCAGAAGCCTGTCGCGCAACCCGTTCCCCATCTCACCGACACGTTCTCCGACGACAACCGCACCCTCACACTTCGCGCAAATTGGCGAATGGCCGAGGATTCAAACGATTTACCTAATCCCCCGCGTATCTCCGCACCTGGCTTCGACGACTCGCACTGGTACGCCGCCGTCGTTCCCGGCACCGTCCTCACCACGCTCGTCGCGCGTGGCGTCTACCCCGACCCCGATTTCGGCCTCAACAACATGGCCATCCCGGAATCGCTCGCGCACAAACGCTTCTGGTTCCGCACGCATTTCACCGCGCCGCCCTCAACGCTGCACGGCCATCCCACGATTAACTTCAACGGCATCAACTATCGCGCGCAAATCTTCCTCAACGGCCACGCGCTCGGCCGCATCGACGGCGCTTTCACTCGCGGCCGCTTCGATGTCGCCGGCCTGCTCACACCCGGCGACAACGTGCTCGCCGTGCTCATCTCGCCGCCTGACCATCCCGGCATCCCGCACGAGCAGTCGCTCGCCGACGGCCCCGGCCAAAACGGCGGCCTCATGACCATCGACGGTCCCACCTTCGCCGACACCGAGGGCTGGGATTGGATCCCCGCCATCCGCGACCGCGACATGGGCATCTGGCAGGACGTCACGCTCTCCGCGCAAGGCCCCGTCTCGCTCGACACGCCCCAGATCGTCACCACACTCCCACTCCCCGACACCTCGCGCGCCGCCATCACGCTCCGCGTCCCACTGCACAACGCCACTGCCGAAACACTCCACTCCACGCTCGATGTCTCCTTTGAAAACGTGCACATCACCCGCCCCATCACCGTCGCACCAGGCGACAGCAGCGTCACCCTCACACCCGCAGACACACCCGAGCTCAACATCGCGCACCCGCGCCTCTGGTGGCCCAACGGCTACGGCGAGCCCAACCTCTATCACCTCGCCGCTTCCATACACATCGGAAACGAACTCTCCGACGAGCTCCGCTCCAACTTCGGTATCCGCGAGCTCACCTACGAGCTGTCGCTGCTCGACACCACCGGCCATCTCCGCCGCGTCGAGATCGACCCCGCCAAAGCCGCACTGACTGACGACCCGCTCGTCGACGAAACTCACGAAGGCATTCGCGAGACGCCGCTCGGTTGGGTCGCCTCGCTCACGCCCACCGGCGAACACTCACCCGCCGTCCGCGACACCAACGACTTCGCCACGCAGCCCGCCCTCGTCATCCGCGTCAACGGCGTGCGCATCGCCATTCGTGGCGGCGCTTCCGGCATGGAGGACATGCTCAAGCGCGTCAGCCGCGATCGCCTCGAGCCCTTCTTCCGCCTGCAGCGCGACGCCCACATGAACATCATCCGCAACTGGATGGGCCAGAACACCGAAGAATCCTTCTACGATCTCGCCGACCAATACGGCCTCCTCGTCTGGAACGACTTCTGGGACTCCACCCAGGACGACAACATCGAGCCCGACGACTCCGCGCTCTTCCTCCGTAACGCACGCGACACCATCACGCGCTTCCGCAACCATCCCTCCATCGCCGTCTGGTGCGGACGCAACGAAGGCGTCCCCACTCCCGCCCTCAACCGCGGTCTCATCTCGCTCATCGCCTCACTCGACGGCACGCGCTTCTACTCCGCCAGTTCCAACCGCGTGAACCTCCACGACAGCGGCCCTTACAAATATCAGGAGCCATCCGAGTACTTCACGCACCTCGCGCTCGGCTTCGCTGTCGAAATCGGCTTACCGTCCCCGCCAACCCTCGAATCATTCCAAAGCTTCCTTCCTAAAGAAGATCAATGGCCCATCTCGGATGACTGGGCCTATCACGACTGGCACCAGGGCGGGAACGGCGACACCGCCGTCTTCATGCAGGCCATGGACGAGCAGCTCGGCCCTCCATCCTCTCTGCAGGACTTCGACCGCAAAGCCCAACTCCTCAACTATGTCGGCCACCGCGCCGTCTTTGAAGGCTTCAACGCACACCTCTGGAACCCCAACAGCGGACGCATGCTCTGGATGACGCAGCCCGCCTGGCCCTCCACCGAGTGGCAGATCTTCTCGCACGACTACGACACCCACGCCGCGTACTACGGCGCAAAGCTCGCCAGCGAGCCCATCCACATCCAGCTCAACCTTCCCGACCACACCATTGCCATCATCAACAACACGACCACCGCGCTCCCCAACCTCACCGTCCACGCGCAGGTCTTCGATCTCTCCAACCATCCGCTTTCCGAGAGCACCCTCCACCTCGAAAGCGCCTCACCCAATGCCGCAACCAACCTTCAGCGGCTCGCCCTCGAAGACGCGCTCTCCGACAACGGTGTCATCTTCGTGAAGCTCACCCTCACCGACGCGAACAAAAAGCTGCTCTCCCAGAACTTCTACTGGCTCGCCGCGCACGACTCCGACTATCGCAAGCTGAACGACCTGCCCGCAGTCACTCTCCAGGCCTCGGCGACTTCGGAGTCCAGCAACTCCGAAAACCACATCACCGTAAAGCTGACGAACCCCTCGCAGACAACCGCGCTCACCACCAAACTCACGCTGCTTGACGGCCCGAAGGGCCAACGCATCCTGCCCGCCTACTACAGCGACAACTACGTCTCACTCCTGCCCAACGAGCAGCGCACGATCGAAATCACTTATCCATCCTCACCCGCACACGCCCACCCTGTCGTCACATTGCGCGGATGGAACATCACCCCCGCGACGATCAACAGCACGCCTTAACTCGCAGCTCGAAGCTCGCAGCTGGGAGCTGGTCGCGTAACCGCGATTCCTCGGCTATCTGCAGCAAACAAAGACGCAAACCGAGGCGAAGAGCACGAAAAAGGGCAGCCCCCATAGGCCGCCCTATCTCCTTGATTTCAGATACTTTACGCGTAAGCCAAATGGAATGAATACTTTGCGCATCTACATACATCGCAAAGTCTTGATTCCAGATACTTAAGCAGAAAACAGGGGGGAGGGGGGGTACCTACCCCCGCGCCCCACTCATCTCGGCCTCAGGCTCGCGCGTCTTCGGGAACTCAAACCGGTACCCTGCTCCACGCAGCGTCTTCAGATATCGCGGCGTCTCCGGCGTCTCCTCGATCTTTTCGCGGATCCGCCCGACGTAAACATCCACGCTCCGCGGCGTCACAAACCGCGCATCACCCCACACCGCATCCAGCAACTGGTCGCGCGTAAACACCCGCGACGGATGCCGCACCAGGTACTCCAGCAGCCGAAACTCCGTGGCCGTCGTCGGCACCGGCTCGCCCTTCACGCGCAACTGCATCGCGCCACGGTCAATCTCCACATCGTCGAACTTGATCAGCGGCGAAGCCGCTTCGCTCACCGGCTGCTCGAACCGCCGCAGCACCGCCTTCACCCGCGCCAGCAGCTCACGCATCCCAAACGGCTTCGTGATGTAATCATCCGCGCCCAGTTCCAGCCCACGCACACGGTCGTTCTCGGATGCCCGCGCCGTCAGGAAGATGATCGGCACGCTGCTCAGCGTGGCATGCCGCCGCAGACGCCGGCACAGTTCCATGCCATCTCCGCCCGGCACCATCACATCCAGCAAAAACAGCGACGGCCGCGCGCGCTCCGCGTCGTCCACAATCGATCCAATCGCAAAATACGGCCGGACTGCGTATCCCGCCCGCTCCAACTGATGTCCCACCAGCCGGTTGATATCCGGATCGTCCTCCAGAACAAAAACTGTCTGGGTCTGGCTCACGTCCTGCCTCCGCCGCGCAGAGCTCTCCTCCGCACACCACAAGTCTAGTTTCACCCCGCTTTCACATTGCGAACGCCGCGTAAATTCGCGCATCCGCAGGAACCCACATGAGTTACTCCAGCAGTCCTCGCACCGCCGCCTCAAGCGCCGCTGTCCACTCCGCTGCCGTCGCCTCCGCCCTCAGCTGCACCGGGCCGCCGACCCGTACCTCCAACTTCCCGGACCGCACCCATCTGCCACTCGTCTTCAACTCACCCAACCCTCTCAACGCAACCGGCAGCACCGGCACCTGCGACTCCTTAGCCAGCAACCCCGTACCCTCGCGAAACCTCTGCAGCTTGCCCGTCTCGCTGCGATGCCCCTCCGGAAACACCATCACCGAATACCCGCGGTCCATCGCCTCACCCGCATGCGCGAAGCTCCTGCGGAATCCGCGCAGCCGCGGCAGCGGAAAGACGTTATACAACGCAGTGATCAACCAATATCCGATCGGCGCCAGCGCATTCACTACCGCATTGCCCTGTCCCCGTCCGCGCCGCAGATCCTGCAGCAGTTCGCCGGACATCGCAATTGCCACGCGCCTGCGCACGCGCCCTGGCAATCCATACAAAATCAGCGGCCCATCATACGCCGTCACATGATTGCCGATGATCAACATCGGCCCTTCCGGAATGACTTGCGTCGTCAGCACAACTCGCGGCTTTGCCAGTAAACGGATCAACGGCCGCGCAATCAACTCCAGAAACGCCACGCGCACAACCTGCATCGGCCACGCCCACGGCCAGCGCCAGTAGGACAATACTTCCCGCGATGCCCCGCGATTTGCCTCGCGCACAAGTGCCGCATCGGCACCGGATCTCAGAGGCGCTTCCGCCGGCAGAACAGCCTCAGCCCTCGCGGCTTCAACTTGCGATGCTGCACTCGCGACGCCCACACCGGCGAGCCTCCTCAGCTCACCCAGCGTCTTCGCCTGCGCGATCGCCTCATCATTGATCTCCACACCCAACCTGCTCTCCATCAGCGACTGCAACTGCACCCGCGCCAGGCTGTCGAGATGCAGATCCTCACTCAACCGCGCATCGTCGCCTGTCTCGCGCGGCGTCTCGCCCGTCACATCAGCAATCATTGCGAGCAGCATCTCCTGCGGCTTCGCTACAGCGCCACCACTCCGCACCGCCGCACAGGCCCAGGCCGCGACCTGCCTGCGAATCAGCTTGCCCGTCGACGTATACGGCAACACCGGATCCGGCCAGCGCACAAATCGCCGAATCTGCTGATACTCGGCGAGCGACGCATTCGCGCGACGCACAGCCTCACTCAGCTCCACATCGCTGCCGTCGAAGATCACCGCCGCTACCGGCTCCTGCCCGTTCGCTCCGTCGCACGCCACAACTGCCGCAGCCTTCACGCCCTCCTGCTCCATCAACTCGGCTTCCAGGTCCGCCGGATGCACATTCAACCCGGCCCCCGTCACAATCACATCGCCCTTGCGTCCCAGAAAACGCAGTTCGCCGCTTTCATCCTGCGCTGCAAGGTCGCCCGTCGCGAGCCACTCGTCTTCGCGCGGCCTCATAACTCCGCCCTGCCAGGTGGCTCCCGACACCATCGCGCCGCGCACCAGCACCTCGCCGCCCTCGCCAATCTTCACTTCGCGCCCAGGCAGCGGCTTTCCCAGCGTTCCCCGCCCAATCTTGAAGGGGTGATTCAGCGTTACCAGCGCCGCAGTCTCCGTCATCCCGTAGCCTTGAATGACCGGCAGCCCCACCGTGCGCCAGAACGATTCCAAATCATTCGGTAGCGTCGCCCCGCCGCAGATCAGCGCCCAGAACCGCCAGCCCAGCTTGCGATGCACCCGCCGCAGCTTCCACCAGCGCTTCCACGCCGGCAACGCAGCCGCGCGCTCCACATCCCTCGCCAGCGAAGCATCTTCGTTCAACAGGTGCGCACGCAGCAGCGCGATCACGCGCGGCACTGCAATCAGCACGTTGATCCGCTCACGTTTCAGCGACTCAACCATCCGCGACGGCTCAAGCTGCGACTCAAAGTGCAGCTCCGCTCCCAATACCGCCGGAATCCACAACCCCATGAACTGCCCGAACACATGGCTCAAAGGAAGCGTGTGCATGAACCGAAGAGGATGTACCCATCGCTCATACTTCCGGTATTTCTCAATCTCGCTCTCAATCGGCTCCAGGCTCACGAGAACATTGCGATGCGTGTGAACAATCCCCTTCGGTTCCGACGTCGTCCCTGAGGTGAACACAATCTGAAACGGCGCATCCAGCGTCACCGCCGAATCAACCGCAAACTCCGCCTCGCCGGGCAGCTTCGCCTGCAATTCCTCCAGCGCAAGCTTCGGCCCTTCGAAACTCAATCCGCGCAGCAGCTCCGCATCGCCAACGACCAGCGTCGCCTGCGTATCCGCAATGACCCGCTCGACAAACCCACGCGCGCCCGCCGCATCCAGAGGAACCACAATCACGCCGCGCAGCACACATCCGAAAAACGCCGCGATCCACTCCGCCGAACTCGCGCCCCAGATCACAACCCGCTCGCCCGCACCAATCTCCCGCCTGCGTAGCTCGGTCGCGAATCTTCCCGCCAGCTCCGCAACCTCGCCATAACTCGTGCGCAGGTGCCGAACGCCGCGATGCTCGACCACGGCCGTCTCTCGTCCGCGCCTGCGCATATCTTCAATCAAGCTCGCCAGATGTTCGCGCTGCATTTCGTCCCGCCCGCTCCTCACTTCAATAGATAACAATTCATCGCGTCGCATGCGCTTTACACACAACGCACATCGACCCTGTAGCATGTTCGCATCCTGCAGCCACGGAGATACCAGCATGGCCACTGAAGTAATCGCGCCCCCCGCCGCTGCCCTCACGTCCGACGAACTCCGCCGCATGAACGCCTACTGGCACGCCGCGAACTATCTCTCCGGCGGCATGATCTTTCTTCGCGCCAACCCGCTTCTTCGCGAGCCGCTCAAGCCCGAGCACATCAAGAATCGCCTGCTTGGGCACTGGGGTTCCGACCCAGGCCAGTCTCTCATCTGGGTGCACCTCAACCGCCTCATCAAGAAGTATTCGCTCGACGTCATCTACATCTCCGGCCCGGGCCACGGCGCGCCCGCCACGCTCGCCAACGGTTACCTCGAGGGCCACTACTCCGAGGTTTACCCAGATTGCAGCCAGGATGCCGAAGGCTTGCTCACGCTCTTCCGGCGCTTCTCCTTTCCCGGAGGACTCGGCAGCCACTGCACCCCCGAAACTCCAGGTTCCATCCACGAGGGCGGCGAGCTCGGCTACTCGCTCTCGCATGCATTCGGCGCGGCCTTCGATAACCCCGACCTGATCGTCGCGTGCTGCATCGGCGATGGTGAAGCCGAAACGGGCCCGCTCGCCACCTCCTGGCACTCCAACAAATTCCTGAATCCCATTCGCGATGGCGCTGTTCTTCCCATCCTTCACCTTAACGGCTACAAGATCGCGAACCCCACAATTCTCGCGCGGATCTCGCATGACGAGCTCGACGCCCTCATGCGCGGCTACGGCTACACACCATACTTCGTGGAAGGCGACGACCCCAACGCCATGCATCAGCTCATGGCGTCTACCCTCGAGCACTGCATCAACGAGATTCGCTCGATCCAGCAGAACGCCCGCACCAACTGCGACTCAACGCGCCCCCGCTGGCCCATGATCGTCCTGCGCTCGCCCAAGGGCTGGACGGGACCGAAGATGGTGCATGGCCATCACGTCGAAAACTTCTGGCGCGCGCACCAGGTACCCGTCCCCGATGCAAAGACGAACAAGGAAGACCTGGCATTGGTCGAATCATGGCTGCGCAGTTACAAGCCGGACGAACTCTTCGACGGAAACGGCCGCTTGATTCCCGAACTCCAGGAGCTTGCGCCCGAAGGCGACCGCCGTATCTCCGCCAACCCGCACGCAAACGGCGGTCTGTTGCGCAAGCCGCTCGCGATTCCCGATTTCCGCGACTATGCGGTGGATCCCAAAGGCAACGCGCAGATTTACGTCTCACCGACGGCAACGCTGGCCAATTTCCTGCGCGACATCATGAAGCGCAACATGACCAACTTTCGCGTCTTCGGCCCGGACGAAACCGCCTCCAACAAACTCGACGGCATCTACGCGGCGTCCGATAAAACATGGCTCGCCGACATCCTGCCCATCGACGCGGACGGCACTGACATCTCGCACGACGGCCGCGTGATGGAGATGCTCTCCGAGCACACGCTCGAAGGCTGGTTCGAAGGCTACGTGCTCACCGGCCGGCACGGCTTCTTTTCTACGTACGAATCCTTCGTCCACATCATCGACTCGATGTTTAATCAACACGCGAAGTGGCTCGAGAAATCGAAGAATGAGCTTCGCTGGCGCGCGCCCATTTCTTCCATCAATCTCCTCATCACCTCGCTCGTCTGGCGGCAGGATCACAACGGCTTCACGCATCAGGACCCCGGCTTCCTCGACGTGGTCACCAACAAGAGTCCCGACATCGTTCGCATCTATCTGCCGCCCGATGCGAACTGCCTGCTCTCTGTTGCCGACCACTGCCTGCGCTCGGTCGACTATTACAACGTCATCGTCTCCGACAAGCAGCCGCACCTCGTTTTTCTTTCAATGGAAGACGCCGTGCTGCACTGCACGAAAGGCATCGGCATCTGGGACTGGGCCTCGACCGATAACGGGGAGGAGCCCGACGCAGTCCTCGCGTGCGCAGGCGACATTGCCACGATGGAAGCGCTCGCCGCCGTCGCCATCCTGAAAGAGAAGATCCCCAACCTCAAGATTCGCTTCGTGAATGTCGTTGACATCTTCCGGCTGATGCCCGACACCGAGCATCCGCACGGCCTTAGCGACCGCGACTTCGACAGCCTCTTCACCACGTCAAAGCCGGTGATCTTCAACTTTCACAGTTACGCATCACTCATCCACAAGCTCACGTACCGCCGCAAAAACCACGACAACATCCACGTCCGTGGCTACAAGGAGAAGGGCAACATCAACACGCCGCTCGAGCTCGCCATCCTCAACCAGATCGACCGCTTCGACCTCGCCATCGACGTCATCGACCGCGTGCCGAGCCTGCAAAACACCGCCGCACACATCAAGGGCTGGCTCAAAGATCAGATCATCGAATCGATCAACTACGCGCATACCGAAGGCATCGATCGGCCGGAGATCACCAACTGGACGTGGTCCGGCCCGACCAAAGACGCCGCAAATCCTCCACAGCAGGAGTTCCAGAAGGGATCGCATCCGCAGCAAGGCTAGACACCGGCGCCGTTACACTCGGAAGCGGAGACCATGGCCGAAACTCCCATCCTCGTCCTCAACAGCGGCTCGTCGTCGCTCAAGTTCGGGCTTTATTCTCCCGGCTCTGAAAGCGCAGACGAACAACTTCTCCTCGAAGGCAGTGCGGAAGGCATCGGCCGCGGCTCCGGCACACTTCACATCCGCAACGCCGCCGGAGACAATCTTCTCCATCGTGATCACATCCTTGAGTCGCAGCCGGAGGCGCTCGACGCGATCCTCTCTGCTCTTGGCGACTACACGCACGCGACGCCCATCGCCGTCGGACACCGCGTCGTGCACGGCGGCCCGCATCTGCGCGAGCACACCCGCATCACGCCGGCCGTTCTCTCCACGCTGGAAGCCTCCGTACATTTCGCGCCGCTGCACATCCCACAAAGCCTCGCGCTCATTCATCAGGCGCAAGCCGCACTCCCTCAAATCCCACAGTTCGCGTGCTTCGACACCGCTTTCCATCGCACACTGCCCGAAGTCGCCGCCCATCTGCCCATCCCCACTCGCTTCTACGAAGCAGGCGTGATCCGCTACGGCTTCCACGGCCTCTCCTGCGAATCCGTCGTCGCTCGCCTCTCGCCCATTCCCAGGCGCCTTATCATCGCGCACCTCGGCAACGGCTCCAGCATCACAGCGGTGCTCAACGGCAAATCCGTCGACACCTCCATGGGCCTCACGCCAACCGGCGGCATCCCCATGGGCACGCGTTCGGGCGACCTAGATCCCGGCGTGCTGCTCTATCTTCTGCGCAACGAAAAGCTCTCGGCTGACCAACTCGAAGATCTGCTCAACCACCAATGCGGGCTCTTCGCCTTCTCAAACGGCGAGTCCGACATGCAGGCGCTCCTCGCCCGCGAAGCCTCCAACGATCCCGCCGCAACGCTCGCCATCGACGCCTTCTGCACCGCCATCCGCAAGTACATCGGATCCTACGCTGCGCTCCTCGGCGGCCTCGATCTCCTCGTCTTCACCGGTGGTATCGGGCAGCACAGCAGCGCGATCCGCTCCCGCATCTCCGCAGGCCTCGACTTCCTAGGCCTCAACCCCAGCAAAGTCCTCGCCTTACCGGCGCAGGAAGAGCTTCAAATTGCCCGCCACACCCGTGTACTCCTTGGCAGCTGAAAGCACGTCTGCTACCAGACAGAGGGCCGCGCACCGCAACATTCCGTTATGCCCGTGTTTATCTCACTAGCACCGCGGAGTTCCTCCCCAGCCGCGGCAAGGAGCAGTCACAGATGAAACGCATACTTCTCACCACCGCGCTCACGCTCGCCCTCACCGGCACAGCGGCGTTCGCACAACAGGCGCAGCCTACGCTTCCGGAGAACTCCCCGAATGCCAATGCGCCTTACCACCACCGCGGCCACCATGCGCCCAACCCGCAGAAGCAGGCCGAGTTCATCTCCAAAAAGCTGAACCTATCCGCGGACCAGACCGCGAAGCTCACCCCGATCTTCGCCGACCGTGACCAGAAGTTCCAGGCGCTCATGCAGGACCAGTCCCTCACCCCGCAGCAGCGCCACGAGCAGATGAAGGCCATCCATCAGAGCACGGAGCAGCAGCTCGCCACGGTCTTGTCTCCGGACCAGCTCCAGCAGCTCAAGGCGATGCGCCACAACCACCGCGGCAACTGGCAGCGCGGCCCGAACGGCGACAACAACCAGGCACCGCAGGCTCAGGCTCCCAGCGGGCTGTAGCAAATCGCAATTCCAATGAGCCTCCGCCGCAACCGGAGGCTCATCTCATTTGGCGGCCGCCTCCAACTCGGTCCGAAACGGCTCCGCCCATCCCGGAATCGGCCTGTGGTCGCTCAATCTCCACTCATCCAACAGCTTTCCCGAGCCACTTTCGCGCAACTGACACCAAGCCGCGGATTGACCGTGAAGCGTATCCATGTACATCGCCACGCGGTCCCCTCCCGCCTCGAACGAGAACTTCCAGATCGGCATCCCTGCAAAGCGCTGCACAATAGACCCATCGCGGAAGATCACCAGCGTGAGCGGGATGGGATAGCTGGTACAACAGTTCGGAAAGTTCACGATCCAGCCCACGGTCCTGCCGTCCGGGGCCACTGCCGGTGCTTCCACCGAAACCTGCCGATCTTCAGCATCAGCGATTCGCTGATCCTTTAGGCGCATCTCTTTCGGGGCCACGAACTCCGGCTTGCCGTGCAATACGATGTGCACCTGCTGGTCGCTTCCCACGTACGCTCGCTCCACTCTTTGCGCCACAGCCGGGATGAGACTCCCGATCGTAACCAGAAACAGCGGCCACGCTCTCATTGCCACCTCTTGCGCACACATTACCACCGTCCTGGTCTGAGAACCATTCCAGCCACTCGCATCCACATGCCGCGTCCGTACACTAACGGGATGGACAAGTTCGTCATCCGGGGCGGCAACCCGCTGCTCGGCACCCTCAAAGTCTCCGGCGCAAAGAACTCCGCGCTCCCCTGCATGGCCGCCGCCATCCTCACTGAAGGCGAGGTCATCCTCGAAAACATTCCGCAGGTCCGCGACATCGAGACCGAGCGCAAGCTCCTCGCCTCCATGGGCGCCGAGGTCGAGCTCGGCTACGGCCGCGCCCAGCACCGCACCCGCATCAAGTGCGGCGTCCTCTCCGACCCCGTCGCCAAGTACGAGATTGTCAAGACCATGCGAGCGTCATCGTTGGTCCTCGGCCCGCTCATCGCGCGCACCGGCATGGCCCGCGTCGCCATGCCCGGCGGATGCGCCATCGGTGGCCGTCCCATCGACCTCCACATCAAGGGCCTTGAAGCCATGGGCGCCACCATCACCCAGGAGCACGGCTATCTCGAAGCTCGGACCAATCGCCTCAAGGGCGCACACATCGTCTTCGACAAGATCACCGTCACCGGCACCGAAGACCTCCTGATGGCAGCAACGCTCGCCGAAGGCGAGACCATCTTCGAAAATTGCGCGCGCGAGCCTGAGGTCACCGACCTCGCTGCCCTGCTCAACGCCATGGGTGCGAAGATCGAAGGCGCCGGTACCGGCACCATCAAGGTCAAGGGTGTCTCTAAGCTGCACGGCGCGAAGCACCGCATCAACCCCGACCGCATCGAGGCCGGCACCTTCCTCATCGCCGCAGCCATCACCGGCGGCGACCTCAACGTCGATTGTTGTGAGCCAAAACACTTGGGGTCGGTTATAGCCAAGCTCGAAGAGTGCGGCGTCAAGCTCGAGGTCGGCAAGGACAACGTCCGTGTTCACTCCGGCGGCTCACTCTCCGCCGCCGATATGTCTACCGAGGAATACCCCGGCTTCCCCACCGACATGCAGGCCCAGTTCATGGCCCTCATGACTCAGGCTGAAGGCACGTCCGTCGTCACCGAAAACATCTTCGAAAACCGCTTCATGCACGTCGGCGAGCTCAACCGCATGGGCGCCAACATCACCATCAGCGGACGCTCCGCCACGATCCGCGGCAAGTCTCCGCTCCAGTCAGCGGCCGTCATGTGTTCAGATCTGCGGGCCTCCGCGGCGCTCGTTCTCGCCGCGCTCGTCGCCGAAGGCGAAACGATTCTCGACCGCGTCTACCACATGGACCGTGGCTACGAGCACATCGAAGAGAAGCTCCGCGGCGTCGGCGCCCAAATCCGCCGCATGGGCGACGTCTTCGGCAAGAAATAACCCGCAGCATGGACAAAGAAATGCCCCTAATCTCTGTTCTCTAATCTCTGATCTCTAATCATGACGTTCACCAAGCGTCTTCGCGAAGGCGTCCGCAGCGGCCGAATCACCTGCAGCGTCCGCTTCTGGACCGGCCCTCGTGTCACCATCGGCAAGCGCTACCGCATGGAAGAGGGCGAGATCGAAGTCGATGCCATCGATCCGATCGGCCTGCCGGATATCACTCCGGAGCTCGCGCGCGCGTCTGGATTTCTCGGCATTCTGGACCTGCTTAAAATCGCCAAACACGGCAAGGGAGAAAAGATCTACCTCGTCCGCTTCCACTACATCCCGCCCAAACGATCGCGCCGCTAGCTGAAAACATCAATCGCCGATCGCTACCTCAACGCCGCCAGACTCGCATCCACGTTCGCGTCCATTGGCAGAAGGCCATCCGTCCGCGTTAGCTTGATCAGCGAGCCGACCCGCTCCGAGACTCCGCAAAGTCGCAGCACCCCACCCTTCTCATTGGCCAGCCCCGACGCCTGCACCAGCACTCCCAGCCCCGCGCTGTCCATATACGGCACGTCCGTCATATCCAGCACCACCTTCGCAGCGCCATCAGCGATCGTCTTCTGCAGTTGCGCATCTGCGGCATGCAGACTCGTCCCCAGCGTGACCGCGCCCGTAAAGCGCGCGACAGCGACGCCGGGCTCCGGGCTCTGGATATCCATCTGAAAAATCATGGCTGCCAATCTACCACGCTCGCGGCGACCTGGCAGAGTACATGGGTGGGACCGAAGAAAGATCCTCCTCAGCGTGCCTGCTTCTTTTGAAACTCCACACTAAGCCACAAACCAATCACTGCAATCCCCGCAAAGAACACCGCCAGCGCGGGCATCCCGCTGCCCACATGCCCAGGGCGCAGCAGCACATACCCAATCACGATATTCACCAGCGCCCAGACCATGTTCACCGGTGCCGACGACAAGCCCTTCCCCGGCGGCTTCGCAAACGGGCTCGGAAACGGATCGCCCGAGATCCCATGCACAAAGTGCGGGACCGCATTCGCAAGAAACATCCCCGCAAAGAAACACGCCACGTAGTTGTACCAATGCATCAGCTTCTCCTCATACTGTGCTGCTTTCTTCAACGCACAAATCCGCATCGCCGCTCGCCGGCATTAGTCCATTCTCCTCATACACCGGCAGCATCTCCCGATTGACCGCCGGCAGCCAGAACGTAAACCACGCGGCTCCGAGCACACAAAATGCACCCGTAATCATCACCGTGTGCGGCGCTCCAATCTTGTGCGCCAGGAAACCCGCGAGCAGGCTCCCAAATGGCGCCGTACCCACAAACGCCATCGTGTAATAGCTCATCACTCGGGCGCGCTTGTCCTCGGTCACCAGTGACTGAATCACTGTATTCACAGCCGCCGCGCACTGCATCATGCCGAAACCCACAAACAGCATCAGCACCAGCGACAGCCACAGCACATGCGAAAGCCCAAACAGAATCAACCCCGCGCCAAACATCGCCGCTGAGATCTGAATCATCCGAGTCAGCCCGATCACCGACTTCCGCACTGCCAATGACATCGCCGAGACCAGAGCGCCCACGCCCGACGCTCCCGTCAACCACCCGAGCGTATGCGCGCCTCCATGCAGCACCTGCCCTGCGAACACCGGCAGCAGTACCGCATACGGCCATCCCATCAAACTCACGACAGCGAACAGCATCAGCGCCACGCGAATCGGCCGAAACCCGCGCACATAAGCCCATCCCTCGCGCATCTGCTCCAGCATGCTTTTCGTATGCCGCCGCACATCCATTGGCTTGACGCGCATCATCAGCAACGACGCAATCACCGCGAGGTAACTCACGCCGTCAATAAGAAAACACCATCCCTCACCTGCTGCGGCCACCACCACACCCGCAACCGCCGGTCCCACCAGCCGCGCCGCATTCACCATCGACGAATTAATCGCAATCGCATTCGGCAGATCTTCCTTGTCCTCCACCATCTGCACCAGGAACGACTGTCTTCCCGGCATGTCGAGCGCATTGATCACGCCCTGCAGCGCCGCGAGCCCGATAATCTCCCAAAGATTGATGACACCCATCAGCGTCAGCGCCGCCATCGCGAGCGACTGAACTGCCGCCGCTGCCTGCGTCCACACCAGCAGCTTGCGCCGGTCCAGCCGCTCCACCCACACACCTGCAAACGGCCCCAGCAGAAACGTCAGAATCTGTCCGGCAAAGCTCACCACACCCAGCAGCAGCGCCGAGTGCGTCAGCCTGTACACCAGCCAGCTTGTCGCCAGCCGCGTCATCCACGTCCCCATCAGCGACGTGCCCTGGCCCATGAAGTACAGCCTGAAATTTCTGTGCTGCAGCGCCCGCCACGCATGCGACACGGAACCTAATCTGCCGCCGGTCTTTTCGCCGCTCAACTCGGGCCTCTTCACTGCTCCGCCAGTCGCCGCAGGATCTCACCCGCTCGAAACAGCGTCTCCCGCTCACGCTTGTCGAGGCCGTCCACCCGCTTCGCGAGCCATGTGTGCCTGGCATCTTTCATACTCTTGCGCACCGCTGTTCCCTTCGCCGTCAGCGCAATCAGCCTCTGCCGCCCGTCTGTAGGATGCGGTCGCCTCGCCACCATTCCACTCTTCGCCAGCACCGCCACCGTCGCGCCCATAGACTGCGGCTTCACGCCTTCTGCCCGCGCCAAATCCGCCGTCGTCGCCGGCCCCTCGCGGTCCAGCCTCGCCAGCACTGTCGATTCACTCAGCGAAAGCTCATGCGCCCGTCCCTCCGCGCGCATCCTTCGCACCAGCAGCCCAATCGCGCGGGTAAGCTCCTGCAGCTCGGGCTCGGGCTTGATCGCCATACACAGCTATTTTGTCATATCGGAAGTCGAACTTCCAAGTTCGCCTTCCAAGGCGACCTTCTGACCATTCACTCAACCGCGCCCATAAGCATCAGCGCCCTCTGCGCAAACGGCGAGTACACCAGCAGCGGCATGCAGGCAACCGCCAGTCCCACGCTCATGTGATGCAGCAGCAGCGCGGGGCTCAGCGCCCACAACAGGTCCATCACCAGCAGCCCCGGCCATAACTGCAAAAACTTCTGCCGCGCCCTCGGCGCCCGAAACAACACCGCACAAACCACAAACACGCGCACCGGAATTAGCACGGCTGCAGTCACCACAATCACCCGGAACGCCGCGTGCGCGTAACTCAGCGGACTCAACAGCTCGCCAATCTCTCCCAGGTTCGCAAGCGCGCCGACATAAAACCCCACATACATCACCTGCAACAGCACAAACAACGTCCTCACCACTGCGTGTGAGCTCCGCGGCAAATCTTCCGGTCCCGCGAGGACCCTCTCCAGGAAGCCGCGATCATGGACAACCTCGACCTGGGTGCCCCATTCATCGCGCAGCGATGGGTGGGATTGAACTTGCGCGGGTGAGGCCACCGGCATCTCAATCCTCTCGACCGGCGCCACGAACCTGTACCCTCGCCGCGCCAGCGTCTCCACAAATCGAGGGCTCCCCGCCTTATCGCCCAGCGCCTCGCGCACGCGGTTCACCGCCGAGTTCACGCCGTGCTCATAGTCCACAAACGTCCCCTCCGGCCATAGCTCCCGGCTGATCTCCTCCCGCGTCACCACCTCGCCCTGACGCTCCACCAGCATCATCAGCACCTGGAACGGCTGCGCATGAATCCGCACTCTCACACCCTGCCGGCGCAGCTCGCCCGTCGCGGCATCCGCCTCAAACGCACCAAACCGATACCGCCTCGCCGCCACTCGTTCCACCGTCACGGCCTCCAGTCTACCCAACACTCGTGCTCCTAACGCCTCCTCACGCATTTGAGATCGCCCCGCAACCCACTCACCGCAAACCACTTCCGCCGTGAGATTCAATTCTTCTCCGCGTTACCTCTCTTGCATTGCGCCGGCCGCCCACAGCCCTCAACCTGAAACCCATGAAACGCCATCTGTCTCTCTTCATCGGCGCTTTTCTTCTTCTCCGAGCACCACGCATTCTCGCCGAAGCCTCCCCCACCGCCCTCGCCGCCTTCAACACCTACGCCGGCCACGTCGAGTCCGGACTCGCACAACGGCACCACACACCCGAAACCTTCCTCGAGCTCAACCCCACCCAACGCGCACGCCTCCGCTCCGGCGAACTCCTGATCGAAAACCTCACCCCCGCCTCCCAACCCTCCGACGCCCTCATCCACCACTGGCGCGCCACCGCGTTCGTCCCCAACGCGACACCCGCCGACTTCGAGCGCCTCCTCCGCGATTTCTCCGCGTACCCGCACAACTTCGCGCCCGAGATCCTCTCCTCCACCGTCCTCACCAGCACCCCCACCCACACGCTTTTGCGCCTCCGTACGCGCCAGCACCACGTCATCACCGTCGTCCTCGACACCACCTGCGACGTCGCCTTCGCCGCACTCGATCCCGCTCACGGCTACTCCATCTCCCGCAGCACCCGCATCGACGAAATCACCCCCTCAGGCGATCAGGGCTTCCTCTACCGCCTCAACACCTACTGGAGCTACGAGCAGCGTGCCGGCGGCCTCTACCTCCAGCTCGAATCCCTCTCACTCACCCGCGCCATCCCCCGCGGCCTCGCCTGGGCCGTCCGTCCGTACCTCGAATCCATCCCGCGCGAATCACTCCTTTTCACCCTCAACTCCGCGCGCAACGCCCTCCGCAAACCGCCTCAACTGAAAACTGCTAACTGAGAACTCAAAACTGAATCACAAGACTTCTCTCTCGATCAGAAAGGACCTCGCATGAGCACGAACTCACTCACACCAACAGCACCCATGTACACGCCCGCCGTCCGCATCAACCGCTCACTCACCGCCAACGCTGAACGCCGTCTCCTCGAACACCTCGCCGCGCGCACACCGCGCGGCATCACCTCCGACCACCTCACCCTCCTCGGCTGGGCCGCGCAGATCTTCGCCGGTCTCTTCTACGCACTCTCCCGCACGCACCCGCTCGCACTCCTCGCCGTCAACGCCTGCATCATCCTCAACTGGCTCGGCGACTCACTCGACGGCACACTCGCCCGCGTTCGCGATCAACAGCGCCCGCGCTTCGGCTTCTACGTCGACCACATCACCGATCTCTTCGGCGTCACCGCACTCCTCACCGGCCTCGCCTTCTCCGGCCTCGCGCACCCGCTCGTCGCCGCCGCCATGCTCGTCGGCTTCCTTCTTCTTTCCGCCGAAAGCTTCCTCGCTACCCACACCCTCGCGCGCTTCGAGCTCTCACAATTTCTCTTCGGCCCCACCGAACTCCGCCTTCTGCTCATCATCGGCAACCTCTTCCTCCTGCGCAGCCCCTACGCGCACATCCCCTTCACTCACTCACCGGCTCACAGCATCCTGCTCTTCGACCTCGGCGGCATCATCGGCTCCGTCTGCATGATCGCCCTCGCTATCACCCTCACCCTCCGCCACACCGCTCAACTCTTCCACGCCGAACCCCTGCCGCGCGCAGAGCCTTAACGGACAGCTCGTAGCTGGCAGCTCGTAGCTCGTAGCTGATTGCAAACCCCTTCGCCGGATCTCTCCCAACCTTCACCACTCAGAGAAACCACCATGAACCCGCTCAAACGCTTCCTCCGCTTCAACCTCGTCGGCATCCTCGGCATCCTCGTCCAACTCACCACCCTGGCAATCCTCGACCGCGCGCTTCCGCACCACTACCTCCTCACGTCCACCATCGCGGTCGAGCTCACGCTCCTCCACAACTTCCTCTGGCACCTCCGCTACACCTGGCCTGAAACACGTTCGCCGCTCGGTGCTCTCGTCCGTTTCCATCTCTCCAACGGCCTCATCTCGCTTTTCGGAAACATCGCGCTCATGCATCTTTTCGTTCACTCTCTGCACGCGCCGATCCTCATAGCGAACGCCCTCACTATCGCCTGTTGTGGCATCGTCAACTTTCTCCTCGCCCACCACTGGGCCTTCGCCGAAGGCCTCGGCAAGCCCGACCAGCTTCCGCCTGTCTGCAACAGCGCACAGCCAATCACATGAGCGCATAGGTCCGCTCAAAACTTAACGTGCGTCCGCACGCCAACGCGCTAAACTTACGCCGTGCAAAACGACCTCCTCGAAATTGCGCGCCGTCAAGCCGAAAACTCCGATCCACCCATCCGCGCCGCCGCCCTGCTCCGCATCGCCCGCGCCGAATCCTCAAACGCCATTTTGCACGAAGCACTCTCCTCGAAGCCCTCGACGCCATCCGAAACCTCCCCAACCACGCTCGCCAGCCCCTCTTCGATGAAGCACGCAACGTCGCCGCGGCCCTCTCTCCTAACCTGCTTGCCGAAATCCAGATCACCCCGCGTAGCGCACTCAACGAATTCGCCTCACTCAACGTCGTTCAGATCATGTTGACCTACGGCCACATTGACGCCGCTTTCGACTATCTGTTGCACCACGACGACCCCGCATCTTTTCCTTTCCTCTCTGTCTCCGCCGTCGTTCACCGGAGCGACGCACACACTCCCGAAGCGACCGATCGCCGCCTCAATCTGCTCCGCCACGCCGTCGAGATCTGGCGCCGGTCCCCCTCCAGCTTTTCTCCGCATCGCCACGGCAATTTCACCAGGCTCTTCAGCCATCTCTGGGACCAGTTCCCTTCCGCCGAAGCTCTCGCAATCGCTCACACGATCGTGGATCGCGCCGCCGACGAGCCGGACGACGGAGGCTCCTGTGGGTACACCGACGAAGTTCACTTCACCTCGCTCCGTCAGGACACTCTGTTCCAGATCCTGCATGTTCTCCGGCATCTCGACCCCGCACTTGCGCAGTCGCTCATCGACTCTCACCCTCAGCTCGCCCTCGCCGCTCGCCGCTACCCCAACGGCCTCGAAACATTTCACCAGGAGATGGAAGCGGAAACAGAACGCCGCAAAGCCGCAGGCGCAACCTGCGGTGGCGGCTTCATCTTCGCCGGCGACCCTGCAGACTTCGACCGCCAGCGCAGACTCTTCGAAGCCACGCACAGCGGAGACTTCGAGCCATCCATCCAGGACGCTCTCGAGAAATACCAGCAAGACACCGCGCCCGAAACCCGCAACCACGCGCCAAAAGCCTACTGGCCCTCCACCGGCGCCTTTCGCACACTCTTCTATCAGGCCGGCAAACGGCTCGGCCCTGACGCAGCCGCGCTCTTAGTTCGCATCCCAGACGACGACATTCGTCTCTTCGCCACCATCGAACTCGCCGCAGCCCTGGCCGGCGTTCCGGCATCGTCGATCACGACGATGAAACAACCGCACCCACTGGACGCTCGCGGCATGCCAACGCGCGCACGGATCACCAGCGCGCATTCATCGCTCCCCACAGGCCCCCCAATGCGCAGCCCGGACGGCCGCCTCATTCGCTGCCCCGAATGCCAGTTTCAGCCGCCTGATGGCATGCACTGGCAATGCAAATGCGGCCATGCCTGGAACACCTTCTGGACCGCAGGCAACTGTCCCGCATGCCACTTTCAATGGGAGGTCACGCAATGTCCCTCCTGCCGCGAAATGTCGGAACACCAGGCCTGGTATGTGCCTGAACCCTAGCTTCGCCGGCGCCCAATATTCTCCATTCGCAACAATTTGTATATTGAAAGCAAGCAAGGAGATGCCGTCCCAAAGCATCTCCCGCATCCAGGAGAGCCGTGCCCATTCATCCTTACCCTCGCCGCAGATTCATCTCACTGATGCTTGCAGCTCCATTCTTCGGATCTGCATTGATGGCCGGTGCAGAGTCTTCTTCCGATGCCCTCATTACCGACTTCGGCGCGAAACCTGACGCCAACACCATCAACACCAAAGCCATTCAGGCCGCGATCGACCATCTCGCCGCACGCCGCGGAGGAACCGTCGTCGTCCCGCAGGGCATCTTCGTCAGCGGCGCGCTCTTCGTCAAGCCGAAGGTAAACCTGCGCCTCACGGCCGGTGCCGTGCTCCGCTGCTCAACAGACATGAGCAACTTCCCCGTGCAACGCACACGCATCGAAGGCCACTTCGAAGAAAAGTTCAACCCCGCGCTCATCAACGCATCCCACTGCGACGGCTTCCAACTCACCGGCGAAGGCACCCTCGATGGCGCCGGCCGCCCCATCTGGGACGAATTCTGGAAGGAGCGAAACGCCGCTCCCGACCCGCACAACTTCCCCAACCTCGGCATCCCTCGCGCCCGCCTCGCGCTTATCGAACACTCACGCGACGTCAAGATCGACGGCATCACCTTCAAGGATTCGCAGTTCTGGAACCTCCACCTCTACAACAACGACGGCGTTCTCGTGCACAACGTCCGCTTCCAGGTTCCCGACGACTACAAGCAGGCCCCCAGCACCGACGGCATCGACGTCGACAGCTCCCGCAACGTCACCATCGACGGCTGCTTCTTCTCCGTCACCGACGACTGCATCGCCCTGAAAGGCTCCAAAGGCCCGCACGCCATGGACGACACCACCAGCCCGCCTGTCGAACACATCCGCGTTCGCAACTGCACCTACAAGCGCGGCGGCGGTGTCCTCACCCTCGGCAGCGAAGCCACCATCGTTCGCGACGTCGTCGTCGAGAACTGCAAAATCATCGGCAACGTCCGCATCGCCACCCTCAAGCTACGCGCCGACACGCCACAGCACTACGAAGACATCACCTTCCGCAACATCACCTCAGACACCACCGCCGGCCCGATCATCGCCGTCCAGCCCTGGTCGCAGTACTTCAATCTCCAGGGCCAGGCGCCGCCGCAATCTGTCGTGCGCAACCTCACACTCACCGGCATCAAGGGTCACTACGCCGCCTTCGGCACCATCAAGCCCAACCCCGGCCAGACCAAAATCAGCAACGTTCTCCTCAAAGACTTCGACGTCATCCTCCCGCAGGACAAGGACAAGCTCGCCGTCTCCGGCGTCACCAATCTCAAATTCGAAAACGTCATCGTCAACGGCCAGCCGCAGTCCTAGCGCATTACGTAGCCACCATCGACTGAGATCGACTGGCCGGTAACGTAGCTCGCCGCGTCACTGCAAAGCCACAGCACGGCAGACGCAATCTCCTCAGGCCGCCCCAATCGCTTCATCGGGACGAAGGTCTTGAGCATCATGTCCAGCTCGGCTCCCTGGCCCTCGGCGATCATCTTGTCGGACATGGGCGTTTGGATCATGCCGGGACAAACGTCGTTCACCCGAATGCCGCGCGTCGCATATTCGAGGGCCGCGCTCTTCGTGAATCCAATGACCCCATGTTTAGCCGCATGATAGGTTCCCCGCTTATTGCCGCCGATCAGACCACCGAGCGAAGAACAATTCACAATGGCGCCGCTGCCCTGCTCGCGCATTTGCTGAAGTTCAAACTTCATGCAACTCCAGACGCCGCGTAGATTGATGCTCATGACGCGGTCATAGTCGTCCCGCGGAGAGTCTGCCGTTTCGGCAAGAACGTTCTGGATGCCTGCATTGTTGTAGGCCGCATCGAGACGTCCAAACGTCGCAACGGTCTGCTTCACCATGGCTTCCACCTGGGCGTCATCCGACACATCACAAGTGACAGCCGAAGTTTTGTGACCTTTATTCGCGAGCTCTTTCGCCGCGGCCTGTACTTCTTTCTCATTCCAGTCGGCCAATACCACGGAGGCACCCGCTTCGGCGAAGGCTTTTGCGGTCGCGAGACCAAGTCCGGACGCTGCGCCTGTCACCAACGCAACCTTGTTTTCAAATGTGATCTTCATTCTTATCTCCGCTGTTGGGCTATGTGCAATAAGTGATGGTTAGCGATCGATCAGCTTCTGATGCGTTGCGGGATAACGATCGCCTTCAATCTTGATTGCGGATGAGGCTTCTTCCAGCGCTCGCATATCGTCTGTAGTGAGTTCGATCGTGGCCCCGCCAAGATTTTCTTCGAGTCGTGAAACCTTCGTTGTCCCTGGAATCGGCACAATCCACGGTTTCTTCGCGAGCAGCCATGCAAGAGCGATTTGCGCAGGCGTGGCTTTCTTCTGCTCCGCAAATCGTGTGACCACATCAACCAGCGCCTGATTGGCCTTGCGATTGTCTTCGCTGAAGCGCGGCACGATCGCACGGAAGTCAGTGCTATCGAACTTGGTCGACGCATCAATCTTCCCGGTAAGGAAGCCTTTGCCGAGCGGACTGAACGGAACGAAACCGATGCCGAGCTCTTCGAGCGTGGGCATGACGGATTCTTCAGGTTCCCGCCAGAACAGTGAGTACTCGCTCTGCAGCGCCGTAACAGGCTGCACCGCGTGAGCGCGGCGAATTGTCTTCGCGCCGGCTTCGGACAGGCCGAAGTGCTTCACCTTGCCTTCCTCAATCAGGCTCTTGACCGCCCCGGCCGTCTCTTCGATGGGAGTGTTGGGGTCGACGCGATGTTGGTAAAGCAGGTCAATGGTGTCGGTCTTGAGCCGCTTCAGCGAAGCCTCGACGACCTGCTTGATGTGATCGGGGCGGCTGTTGAGCGCCGTCCATTTGCCACCATTGTTGGGATCAGCTTCAAAGCCGAATTTGGTGGCGATGACGACATCTTTGCGGAACGGTGCGAGTGCTTCGCCGACGACCTCTTCGTTCACGTAAGGGCCGTAAACTTCAGCGGTGTCGAAGAAGGTGACGCCGCGCTCCACGGCGTCGCGGATAAGCTTGATGGCTTCTGACTTTTCCGTGGCGGGGCCGAGACCGAAGCTCAAGCCCATGCAACCGAGACCAAGTGCTGAAACTTCGAGACCACTTTTTCCTAATGTGCGCTTTTGCATGATTTCTCCTGTGTCGGTCCTGCCTTGTTCGGACATGTTCAAGTCTATGGAGTTATCGCCTATGAGACTAGACCGTATCCGGTTGATAGAGTTATGAGTAAAATTCATAAATCATGAAGAACGATCTGGGCGAGCTTTCATCCTTCGCGATCGTTGCGGAAGAGCGCAGCTTCACTCGAGCCGCATCGCGCCTGGGCATTTCGCAATCCGCGCTTAGCCATTCGATCCGAGGGCTTGAGAAGAGATTGGGACTGCAGTTGCTCGCGCGTACAACGCGAAGTGTCTCTCCGACCGCCGCGGGCACGACACTTCTGAAGGAACTCGCGCCCGCCCTGGAGCGAATCGAGCGAGCAGTTGCGGAGACTCGGCAGCAAAGGGAGAGCCCATCGGGCAGGATACGGCTCATCATCCCGCGGACGGCGGCTAAGATGGTGATTCTGCCAAAGCTGGCCCGGTTTGTTCGCAGCTATCCGGAGATCGTGTTGGAGGTCACCTCTTCCAATGACCCTGTCGATCTTGTCGCCGGAGGCTACTACGACGCAGGCGTGCAACTTGGCGAGTTCATCCAACGGGACATGATTGCCGTCCGAGTGACCAGAGAGCTGCGTCTCGCAGTGGTTGGATCCCCGGAATACTTCGAATTGAACAACATCCCGAAACGCCCGCAGGATCTGAAAGACCATGCCTGCATCGGCTTTCGCTTCAGCAACGGTCTGTATAGGTGGGAGTTTGAGAAAGGCCGTAAGGCGCTGACGGTGAGTCCTCAGGGGCCCGTATCCTTCGACGATCCAGATCTCGTCATCCAGGCGGTGCTGAATGGAGTGGGAATCGGAACGGCGATGGAGGATAGTCTTAAGCGCTTAATTGCAGAGGGACGGCTGGTGCAAGTCCTGAAGGATTGGTGTCCATCCTTTCCAGGATATTTTCTTTACTATCCCAGTCGTCGGAATCAACCTGCCGCTCTGGCCGCGCTGATTAACGCCCTTCGGTTGGATTAGTAACGAAAAACGGGCTTGTATTAACATCCCGCCGGGCACGCGGGGTCTCACCGCCGCTTGCCTTCGTCATCCCCTCAGATGTCCCGCCGCCGCGCACTCCTCGAGCTCGCCGTCTCCTACACCCTCATCCTGCTCGTCATCTGGACTGCCAATCCCCTCCAGCGAATTCTCTACATCACTGCCGTCATTGTCCTCGCGGCCATCCTCATCCTCTCGTTCCAGGGCTGCGACAAACTCGGCCTCCGCCGCACCAATCTTCTCCGCTCTCTCTGGGTTGCCATCGCCGCACTCGTGCTCGCCGCAGTTCTTATCCTCGTCGCCGCGCACCTCCACACGCTGCATGCGCCGCACACCGTCTCAGGCTTGATCGCACGCTACTGGGGATACGCACTCTGGGCGTTCGTTCAGCAGATTCTCCTGCAGGACGTCTTCCTCCGCCGGCTGCTCATCCTCACTCCATCGCCGCGCCTCGCCGCGTTTCTTGCCGCGCTCATCTTCGCAATCGCCCACCTGCCCAACCCTATCCTCGTACCCATCACGTTCCTCTGGGGCTTCATCTCCTGCCTGCTCTTCCTTCACTACCGCAACATCATCCCCCTCGCCATCGCACACGCCGCCTTCGGCATCACGCTCGCGATCACCATCCCCTCCCCACTGATCCGCAACATGCGTGTCGGCCTCGGCTTCCTCCGCTACGGCGCGCACCACCACCGCAGGCTCGCGCAATCGTCAAACAGTCTTAGCTGGCAGCTCGCAGCTCGCAGCTCAAAGCTCAAAGCACAACCCCGCTCCGGGATTCCGCCAGACCCGGCCCCATTCGTCCGCGGTTTCATCGCGGACGAGCGGGTTTCGCAAGATTCCGATAGACCTCACCGCAGCCACATCGACCACACCGTATCCACAAACGTATGGGTCACCGCCGAAGCACCCATGCGTCTCTCCTGACGCCACGCCCTTCCATAAAACACCCCAGCCAGCGCCGCCATCAGCACATATCTCCAGTTGAAGTGCACCGCTCTCTTGTTGAAGTGCGCCAACCCGAACACCGCCGCCGTCAATGCCAGCGCCCAGTAACGTCCCACTCTTCGCTCCAGCAGGTTTTGCATCCATCCGCGAAAAAACAACTCCTCCGGCACTGCAATAAAGAAGAACGTAAAAACGAACGCACTCACCAGCCGCCATCCCTCCGGCCACCGCGCGTGCACATGCAGAAACCCGAGCCCCAGCAGAATCGCCACCGGCGCATAGAACAGGAACTCCCTCAACCCCACCCGCACATCTCTCCAGCGAAGCCGCAGATCGAAGCCCACTCCCTTCAATCGCCGCACCGCACCAAATCCCCAAATTCCCGCATCCAGCAGCACGATCTTGTTGAACACCGACATCCCGCGCGGCCAAGCCGGCTCAAACCACCGCAGGTCCACCGCCAGCACCAGCACCAGCAGCACTACAAACTCCCGCCGGTCTCCACTCTGCTCCGGATCGGCAACCGCAGCCCACGCGAGCACCCCAGCCACCGCAATCGGCAGCAGCAGATAAACCGCCAGCCATCTCCACTCAAAGAGTCCGCGCCCCACCGTCACCAGGGCATACACCCCACACAACAATCCCGGCGCCACCACCCGCACCCCGACCGGCAACTTCGCCGTCCAGCGCGCAAACCCCTCCTTCCAGAACGCCGCCCACACCATCGGCGCCAATGCCAACAGGGCCGCAATCACCAGCAGCAGATCGACTCGCATCTCGTATCTCGCACCTCGAATCTCAAAGCTGATCGCTTGACATCACCGGTCACCATAAAGGTAGGGATATTTTCGTTTTCCCACTCTGGGCCATACCGCAAACGGAGCCAAGTTCTTTGCATTGAAGACTTTGCAGCATTACCCTAAGTATTTTCAATACTTTGCGAAGATTGCGTCATCGAAGTCCAAACCTAAACTCAATTTTTTGAAGACTTTGCGCAAAAAGGTACGGGGGAGGGGGTACCCCGCAAAACCCGCTCCGCTAAACTACTCCCGATGGCTTTCCACCCCGCCGGCACCCGCCTCGCAAAAATATTTTTCCTCATCCTGTCCTCGTTCTCGCCCGCGACCCTCTCGGCGCAATCGGTCACCGGAGGAAAGGTCGTTCTCGTCCTTCCCTTCGAGAACCGCTCCGGCAACCCGACCCTGAACTGGATCGGCAACTCCTTCCCAGACACGCTCGATCGCCGCCTCAACTCCGCCGGCTTCCTCACCATCTCCCACGACGACCGCGTCTTCGCCCTCACCCACCTCGGCCTTCCCGCCGATTTCCGCCCCTCCCGCGCCACGACCATCCGCATTGCCCAGCAGCTCGACGCCAACTACGTCATCATCGGCGACTTCACCGTGGCCGAGCACGCGATCTCTATCGAGTCCCAGGTGCTCTCCGTGGACCAGCTTCGCCTTTCGCCTCTCGTCAACGGCGTTGGCCCCCTCGATCACCTCTACGACGCCGAGAATGCCATCGCCTGGAAGGTCGCCCGCGTCATCGACCCCAACCTCAATGTGGCCGAGCAGACCTTCGTATCCGCCGGTGAGGGCGCCGTTCCACTCCCAGCCTTCGAGGACTACATCCGCGGCATCAACGCCTCCAGTTCGGCCGAGTCACTTCAGCGCCTGAAGACCGCGGTTGCTGAGGCGCCGAACTACGCCGCCGCCCTCCTCGCGCTCGGCAAACAGGAATACATCGCGCGCGACTACGACTCCGCGGCCGCGACGCTCGCCAAGGTTCCACTTTCTGATCCGCAGGCGCTCGAGGCGAACTTCTACCTCGGTCTGGCCCGCTTCAACTCCGCCAATTACGCCGGTGCCGCCACCGCCTTCGAGTTCGTCGCCGGCCGCCTACCCCTGCCCGAGGTCGTGAACAACCAGGGCGTCGCGCTCAGTCGCCAGGGGAAGGACGGTGTGGCGCTCTTCCAGCGCGCGTCCGCCGCAGACCCCTCGGACGAGGACTATCACTACAATCTCGCGATTGCTCTCTACCGCCGCGGAGACCTGCAGACGGCGCTCAAAGAGGCCGATGAGGCCCTGAAGCTGAAACCACAAGACCCGGAGGCGGGCTCCTTACGCGCGCATCTCGCCCTCGCGCCCGCGGGCTCAAAGCTCGATCCGAACGGAGGCTTTGCTCCTGTTGAGCGCATCCGGCGCAACTACTCAGAGGCTGCGTTCCGCCAGGCAGCGTTTCAGCTTGATCAGTTGCGGGCTGCTCGCATGGCCACGCTGGCGCCTGCGCAGCGCGCGGCGGAATATACATCGCTCGGGCGCGATTACCTTGGCCAGGGTCTGCTTCCGCAGGCTGAGCAGCAGTTCCAATCGGCAATTGCAGCCGACTCGAGCAACGCGGCGGCGCACGCCGGCCTCGCTGAAGTGCGCGAACGCAGCGGCAACGCCACGGAGGCGCGTGCAGAAGCTCAACGCTCTTTGAACATTCAGCCCAACGCACCGGCATTGCTTGTACTCGCCCGGCTGGACATCGCGCAGAATCATCTTCCCGCTGCGGCTGACGATGTCTCCCGCGCGTTGCATGTCGAACCAGCCAACGCTGCCGCCATAGCGATGCGCCAGAGCCTGCAGCAGCGCGGTCAATCGGTACGCTGAGCCCGATGCTCCCGTTGCTTGCGAGGCTGTCACCGAACGTCGCGCTGCTTATCGCGACGTTGGCTGTCGCGCTTATTGCCCTCGAGCTAAACCGTCCCGGGTCGATACTTCCCGGGGCTGCAGGCCTTCTGCTCCTGCTGCTGGCAGCGGCCAGTCTCTGGGAGCGGCAACCGAGCGAGCTTGCAACCGCAGGGGCCATCGCCTCGATCGCCCTACTCCTGCTACAGGCCAGGCGTCCGCTTCACCTGTCAGTGATAGCTGCTCTCACGGCGCTGCTCATCGCTTGCTTCATCCGCCTCATTCCACGTGCTTCGACCGGAAGAATCAATGCGGTGACGGCCGTCGTGTGCGGAACCATTCTGGGAGCTGGAACCACCGTGCTCACCCGCATCGCACGGCGCGCCCGGCAGAACAAAGGGTTAGACTAGAACAGAGCGCACAAAGCGCCCGGAGCCTTCTCGTCTGATGCACAGCCTTTCGCGAGCCCTGCTCGCCACCGCGACACTCTTCCTGTCCCTCCCCGGCATCGCCGCCGCACAAACCACCCCATTCGCCCGCCAGATGGCGAAGGTCGACTTTGGGATCAGCGGCGCGGGTGCGCTGAACAAGACGGTTAGCGGACCGATCATCCCGACCGGCGCTACAAACTTTGGTGTGGTGATGTCTCAGTATGGGTCCAATACCGTTGGCGCGCTCGGTAACATCCGCTATACGGCGAAGCCATACGTGGGGATCGAGTTCAACTACGGATGGGCGCGCTATACCGAAAATTACTCGCCGGCGCCGAATGGCCTGAGCCTGTTTCAGATTCAAACCACGGCGAATGAATACAGCTTCGGATACCTTGTAACGCCGCCGCACCCGATCTTTGGATTTCAACCGTTCGCGTCTGTGGGCGCGGGAACAACGCAGTTCAAACCGACCGGCGGCGGTGGCGAAGGCGCGCCGCATCAGTTTCGCGCGACCTACTATTACAACGCCGGCCTGCAGAAAGACGTGTTCAGCAACTTCGGCGTGCGCGCTTCGTTCCGGGAGAACTTCTTCCTCGCGCCGGACTTCGGTCAGAACTACCTGACGATCAAGCAGCACACGACAACATTGGAGCCGACCATTGGCTTCTACCTCCGCTTCTAGATCCAGCAAGACCTCATGAGCCGCTTACTCGACGACGATCAAGACGAGCTTCAGCAACGCGACCGGGAGCTGACTCTCAGCACCGGCGCGATTCTTGCGATCTTCCTCGGCCTGGTGCTCCTGTGCGGCGTGTTCTTCGGGTTCGGATATAACCTCGGCCGTAAATCGACGTCAACGCTGAATCCAGCACTGCCTGTAGCAACGAGTGACGCCGAGCCTGCTGGTACGGCAAACTCCACGTTCGACAACTTCAAGCCGTCGCCGAACTCTCCTTCGGCGGCGCAGGTGAGTTCATCGCCGACGCCAGTTCCTTCGCATACGCCCGCGGTTTCAGAGAAAGCTCCCGCAGAGGTGCCTCAGCCACAACCAGCACCTGCCGCGCCGCCAACACATGCCTCCACGCCGCCGGCGGCGACCGTCACCCGACCGACGAACACCACGCCGAATACACCCGTGCCTCCGAAACCCACGCAAGCTGCCGCGCCGGCGATCACTCCCGGGGGCGCGTTCGTTGTACAGATTGCTGCGATCTCGGCGGCGCACAAGGACGATGCGGACCTGCTGGTGAATGCTCTGCACACCAAGGGATACCAGGTCTCGGAGCGCACGGCGACACAGGACAATCTGATTCGAATCCAGGTGGGACCGTTTGCGACCAAGGCCGATGCAGAGGCCATGCGCGAGCGGCTGATCGTCGACGGCTACAACGCCATCGTCAAGTAACTGGCGTTCCGGATTGCTGAACAGCGCGGCGACGCTCGAGCTCCGCCTCCATTGCAGCTCGGACACGCTCCATCAGGTCTTCACGGGACGACGCGTCCTGCGGATGGATCGGCGGAAGAAATCTGAGATATGCCTCGCCGGGTGTGATGCGGTGAGTCCCCTTCGGCATCATCCGCTCTGTGCCGGTAATGACAACGGGAATGATGGGCGCGCCGGTCTGTTCCGCGAGAAAAAAGGCGCCCTTCTTGAAGGGCAGGAGGCGACCGTCGGGCGAGCGCGTTCCTTCTGGAAAAACCATGATATGCAGGCCACTGTTGAGCGCGTCGGCCGCGGCTTCACCGCTGCGTTGCGCGTCCTCGCGTGAGTTGGCGCGTGAGACAGGAACGTATTTGCCCATGCGCATTGCGGTGCCCAGCAGCGGAATATTCATCAATTCCTTTTTGATGAAAACGCTCGTCATGCCGGGAATGGCGGGCAACAAGACCGTCGGGTCAAGGTTCGAGAGATGATTGCTGAGGAAGATGTAGTGAACGCCTGGCTGCACATTCTCGCGCCCTTCGATGTGCACACGAATGCCAGCGGCCTTCGCTCCAAGCGCAACGATCTTCATGCCCCAGCCATACATTGTGTTGAAGTCTTTGCGCAGCAGGGACCATGGGATTCCGATGAGAGCAGCGGGCACACCTAGGACTATGTATACGGCAAGCATGCGAAGCGATGCGAACATACCGTGTCAGGATATCCTGCGCGTTCGCGCGACGCATGAAGAGCGGCTAAGCGGCTAAGTATCTCTGCGGCGCTCGAGATGCGATCCTGTTTCGATGGCCCTGGGCAGCTTTTCGTAGATTCTTCCGAAGCCACCGTTGGAGAGGATTGCGATCACGTCACCGTAGCGCACGCGCGGAACAATCTCGCTGACGATCGCATCTGCGTCTGCGCAAAGCACTGCGGGAACGCCGCGCACGTCGAGCGCTTCGACGACGTGGCTCGGCTCGAGGCGTTCGAGAACCGGGATTGCATCGCTCTTGAAGACCGCGGCGAGGACGACTTCATCGGCGAGCGAGAGGCTGTCGACGAGTTCGCGCTCGAAGACGTTGCGACGAAGTGTGTTGGAGCGTGGCTCGAGCACGGCCCAGAGGCGGCGACCGGAGTATGCACCGCGAAGTGCGCGGAGGGTCTCGCGGATGGCAGTGGGATGATGTGCGAAGTCGTCGATGACGGTGACGCCGGCGACCTCCGCGCGGACTTCAAGGCGCCGCTTGACGCTCTTGAAGCTCGCGATGGCAGCTTCGATCGCTTCAACCGGGACGCCCTGCCCTGCGGCCATCGCAGCGGCCGCGGTGGCGTTGAGCGCGTTGTGTTCTCCGGCCATTGGGAGACGAAGGCGCGCGAATTCGAGGCCGCCACGAAGAAGCTTCCATGAGGTTGAAGCGCCATCCTGACGGAGATCGACGGCGCGCCAGTAGGAATCCTCCTGGAAGCCGTAGCGCTCAACCTTGCAGAACGCGCGCGCGGCGCACTCGGTGACGTTCTCGCTTTCGTCGAACGCGACGAGGCGGCCGCGGCGTGGGATGAGGTTGACCATCCGCTTGAACGCGGTCTTCACTGCTTCCAGATCGGCGTAGATGTCGGCGTGATCGAACTCGACGTGCGTGAGGATCGCGGCGTCAGGAAAATAATGCAGGAATTTCGGGCCCTTGTCGAAGAAGGCAGTGTCGTACTCGTCGCCTTCGAGGATGAAGGGGCGCGTGCCCTCCTGCACGTGAAAGCTGGTGCCAAAGTTTTCGGCGACACCGCCGATGAGGAACGACGGCTTCCAGTCCGCAGCGTCATCCGTCTTCATGCGCGATGCGGTCTCGAAGATCCAGGCGAGCATGCTGGTTGTAGTGGTCTTGCCGTGCGTGCCGCAGACGACGAAGCGCTCGCGGCCAAGCAGAAATTCGTCGTGGACGAGTGCGGCCATGGAGGTCATCGGGATGCGTTCGTCGAGGACGACTTCCAGCTCCGGATTACCGCGCGAAATGGCGTTGCCGACAACGACGAGGTCGGGACGCGGCTCGAGATTTTTGGCGGCATAAGGCTCCATGATGGGAATGCCCATCGCGCGGAGCTGATCGCTCATCGGCGGATAGGCCGCGGTGTCGGAGCCGGTGACGCGATGCCCCTGGGCGCGGAGCATGCCGGCGAGCGAGGCCATCGCGGTTCCGCAAATTCCAATCAGATGCACATGTTTCGCACTGCTCACGAGCTCTCCTCCACGGTGTCGTTGCTCATTTTTACCCACGCGCCGAGCGGCAGAGAACGGTTCTGTCCTGTGACGTGGCCGCTGCGCAAGCCGATGGCGATGGGGCCGACGAAATCTTCGAGAGCGTGCAGGCATGCGGCTTCGAGCAGATCCATTTCATCGGGCTTTACGTTCGCGGTCATGTCTCCGAGTATGATGCCGTGCACGTGTTTCAGCAGGCCGGCGGCGTGCAGATGATGCAGCATGCGGTCCCACTGATACGGTTTGGTGCCGATGTCTTCGAGAAAGAGAATAGTCGGCTCGTCGATGCGCAGCGCCCACGGTGTGCCGAGGCCTTCGGCGAGCATCGAGAGACAACCGCCGAGCAGGCGGCCATGGACTTCGCCGGGACGGAGACAGCGGAGGCCGTCGTCAGCGCCGGCGTGCCATTCCGATTTGGCTTCAACGGCGGAGTACCAGGATGCGCGGTGCACGCCGTCGAGGCTGGACCAGTCGGCCGCGACCATTGGAGCGTAGAAGCTCATCAGGCGGAGCTCGTTCCAGAGCCACACGTGTAGCGAGGTGTGGTCGCTATAACCGACGAAGACCTTCGGGTTCGCGCGGACGACAGATGCGTCGAGGCGCGGTAGCAGTTCGGCCGAGCCCCATCCGCCGCGAGTGCAGAGCAGGCCTTCAATTTGTGGGTCGGCGAAGGCGGAGTGCAGGTCGTGCGCGCGCTGCTCGATAGTGCCGGCGTAGTACAACGGGCCTCGTGCTAGTGCGTGTGGCATGAGCACGGGGCGATAGCCGAAGTGCAGCAGGCGGTCGACGCCGGCTTCGACGAGCTCGGGCTTTGCGGCCGATGCGGGAGAGACGACCGCGACGCGGCTTCCGTCCCGCAGCCGCGGGCGCAATGGCTCACGCAAGCTCCACCTCGCCGCGGCAGATGATTTCGGCTGGGCCGGTGAGGAACATCTCCTTGTCGTCGGTCTGCCAGACAACGCGCTGGCGGCCGCCGATGGAGGTTGCGCCGAGGTCGCGCTCAACGCCGTGGACCACGATGGCAGCGGCGGACGATGCGCATGTGCCGGTCCCTGAGGAGTGCGTGGGGCCCACGCCGCGCTCGTAGATGCGGAACTCGATCTCGTTGGCGCTGAGGATGCGCACGAACTCGACGTTGGTGCCGAAGCGAAACATGGGATCGACGCTGATGATGGCGCCCAGCCGCTGCCACGTCATGCCGTGGCTGCTGAAGTCCTCTGTCTCTACGAAGGTGACGAAGTGCGGATTGCCGACGTTGACCATCGCACCGTCAATAACGCCTTTCACGTCGTCGATACCGATGGCGCGGCGCATCACGCGCGGCACGCCCATGCCGCTCTCGATCCACCAGGTTGCGCCGTCGCGGCTGAGCACACGGCAGGTACGCGTGCCGCCGTGTGTGCCGAAGGTCATTTGCGTAAGGTTTTCATCTTGCGCGAGCCATGCGGCGACGCAGCGCGTGCCGTTGCCGCTCAATTCCGCTTCGCTGCCGTCGGCATTGAAGAGGCGAAGAAAGAAGGTCCCATCTTGTTTGCGCTCAAGGAACTCGATGCCATCGGCTCCGATGCCTGTGTGGCGCTCGCAAAGTCTCTTCGCCAGGGCCGCATGGCGTCCTGCGGCGGCGGCCTCCTCGATGACCAGGAAGTCGTTGCCACACGCATGTGCCTTCACAAATTTGAGCGTGCTCACTCGACCTCCGAATCCTCAAAAACGACCACGTGGTCGGTGGCGTCATTTGCTTTCAACTCGGCAAGCACCGCCGCGTGCGTTCTCCTTGTCGCGATCACCGTGAAAGAGACGCGTTCCCAGCCCGCCACATTGTCGCGATCGATCACCTGGAGCCGCTGCCCTATTGCGTCCAGCACCTTAATGATCGCGGACATCATCCGAAAGCGGGCGGCAGTGACCTGCCTTGCAAGCTCCTCCGCGCGTTCGGCACCAACCACGTCTTTGCCCATGATTGAACCGACCTCGGCGCGCACCTCGTAGACCATCGGGTAGCGCTTCCATCCGATGCTGCCCTCCATCATGCCGATCAGTTGCAGCGCGAGCAGCACAAGCACCGTGCCGATGAGCGCGTCCAAGTACATCCCGGCACCGCAGGCCATGCCGATGGCAGCGACCACAAACACCGTCGCCGCACTCGTGAGTCCAAGGACGCGGCTCTTCGTGTGGAGAATCAACCCAGCGCCGAGAAAGCCGACGCCCTGCACGATGTTCGAAGCAACCTGTCCTTTGTTGGGCGTCGAAGCGCCGGCGAGTATCTCGCTCATGATCGTGAATAGCGCTGCGCCCATGCAGATGAGCATGTTGGTCCGCAAGCCCGAATCTTTGTGTCGCCATTCGCGTTCCAGGCCAATGGCTCCGCCGAACGCGCAAGCCACCAGCAGGCGGCGTGCCGCCGGACCGCCAAGCGCGAACTGCTGCGGCAAAGGGATGTGAATGGCGTGTAACACCGAGTCAGGATACTACCGCACCCAGAACGGCGAGCAGCCATGCACCCGCGGCGTCACCCCACCTTCGCGGCAAAAAAAGACCCGTGCCGCATGGTGACGGCACGGGTACGCTCTCACCGTGAAATATCAGGCAACCGGAGCCGCGACATTGATCTGCTCGGAAAGCTCTGTCAACACCTTGTCTGCGTGCTTCTCTTCATCCAGGGTCTTGTCGAGCAGAGCTGCATGCTCTGCCTCGCCGAGGATGATGGCCATATTGCGAAGTGTCCCGTAAATTGCAATCTCGTGATGTTCCACCTGGTTGCCGGCCGCGATCAGAACCACATCGCGCAGAGTCTGGTCCTTGGCATCCTTGGCAGACGCGCTGCCTTCACTGATGAGGGCCGCAGTCACCTTGCACTTGGATCTGTTCGCCTCGCCGTCGTTGTCGCGCATGATCCGCTCCAGACGCGAGACATGCTCCTTGGACTCTTCCAGGTGAGTGCGGAACGCATTCTTCAACTGGCTATTTGTTGCGTTTTCAATCATTGCCGGCAGACCGTCATCGACGATCTGGCGCTCGCTGTCCAGCGACCTCTGCAGCATCGTCCTGTACAGCTCGCGAAGGTTATTCATGTCCGGTGTAAAAAGTCCCATGTTTCTCTGCTCCTCTCAGCGCACGTGGGGGGGCCGTCAGGCCTGAGAGCGCTGTTGCTCTTCTTCGGATTGTTCTTTGTGCCGGTAAACTTTCCGACCGGCTTCTATTTCTATGACGCGGTCTTCATGCGCCACACACACCGTAGGATGCGTCTTCACCCTAGTGCGTGGTTTGTGGCGTCCACACTTCGGACTGATAAATCTTCGCGCAAGGCTGCCCGGTTGTGCAGATCACCTCAAGCTCTTTCAATCCTTCAGGATGCGCGGCTACAGCCTTCGCGACCGGGTCTCCGGCCATTGCAATAACAATTGCCGCATGTTTCGCAGGATCAGAAAGAGCCTGCTGCCAGGCAACTTCGTCGTCCTCACTAAGGATGGTTTTCAACGGTCGACCCGCAGTCTGGGCGATGCCAACGTGCGCAGTCGTGGACATGAGCACCGGGATCTGCAACGGCAGTCCCTCAATCGTGGTGGCGACGGCGCGCTCAAACGGAACGCGCGTGGAGGCATTGACGATGCCTTCCTTCAGCACCAGCGGAATGCGGTACATCATGCCGATGCAATTGGCCACACAGAGCAACATCGCGGCGGGCTGCCACAAGCGCGCGGCGACGCGAGCCCAGCCGGCGGTTTGCACGCGAAGCCAGAGGTCAAGGCGCTCCGCTGCGAACGCTCCGTAGATTGCGAGCGCGGGCAGCATCTCCATCCCATAGCGCGCGTTGTAATACGAGTGAGGCCAGAGCTGCGGAATGAAGATGGGCACCGAGCCATATGCGACGGAGTAAATGTAAAACGGCAGCGGAAGCCACAGCAGCCACAGGCCCGACTCGGCGCGTGCGCGAGCCGCGGCGACTGCGCGGCGCTTCCACTGCGACCATGCTGCATAGAGCGCGGCGAACATGAGAGCGAAGCCGGTCTCCCATGCAGCGGCATCGATCTGCGCGGTACGCGTATAGAAGACGAGCGCCCAGATGGGATTGTGCCATCCGCGATAATGCTGGCCCGGCGGCGCAGTTTTGTGCTCGATTGCGGCGGCGGAGTACGGTCCGCGCAGGAAGTCCAGCCAGTCGCCCTTGAAGTGCGCGTTATACCAGAACCAGAAGATGGGCCCGGAGAGACACAGCAGCGTGAAAATGATGAAGGGCGTGAGAAGCCGCTGCCGGACCTGCGCGCCGCTGCGCCACAGCTCCCACGCGATCCAGCACCAGACGACGGCACCGATGACCCAGCCGTCATAGCGCGTCATCACCTGCCCGAGCACCAGGATGCCCGCCGCGATCATGCCTCCGGCAGCGCCGTGTGCGCGGCCTGCACGCAGTGCGGCCACGGTTTCAGTCGCGGCCACGACAGTCCAGACCAGCAGACAGAGGAAAAGCGCCTCCGTCATCGCGGTCGTGGCGAGATACAGAAGATTCGGATTCAGTGCGTAGAAGGTGGTCGCGACGAGCGCCCAGCGAGGCCGCATGAGTCTTCGCGCGAGTCGCCAGATTCCCGCAACGCTGAGCGCGAAGCTCAGAATTGACATCGGAACCGCGGCGAAGCCCGTCTGCCACATCTGCATGTTGCCGATGAACGGAAGCATCAACACATGCGGCAGCGGGAGCCACACGCCTCCGAGTTGCGCGAGGCCAGGATAGTGTGAGTCGAGAATGCGGCGCGCGATACCGAGGTGCGCAACGGCATCACCGTACAGCAAAAGGTAGTGCTTGGAGTAGCAGACCAGCAGTGCAAAAAACCCGAGAACGACACCGGCGGCCGTGAACGGATAAACCTCTCCGCGCGTGGCGAAGCTCACCGCCTCGGGATCCCATGGCGGAGGCGTCCGCGCTCCGCGCCGCGGACGCGTGATCGTCTTTGTGGTCGGTCGCTTCTGCGGGGTCTTCACCCGTGGCGCTCCTCTTCGCGTCGGTGGCCTTTCGCCATCCGGTTAGAGATGCGACAGCTCGCGCAGATGCTCGATGCGTTCCTCGACCTCGGCGCGCGTGGTCTGCTGCAGACGTTCCGTACCGAACCGCTCAACGGCGAAGGAGCCCATGGCGCTGCCGTAGAACATGGCACGCCGGAAGATCTCCGGCGTGAGTTGCCGCTGCGAAGCCACATACCCGTAGAAACCGCCAGCGAAAGAGTCGCCCGCGCCGGTAGGGTCGACCACTTCGTGCAGCGGCAGGCCCGGCGCGCGGAATGGACGCCGCTTGATGCCGTCGCCAAAGCTTCGCTCGCTGAAGTAAGCCGTCGCTCCGTACTCGCCGTGCTTCACGATGAGCGACTTCGGGCCAAGCGCCATCACGGCCTCAGCCGCGCGCAGACCGTTCGTTTCCCCGCTGATCATTTGCGCCTCTTTGTCGTTGATCAGCAGCACGTCGAGCTCACGCAGCACCTTCAGAAGATTCTCGCGATGCGCATTGATCCAGTAGTTCATCGTGTCGCCCGCGACCATTGCGACCTTCTTCATCTGCGAGCGCACGCGCGCCTGCAGAACGGGATCGATGTTCGCGAGAAACAGGAACTCGGAGTCCTCATACTCAGCGGGAATCTTTGGAGAGAACTCCGCGAAGACATTCAGGTCGGTCGCAAGCGTGTCCGCCTCGTTCAGGTCGCGCAGGTACTCGCCGCGCCAGTGAAAGGACTTCCCCGGCGCACGCTCGATTCCCCTTGTGTCCACGCCTTTGTTCGTAAGCACGTTCTCGTGCTCGGGCAGAAAGTCTTCGCCCACAACGCCAACGACGCGAACCTTCGTGAAGTAGCTCGCCGCCAGCGCAAAGTGCGTGGCCGCTCCGCCAAGCACTCGCTCGCGCTTCCCGCTTGGCGTTTCGAGCGAATCAAACGCCACCGAACCAACTACAAGAATCGACATTCAATCTCCGCTATGGGGTTAGAAATATTTACCGAACAACACGTCGAGCTTCTGCTTCGTCGCTTCCGGAATAACCTTGCGGTCCGTCATGATCGCGAACTTCGCGGCAGTTTGCGCCGGGCTTGCACTCAGGTCTTTCGGCATCAGCCGCACCGCAGCCTTTACAACCTTCTGCGCGTTGCCGCTGTTCTGGTGCATAACCGCAATCACCTGCTCGACCGTGACATCGTCGTGACCCTCGTACCAGCAGTCGTAGTCAGTCACCATCGCGAGCGTCGCGTAGCTGATCTCTGCCTCGCGCGCCAGCTTCGCCTCCTGGAGGTTGGTCATGCCGATGACGTCCGCGCCCCATGAGCGATACAGATTGCTCTCCGCACGAGTGGAGAACTGCGGCCCCTCCATGCAGACGTATGTGCCGCCGCGCTTGCCCACAACACCGACCTCTTCGCACGCCTTCACGAATGTGTCCACCACGATCGGGCAGACAGGATCGCCGAACGCCACGTGCCCCACGACGCCGTCGCCAAAGAACGTCGCGTTACGCGAGAAGGTGCGGTCGATGAACTGGTCTGGAACGATGAAGTCGGTCGGCTTATGTTCTTCCTTCAGGCTACCGACCGCGCTTACGCTCAGGATGCTGGTCACGCCAAGCTTCTTCATCGCATAGATGTTGGCGCGAAAATTCAACTCGGTGGGCAGAATGCGATGACCCTTGCCATGACGCGCGAGGAACGCCACATCGCGGCCCTCAAGCCTTCCGAGAACAAATACCTCGCTCGGATCTCCGAACGGTGTCTCGATTTTCTCTTCACGAACGTCGGTCAATCCGGGCATGCCGTACAGCCCGCTGCCGCCGATGATTCCAATCTCCGCCTTCGCCAAACGCCTCTCCAGAGAACAAAATGCGCGCTTTATGCCGCAAGTCTCAGTATAGCTGGCTGTATCATTTTGTTTTGAGAGACCGCTCTCCGAACGGCGTGCCACGCATGAGATCACTACGAATGTTCGCCTCTGTGGCGCTCGCCTGCGCCCTCTGCATTGCACCCGCCGCCTGCGGCAGCGGAACCCTCGTCGCTGCAAGTGTGCCGGTGAATACCTCGACCTATCTCGAGAAGGCAGGGCTCGCGATCCAGGCCCTGCAGACCTGGTACAACTCCGCGAGTGGGCAGTATGCAGACCCGGCCGGCTGGTGGCATTCAGCCAACGCGATTACTACTCTCGTCGATTACGAGCGTACGGCGAACGACACGAGCTATCTGCCCGTCATCGCGAACACCTTCGCCAAGGCCCAGGCCGGATCCTCCGGCCACTCGAACTTCACCAACATGTTTTACGACGACACCGGCTGGTGGGGGCTCGCATGGATCGATGCCTACGACCTCACCGGCAACCAGGAGTATCTCTCGATGGCAGAGACGATCTTCACCTACATGACCGGCGGATGGGACACCGCAACCTGCGGCGGCGGCATATGGTGGAACACAACCCACACCTATAAGAACGCCATCACCAACGAACTCTTCCTCACCATGGCGGCGAAGCTCGCGAACCGCACCAGCGGCAGTGCGTCCGCCGGCTATCTCACGTGGGCACAGAAGGAGTGGACTTGGTTCCTCGCCTCCGGAATGATCAACGCGAGCGGACTCATCAATGACGGCCTTAACGACAGCAATCCGGCTGCGTGCAAAAACAACAACGGCATTGTGTGGAGTTATAACCAGGGCGTCGTCCTCGGCGGATTGGTTGAACTCTCGCACGCGGTCTCAGATCCAACGCTGCTTGCCCGCGCGCAGAGCATCGCAAACGCAGTGCTGTCACCCGCCTCCGGCATGCTGACGTCCAACGGGATTCTTGTGGATCACGGCGTGTCCGGCGGCGACGCGCCACAGTTCAAAGGAATCTTCATGCGCAATCTGATGGCGCTTTACGCCGCATCGCCGAACGCGCAGTACAAATCCTTCGCCGATGCGAACGCCGATAGCATCTGGGCAAACGACAACAACGCGACACGCTTCGGCGCGCTCTGGCAGGGACCTGTCGATTCCACGGACGCGACACGCCAGAGCTCCGCGCTGGACGCGCTGATCGCCGCTGCGGCGATGAATTAGCCGCTAATCTAACCCCAACTGCTTGCAGACTGCGGCCACGCGCCGCTTCACGTCGTCGGGCATCTCGAGCATCGCGGGCCATGGCCGCGTGAAGCCTTCTGCAGCCCACTTGCGCGTTGCATCGATGCCCATCTTGCTGCCGAAGTTTGGCAGACGGCTCGCATGATCTAGCGAGTCAATGGGCCCGAGTGTGAACTGAATGTCGCGCTCCGGATCAATGTTGTTCGCGACGCGCAGCGTCACCTCGCGCAAATCATGGACATCGCAATCCTCGTCAACCACGATGATGCATTTCGTGAACATCGCCTGTCCCATGGCCCAGATTCCGTTCATCACCTTGCGCGCGTGCCCCGCGTAGGACTTCCTGATGCTCACGATCATCAGGTTGTGAAAGACCGCTTCGGGCGGCAGGTTTACATCGACGATCTCCGGCAGCGTCAGTTTCATCAGCGGAAGGAAGATGCGCTCGACGGCCTTGCCCATCCACGCGTCTTCCATCGGAGGTTTGCCGACGATAGTCGCCGCATAAATTGGATTCTTGCGGTGCGTGATGCAGGTGATGTGAAAGACCGGATACTCCTCCGTCATCGTGTAAAAGCCAGTATGGTCGCCAAACGGCCCTTCGCCGCGCAGCTCGCCGAGTTCTACGTAACCCTCCAGCACGATCTCCGACGTTGCGGGTACCTCCAGATCCACCGTCTCGCACTTCACCAGCTCGACTGCTTTACCGCGCAGAAATCCTGCGATCAGATACTCCTCGACATCCGGCGGCGCTGGCACGATCGCGCTGAACGTGACCGCAGGATCCGTGCCGATCGCGACTGCAACCTCCATGCGCTCGCCGCGAATCTTCGTCACCACGTGCTGAGGAACTCCGCTCACATCCACCGCTGCCGTCGTGCCTCCAGCGGTGCGCGCCATGACATCCACAGCACCGGCCGTGCTCTCTGCAGCTGCTCGCAGCCGGTCGCGGAAGTGCTCCGCCGCGACCTTCTGCCGCTGCCAGTGCATGCCAGTCGTCTTGCCGTCGTACACCTGCATCCGATACATCCCTACGTTGCGCTTTCCGCTGCGAGGGTCCTTCGTCACAACGCACGGCAGCGTGATGAAGGGGCCGCCATCGCCAGGCCACGTCGTGAGCACTGGAAACTTCAGCACGTCGACATCCTCGCCACGCAACACAACTTCCTTACACGGCGCGCGCTTTCGATCAATGACCTTAGGAAAATAGGAGCCGACCTCCGCCAGCATCGGCAGCATCTTCAGCTTGTCTACAAGACTCGTCGGCGGCACCGGATGCAGCAGTGTCTCGATCCGCTTTGCCACATCGTCAAGCGAATCCACGCCGAGCGCCATGCGCATCCTGCGTTCGCTGCCAAACTGGTTCATCAGCACGCGCGCGCCCTTGTAACCCGCTACATTCTCAAAGAGCAGCGCAGGCCCGTTGCCCTTCACCGCGCGGTCTGCGACCTCGGCCATTTCCAGTACGGGCGACAGCTCCGCCTTCACGCGCTTCAGTTCGCCCGCGCGCTCCAGCGCCTCCACCCAATCCCGCAATCCATCGAACGCCACATTGATCTCCTTGGAACATTGTCGCCCAGGTATCGCCTGCGATCACTCAACGCAGATTGATTCGCACCGCCTGCATCAATCCCGCGCGATAAAACGCGCTCGCCTCCATCCACGGCAGCGTGCACGCGACACATGCGAGCAGGATCGTAGCCACCGGCAACAACCATTCTGCGCCAAGCTCCTCTCGTCTCCGCCGGCTTGTCACGAGCAGCATCATCGCGGGCAAGACCGGCAACCAATATCTCGGTTGGACACCATACACCGTGCGCAGGCCCGGTGGCGTCCAGATCAGATACTCCGCTATTGAGATTCCGATCAGCGGAACGATCACCGCAATAAGGATCAGAATCCGCGCGCGCCAGCTTCGCACACCGACACTCGGAGCGCGCCACGCAATCACCAGCAGACACACACTGAGGACCAGCGCAGCGCCATGATGCGGCAGCAGATCGTTCCACCCAACCACATAAAGGCCGCGGTGCACAAAATCCCAAGCCGCCTCCGCCGTCCCTCTGCCTATCGCAAGAGAGGCAGCGATTGGATGCGACGCGAGGAACGCGACCTGACGAGCAGGGTCGGCTTCATCAGCGGTGTCCATGCCGAAGCGCGCGACCAGATGCCACCAGGCTGCACACGCAACCACGAGGGCCGTGAAGCTCGCGGCGTGCTTCAGCCATAGCTTCCATCCCCATTCCTTCAACTCCACCGCTGGCACAAAGATGATTACCCCGAGAGCTGCAAAGGGCGGCTTGGCCATCGCACAAAGTGCGAACAGCACCGCCGCAAGCGCCAGCTCACCATCGCCTAACCCGCGGCGCTCGTTCAGTGCTCTGCAAATCAGCGCCACACCCAACGCCGCAACGGGCAACAGCAGCGCGTCCTGCGAACATGTTGCCTGCAGAAACAGTTCGCTCGGCAGCAGCAGCGCCGGCAGCAGCATCCACGCGCCGCGTCCACTCCATCGCAACGCCAACCAGCCCAGCAGAGCCGCCGTGAATGCAGTGAGCCACCGCGCCAATCGCAGGCTCGCAAAGATCGTAAGATTCGCTGCCTCTGCGACCTTCCATCCAGCCATTGCCGGCAGATACAAGCCCGGCGGATACGTCGCTGTATTTCCAAATCCAGCGATCCTCTTCTCTCCAGACCATCGCACGTCCGCCCAGCGAGCCTGCGCTTCTACCGACACCGGACCGTACCTTCTGTCGTGAAAATCCGGGCTCTGCGGCTCCCAACGCATGCGGATCGAATCCATTGCATCCATCGCATGCACGGCGCCCGTGTCGACCTCTCCCCCGGCTTGATCTGCACCCATCCGCGGCAGAATTTCGCCGTGCAATAAAGCAAGTGCGCGAAGAGACTGGCTCGGCTCATCCGGGCCAAAGAAGGGAGGGGTCGTCCAGCAGAGCACACTCGTCAGCAACAGCGCGAAGACAAAATAGAACGCAGGCAAACGTCGCTCGATCGACTCCGCAGTGCCCACCTTCCAATGCCCCACGCGTTCCGCCCTCGTCACAGCCGCAAAAAAATCTTCCGCCGCCAGAGGAACCAGATGGGCAGAAAGCAAACCACCACAAAGCTCACCGCGAACGCGAGCGAGGTCCAGGCATTCGATCCCGCGCGTCCGAAGACGTCAAAGTACATCAAATACCACCATGTGCGCCGCACGCCGTCGGCTCCGGTGGTGTGCAGAAAGAGCATCGTTTTTACGATCACAACCGACACCGTGAACGCTGCAATCGCATTCGAGCCGAATACCAGCCACGGCCACGTCACAACGCGCAGCGCCCGCGGCCACGGCTGCACTCTGTCATCCACCAGCCACGAGCACGCCGCGAGCACGACCGCCGCAATCCCCCCGGCCAGCAGCACATAGCTCGAAGTCCAGAGATTCTTGTTGATCGGAAACCACCGCGACCAGACCTCACCGGCAGCAATGCCCGCCACTCCCCACGCGAACAGGCGCACGCGCACATTCTTCCAGCTCGCGCGCCCCATGCTCGCAGCCTGCATTGCAAGCCCAGCCAGTGCGCCCAGCAGCGTCGTCGCAACAGCCGGCAGCGTGCTCAGCAGACCCTCGGGATCGCGCGTGTGGTTGTACAGCGTGCCTGTGTGCAGCCACCGCTGCGTCCACGCCATCGCCGCGCGATCCAGCCACGCGGCAAGGTTCAGGTTCTTGTCCATGAACGGCACATCGCGGCCCGGCATGCCAATACCCGGCACCGGCACCCAGCGCAGCAGAATCCAGTAGCCCACCAGCAGCGACGCAGCAATCAGCACCAGCCAGCGCACCCGGCGAGTGGCGATCATAATCAGCGCGGCGAAAAGGTAACAGAGCGCGATGCGTGTCAGCACGCCATAAAGCCGCAAACCACCCCAGTGCATGCGCGGGAAGTACGCGAGGATGAGGTCGAGCAGGAAGATCTTGCCCGCGCGCACGAACGCTCTTCCCGTCAGAGTCCCCTTGCAGTTTCCGCGCGCCGCACGCGCCGTCATAGAGAAGACGATGGATGCGCCAACAAGAAACAGGAACGTCGGGAAGACCAGATCCGTGAGCGTCCAGCCGTTCCACGTTGCGTGATCGAGCTGCCCGAAGACATGCGTCCAGTCCCCGGGATCGTTCACCAGGATCATGAGCGCAATCGTCAGCCCACGCAGCACGTCCACCGACAGCACGCGCTGCGGCTTAACCACCACGCACTCTGCGGTCGCACGCTCTGCTATCGCGCTCGTTGCCATAACAGTCATCATCCATGATTGTGTGCAGGCCGCGCCACTCCTTTCACGGAACCGAACTGCACTCTGCGGTGTCTATTGCGACAGAAGCGTTCCTCGCCGGACGCACATCGAGACCGACCTGACTCGAGGTGCCCCATGTTCGAGGACTCACTCGTCGAATCCGCTGCCCTGCTCCGCACGCATAACCGCTGGCCCGCCGTGCTCTCCATCACAACGCAGCTCTGCGTTGCCGCGCTCATTCTTGCCCTGCCGCTGCTTCACCCGGAGCTTCTGCCGATGCAGCATCTCCTCCCGGCAACGCTGGCGCCTCCGCGCGCCCCAGCCCCGCCGCCTCCGCCCATGCACCTGGAAGCACGTTCGACAGCCGCCGCAACCTCCGCGCCCGCAACTCCCACCACAACTCGCGCCACGCAAATCTTCCGCGACCTCATCCATCCCACCGGTCCCCCTGCCGAGGCACCCACGCTCACCAGCATCGACCTCGGCAAAAGCAGCACGTCGCTGCCGCCCGGAATCAACTCCGCCGCGCCGGCAGCACCACACGTCAGCGCCAGGCCCGCGGCATCGCCATCTTCTAAGCTGTTGAATCTGTCCTCAGGCATCACCGCCGGACACCTCATCGCGCCCATTCGGCCCGAGTATCCAGCAATCGCCCGAACCGCCGGCATCGAAGGCACAGTTGTCGTCCAGGCGATCATCTCGCGCACTGGCGTGATCGAAAGCGCGCACGTCGTCAGCGGGCCCATAATGCTGCAGCCGGCTGCACTCGACGCCGTTCGCCAGGCGCGCTACCACCCGTTCCTGCTCAACGGGCAGCCCACAGACGTCCAAACCACCATCACGATCACATTTCGGATGAGGAGTTAAGCGCTAATAACCGTCGCACGCGGGTTCACGAGCACCGCTTCCAACGGGTACCCCGCGTCCTTCCATCCCTGCAGCCCGCCGCGCAGCGGGCGCACGCGAAGTACGCCCAGCTTTCGCAACTCCATCGCGACCTTGGCGCTGGTCTCCTCGCTTGGGCACGTGCAGTACAGCACAATCTCGCGGTCGTCCGGAATCTCATCACGATGCCTCTGCAGCTCGTCCGGCCCGATCCGCAGCGCGCCCGGCAATACCTCAGGGTCCGTAAGAACGTCCAGCGGATGCCGGAGGTCGATGATGAAAGGCGGCTCAATTCCACCCTTGCTGGCCAGTTCCATCATTCCCAGCAGTTGTTCCGGCTCCAGCCGCAGACCGCGAAGCTCCGCCATGAACCGCCGCCGTTGCACATACCGGTAGACGACGATGCTCATGATCATCAGCAGCACCAGCCCGACCGCGAAGTGCGTCAGCGTCGCGAACAGCCGCGTCGACCGTTCCGCCACATCACCGAAGAACCGCCCCGTAAACAACCACGCCGCCGCCCACAGCAGCGATCCGATCATGTCGTAGATCACGAATTCGAAGAAAGGCATTCCTGCCTGTCCGGCGATCGGCGCCGCGATCGTGCTCACTCCCGGCACAAACTTCGCGAACAGCAGCGTCAGTCCACCCCGGCGCGCGATCGACCCCTGCGCACGATGCACGCACGTTGAGGCATCCAGCGACAGCCTGCACAACAGGTCCAGAACACGGCTCCCAAACCGCCGTCCCAGCCACCACCACATTGAGTCCGACAGGAAGCACGCCAACAGCACGACAGGAACGATCAGCTCGAGGTGCAGCTTGTGCGCCGCGCTCATCGTGCCCGCCGCCAGCATCAGCGGAACGCTGGGAACTGGCAACCCTGCCTGCTCCACCAGCACCCAGCCAAACATGACGGTGTAGGCGTGCCGCAAAAACAGCATCTTGATCAGACCCATGACCGCCTCGCAACTCTTTCCAGTGTCCCTCTAGATGTCTCCGTGGGCTCGTCCGTTGCAGAAAAGATACGCACAAAGAGCGGACAGCGCACGAAATTAAAGAACTACGGCCCGGCAACATCGCCGGGCCGCTCATCGCTTGCAAAAAAGCCGGGTACGAAAACCCGGCTTTCTCAATCGATTGCCTTATTTCACGTGAACCTTTGGCTCTATCGACATACCAATGCGCAGTTCGTGATTTGGATCCTCCTGCGCCAGATTGTCGAAGTTAATTCTCACCGGAATTCTTTGCACCACCTTCACATAGTTGCCGGTCGCGTTCTCCGGTGGGAACAGGCTCAGCACCGAGCCCGTCGCTCCGCCGATCTGCGCCACATGACCACCGAACTTCTTTCCGCCCAGCGCATCCACCGAGAGGTCGACAGCCTGTCCGACGCGCATCTTGGCAAGCTGCGTCTCCTTGAAGTTCGCCGTCACCCACAGGTCCTGGAGCGGCACAATCGTCAGCAGTGACTGCCCAACGCTCAAATTCGCCCCGACAGCGACCGTCTTGCGGCTCACGATGCCGTCAATCGGCGCCACAATCTTCGTGTACCCAAGGTTCAGCTTCGCCTGGTCCAGTCGCGCCTGCGCCTGCTGCACCTCGGCCAACGCCGCCTGTTCGCGCGCCAGCTGCACGGCCACCTGCTTCGGTGCTGTCTGCTGGCTCTGTCGCTGCTCACTTAGCGCCTGCGCCAGCCGTGCGCGCGCCTGCCGAATCTGGTCCTGCGACGCGGTCGCGCTCCGCTCCGCCTCGTTCAGTGCTGCCTCATCGGCCGTCGAGGTCGCCACAGCCTGATCAAACTGCTGCTTCGAGATAACGTCGTTCTTCACCAGCGGCGTGTAACGGTCCACGTCGATCTGCGCCTTCAGCGCATTGGCCTTCGCCTGCTGAATGCGCTGTTCCGCCGCCTGTGCCTGCGCCTCGGCCTGCGACACAGCCGCCTCGTTCGATGCCACATCGGACGTCGAGGTCAGCACCTGCGTATGCGTGTTCACGCTCGTGATCGGCACATTCACCTGCGCCTGCTCATAATCCGCCTTCGCGTTGGCCAGGTTGGCCTGCGCCTGTTCGACCGCGACCTCAAAGTCTCTCGGATCTACCTCGGCAATCGGATCGCCCTTGTGCACCGTCTGCTGCTCTTCGACATCCACCTGGACCACCTGTCCAGCCACACGCGCGCTCACCTGGTACAAGTTCCCATCCACCTGCGCGTCGTCCGTGTCCTCGGTGAACGTCGAGCGCCAATAGAAGAAGATTGCGATAACCGCAAGGATCGCGACGACAACAATAATGATGATCCGCCGGCGGCCCTTCTTCTCCGGAGCCTCCTCTTCCTTCTTCGGCTCGGGCTTTTCCTGCTGTCCGCCCTGCTGCTTTATCTGGACAGTGCCCTGTATTTCCGCAGTTTGGCCCTGCTGTCCGTGCTCATTCTGATCGGCCACGTCTACTTCCCTCCGAGATAATCCTTGTAATTCGTCGATGCCACACCCAGCGCGCGCGCCAGCGAGAGCTTCGCCACATTGTGCTGATACAGTGCGCCGATGTACTGATCGTTTGCCTGCTCCAGCTGCGACAGCGCCTGCGACACCGGCAGGTCGTCACTCACGCCTGCCTTGAACCGCTGCTGCGCCTCGTTCAGCGCCTCGCTGGCCAGTTGCACGTTGCTGTGCGCCGCGTCCACCAGCTTCTCCGCGCTCTGAATGTCCAGAATCGCGTCCCGCACATCCTGATTCACCTGCTGCACCTGGTCCGAAAGCTTCGCCTTGGCCTGGTCATATTGCGCGTCGGCCACCTGCTCGTCGCCGTGCGTCTTCGCAATCTGCAGGATCGGCGCGCTCACCTGCCCGGTCGCTGAATACGTCCCATGCGAATGCGCCGGCGTCGTTCCCAGGTCTCCAAAATCACCTGAAAAGCTTGCCACCGGCAGTTGTTCATCAAACGCCGCCTTCTTGCCCGCCTCGGCAGCCTTCAACTTCTCGTCCGCCGCCGCGAGGTCCTTTCGCTGCTTCAGCGCCTGCTGAAACGCCTGCTCTGGATCCGGTGCGTCCAGCGCCGCAAACGGCTCTTTGTCGCTCAAGTCAAACTTCTGGTCCAGCGGCAATCCAATCGCCCGCGCCAGCGACAGCTTGTCCTTCGCAAACTGATTCTGCGTCGCAATCAACTGCTGCTGCTCATTCTGGTAGTCCACCTGCGACCGCAGCACATCCAGCCGCGGACTCGTTCCTGCCTCATGCGCCTGCGTCGCCTGATCCAGCTGCACCTTCGACGTCGCCATCTCCGCCTGCACCGCCGCGATCCGTGACTCATCAGCAAGGGCCACCAGATACGCATTGCCCACCGTCAGCACCACCAGGTCCCGCGCGTCCTGCGCCGTCAACTTCGCCGACTCGAAGTTGTGCTTCGAGGCCATATAGTTCTCGAACGCCTGCAGGTTCACCAGGTTCTGCGTCAGATACGCGCGGAAATCCACCACCTGGAACGGCCCAACGATCGGATTGATCCCCGGAAACTTCAACCCATACGCCGCCAGGTTCACCTGCTCGACCTCGATCGACGCCGCTCCCGTCGCCGTCGGCAGGAGATGCTGCAATTGCTCCAGCCGCTCGCCGCTCGCATTCTTCTCGCTCGAGCTCTGCAGAATCAGCCCTAGATTGTTCTTCAGCCCACGCTGAATCGCATCATCGAGCCCCAGCGGAAGCACATCTGCCGTCGCCTTCCCGCTCACCAGGCTGCCATGAAAGCTCTGATCCGCCCCGTTCTGCGGTGCCACCGGAGGCCCAGGCTGCTGCAACTGCTGCTGAACCTGTTGCACCTGCTGCAGGTCCGTCTGCTGCGGGTTCGTCTGGTTCAGCGGTATCCCGGTCGGGCTCGGCTGCGACTGCGCGTTCGCCATGCCGGCAGCCGCAAACGCAAGCATTACCAGCCACGCGGTCGCGCTCAGCGACGCGCGTCTCCTCTTTTCAAACATATCTCTCATGCTAACCCGTTAGCAGTACACCACCCGCGCGGTTCACAACCTGCCCAGAAGCGTTCTTATTCATACAGATGCAGAACCCGCTCGAGGATATTCAAAACTTTGCCTTGGAAAAATTCGGAAAACCGCGCCGCCGCTTATACACGGCAACCGCGCGTCCGCTGCAGATTCACATTTAGATGTTCGCGACATAAAAATTCGCAGCCTCTACACTTCTTCTTTCGAACACTTCTCACCTTCAGGAGCCTCCAGCATGTTTCTCGGCATCGACGTCGGCACCGGCGGCACCCGCGCCGTCCTCATTGACCGCGCAGGCAAGGTCCTCGCCTCCCATTCCGCCGACCACGCCCCCATCGCCTCCGCCCACATCGGCTGGGCCGAGCAGGACCCTGAAGACTGGTGGCGCGCCGCACAGCAAGCCATCCTCGGCGCCCTCAAAGCCGCCGCCGCTGCCGGCCACGGCACCAAAGTCGAGGCTGTCGGCCTCACCGGCCAGATGCACGGCTGCGTCATGCTCGACGCCGACGGCCGCGTCCTCCGCCCCGCCCTCATCTGGTGCGATCAGCGCACCCAGCCCGAGGCCGACTGGCTCAACCAAACCATCGGCTACGAACGCATCATCCAGCTCGTCGCCAACCCAGCGCTTCCGAACTTCACCCTCACCAAGCTGCTCTGGGTCCGCAAGCACCAGCCCGAGATCTTCGCCAAAATCCGCCACGTCCTCTGCCCGAAGGACTACGTCCGCTTCCGCATGACCGGCGTCTTCGCCATGGACATGCAGGAGGCATCCGGCACCCTGCTCCTCGACGTCGCCCACCGCCGCTGGTCCCAGGAGGTCGCCGAAGCCGCCGGCATTCCAATGTCCTGGCTCCCGCAGCTCTTTGAAGGCCCCGAGATCTGCGCGCACATCTCAGCCACGGGCGCCACTGCCACAGGCCTTGAGCCCAACACGCCCGTCGCCGCCGGCGCAGGCGACCAGGGCGCGGGCGCAGTCGGCATGGGCATCCTCGCACCCGGCTCCGTCTCCGCAACCATCGGCACCTCGGGCGTCGTCTTCGCCGCAACCGCCCAGCCCACGCTCGACCCCAAAGGCCGCCTCCACACCTTCTGCCACGCCGCGCCCGGCATCTGGCACGTCATGGGCGTCACCAACGGCGCCGGCCTGTCGTTCCGCTACCTCCGCGACACCTTCGCCCCCCGCAACCCCGACGGCTCCATCGCCTCCTACGACGAGCTCACCCGCCTCGCCGCCGAGGTCCCGCCCGGCTCCGACGGCCTCCTCTGGGCGCCCTACCTGTTCGGCGAGCGCACCCCGCACCTCGACCCTAACGCCCGCGCCGCCTTCGCCGGCATCACCGCCTCCACCACCTTCGGCCACTACGTTCGCGCCGTCCTCGAGGGCGTCGCCTTCTCCCTGCAGGACACCTTCACGCTCTTCCATGAGCTCAACATCCCCGTCGAAAAGATCCGCCTCGGCGGTGGCGGCGCACGCGGCCCGCTCTGGCGTCAGATCCAGGCCGACGTCTACAACCACCCCGTCGAAATCCTCGAAGCCGAAGAAGGCGGTGCCTTTGGCGCCGCACTCCTCGCCGGAACCGGCGTCAACGCCTGGCCCTCCGTCGCCGCCGCCTGCGACGCCACCATCCGCCCCGCCGCCACCATCGCCCCCAAAAGTGCCGAAGCCATGGCCCACGCCTACGCCCGCTTCCGCAAACTCTACCCTGCCCTCAAATCCATTGAGGGCTGAGGGAACGCCGCGTCACGCCACCTTACGTCTCGCTCGCTTCACCGGTGCCGGGCGTTCCTTCACAAACTGCGTTCGCAGGGCCTCGTCGATGCGGCTCTGCCATCCGTGTCCTGTCGCACGCACAGCTGCAAGCACATCGGGCGAGAGCCGTACCGAGACAAGCTTCTTCGTCGGAGCCTTCTGCGGCCCGCGACCCCGGCTCTTTAGTGCGCTCTGAACCCCAGCTGGAAGCTCGTCAAACCGCTTCGCTCGCGCAAACTTCTCTGCGCTCCACTCCGGGTTTTCCGAATCCGCCGTAGGCTTAGAAATTTTCGGCATATTGTTTTTGCTCCTGCCTAGTCGCCCTGCGAAGGCTGATCGCGCGAACCTGCTGTTGCCGGATCGTGAATGTGAGCACATGCAACGTGCCCTCAATCCATCCGATTGCGTTGTAACGTTGTTCTCCGTAATCCTGCGAATCATCCAGGACGAAGAGCGCAGTATCCAGGTCAAACCGCTCTGCTGCCTGGAGGCTGACACCGTGTTTGCGTCTGTTGATCGCATCCTTGGCCCGATCGAACCCGACATCCATCAAATTTATTTGTAGCTACAATCAACCTTTGTGTCGAGTGAGAAGTATCAAGAGGATGCTCTCCCGTCACCCCTGCAACTTACTCCGCTGCCAGCCGTCAACGAAACAGCTAAGCTGTTACCGATCTCATGCCCACACGCTCGCCTGCTGCGATCCTCGGCCTCGCTCTCCTCTATCCACTGGCCCTGCGCTCCAGTGGCCACTCGACGCAGCAGGCCGCCGACAACACCCCTGCCCTCACCCTCCACGCCGAATCCCGCATCGTCCTCGCCGACGTCACCGTCACCGACCGCCACGGCAACCCCGTCCACGGCCTCTCCGCCGCCGACTTCCAGGTCTTCGACAACAACCAGCCTCAGCGCATCGCCTCCTTCGACGAACACAACGCCGAACACATCCTCACCACCTCCGAAACCTACACAACACCACCGCCACAGCCCAACACCGCGACCAACATCTACCAACATCTCCCGCCCGTCCTCAACGTCGTCCTGCTCGACACCACCAACCTCGAGCTGCCCGACCAGATGTACCTCCACATCCAGCTCACAAAATTCATCAAGTCCCTTCCCGCTGGCCAGCCCATCGCCATCTTCGCCCGCCACGGCGATTACATGACGCTCCTCCAGCCCTTCACCTCTAACCACTCGCTCCTGCAATCCGCCATTGACCGCGCCATCCCGCGCATCGTCGCCGTCGGCCGCGAGTATCGCTCCGACACCGACACCCTCCGCCAGATCGGCCTCCATCTCCGCCAAGTGCCCGGCCGCAAAAATGTCCTCTGGTTCACCGGCGGATCCACGGCATATCTACTCGAAGGCCTCTCGGCACTAACCGCCGCCACACCCATGGGTCCTCCGGCAAACTCCGCCGCAGGCGCTGCCATGCAGGCCGCCACGGCACCCTCCATGCCCGTCGCCAGCCCGTCCATCGGCGAAGGCACTGACAATCTCCGCGAGGTCTACGACGAGCTCGAAGCCGCCCGCGTCGCCATCTATCCCATCGACGCCCGCGGCCTCACCACCGAAGGCGACGTCGCCCTCGGCCCGCAGCAATCCGAGATGATGCAGACCGCCGAAGCCACCGGCGGCGAAGCCATCATCAACCGCAACAGCCTCGCCCTCGCCGCCTCCCACATCCTCTCCGCCGACTCCAGCTCCTACACACTCACCTGGTCACCGCAGAACTTCCACTACGACAACAAGTGGCACAACATCCGCATCGCCGTCCGCAATCGCGACTACCACCTCAGTTACCGTCGCGGCTACTTCGCCGACAAACCCCAGACCATCCTCGCCAACCACAAACTCGCCACGCTCATCGCCGGCGACTCCAGACAGCCCGTCACCGCTCCCGACGTTCGCAGCACTCCGCTCCTCTTCCAGGCCACCGTCCACCCCGCCTCTGACACAAAAGCCCCCACCGCGACCGACGCCACCTACATCCCGCTCCGCCCCGCCGCGCCCCCCGCCAAAGGCACATCCGCCTTCCGCATCGACTACTCACTCTCTACCGCCGGCCTCTCGACCGCCACCACAGACGGCCATGCCACCGTCTTCTTCGCCGCCATCGCCCTCGACAGCGACGGCAACCGCATCGGCCAGACGCTCGACCGCGTCCGCTTCCCACTCGCCCCCGGCACCCCCACCCGCAAGCTCCAGGTCGAGCAGCAAATCAATCTCCCCAAAGGCGGCGACTTCCTCGCCCTCACCGTCTGGGACCCCATCAGCGGCCATCTCGGCACACTCCAGATCCCCGTCACCGCAAAATCGAAGTAGCCCTCGACCCGACAGAAATCCGGGTGCCCCATTCATGCGCAGTCTGATCGCGCATGGGTGGGGTTGCACAATGTCCGGCTTACTTCCTCACCAGATTGAATCCAAACGCCCCCTTGATCCTCCCCTTCACCGCCAGATCAATCCACAATCCCGCCACATTCTCCAGGTAGCGCGCATTGCTCAGCGGCCCCACATCCACCGGCTTCATGCCCGTGTCGGCAATTAACACCTCCACGATCTTCTTCGCTTCCGCATCATCGCCGCAGTACATCATGTCGAACGTCGCATCGCCCATCAGCGCCGCGCCAATCGTATTGAACGCCTTCACCACGCGCGCTCCCTTCGCCCACTGCGCCAGCGCGAGCGCCGCACTCCCGGCATCCGGTACGAGCACACTCAAATCCGGCCCCACCGGATTCACCGCATCAATCACAACCTTCCCCTCCAGCGCCAATCCCCTAATCGCCGACTCCACCGCCTGCCACGGCAGCGCAATCACCACCACCTCCGCGCCCTTCACCGCCTCCGCCGGCGTCGCCACCGCGACACCCGCATCGCTCGCCTTCTGCCGGTCCTTGCTTCCTTCGCGCAGACCCGCCGTCACGTCATGCCCCTTCTTCGCCCACAGTTTGCCTAACTGCGCGCCCACGTTTCCAAATCCCAACACAGCAATCTTCATCTCACGCTCTCCTTGCTGGAACTGCACTCATCGCCCCGCGATGCTCAGCCGCAGAAAATTTGTCCGTTGGATGCACTCAATCTCAACCCGTTGCGATAAAGTTCTCTCCTGTCACTCCGGGCCCACTTCATCCTCATCCCAAGCGAGCCCATCATGAGCACAGCTCCCGCTCCCAGCATCGAGCAGATCAAAGCCAATATGCGTTCCGCCTGGATGGCCGGCGACTTCGGCGTCGTCGCCAAAACCATCACTGCCGGCGCGGAAAAGTTCATCCAAAGCCTCGACATACCTCCCGGGGCGCGCGTCCTCGACGTCGCCTGCGGCACCGGCAACACCGCCATCCCACTCGCCCGCCGCGGCTGCATCGTCACCGGCGTCGACATCGCCACCAATCTTCTCGAGCAGGCCCGCGCCCGCGCCGCCGCCGAACATCTCGCCATCACCTTCGACGAAGGCGACGCCGAAGCCCTCCCCTACGGCGACGCCACCTTCGACGCCGTTACCTCCATGTTCGGCGCGATGTTCGCCCCGCGCCCCGAGCTCGTCGCTTCTGAGTGCGCCCGCGTCCTCAAACCCGAAGGCCTCCTCGCCATGGGCAACTGGGGTCCCGGCGCCTTCGTCGCCCGCATGTTCAAGATCGGCAGCACGCACGTCCCGCCCCCGCCCGGCGTCAAACCGCCCATCCTCTGGGGCGACGACGCCACCGTCCGCGAACGCCTCTCACCGTACTTCACCAACATCGAAACCAAGGCCATGCCCGTCGACTTCGATATGCCCACCAATGCCGCCGGCTGCGTGGACTTCTTCCGCACCTACTTCGGCCCCACCAAGGTAGCCTTCAGCAAACTCGACGAGTCAGGTCAGAAAGCCCTCTTCGCCGATCTCAAAAAACTCTGGTCCTCAGAGAACGTCGCACCCGATCCCGACGATCACACCCTCATCAGGCACGAATACATCCGCGTCACCGCACGCCGAAAATAAACTGCCGGGTGCCCCATTCATGCGCAGTCTTATCGCGCATGGGTGGGGGCGGAAAGTTATGTGCCGGAAACTCAACGTGGTCATCCGCTTAGTTCGCCGACGGCTTCTGCACGCTCTCGATCACCATCACCTTCGCCGGCGCCTTCATCGCATCCAGCTTCAGCCCGATCTGCTCCTGAATCGCCGTAAACAACGGTGGCGGCGCGTCCGCGGCGTTATCTCCGCTGTTCGGCGGCGGAATCCTTCCGCCATACTGCGACTCGTCCGGCGTCCACCTGAATTGAAAGTCGTACCGGTCCTTCAGTCCCGTCTGGTCCACTACCGGCCGGTCCAGCGTCCCTTGCATCACCTGCGCAAACTCTGCCATGGACGCATTGCGCACCATCATCCTTCCCGGAGGTCCGCCCAGCCCTGGAGGACTGGTCGGATCGCTTGCGCTCTTCGTAAACTTCGGCCCGCCCTTCGCCACCGACAGCACGTACACCGAAAGCTCTTTCGTGTCCTCATGAAACTTCAGCGCAAACCGGTCCGCCAGCAGCTTCCGCACGATTCCCCTTGCCTGCCCGAGGCTCGGCAAGCCCTCATGATCCGGCAGCACATCCAGGTCGAAGCGGTCCGTGTTCAGCCACTCCGGTCCACCAGTCACCTGTTTCGAGTTCAGGTTATACGCCAGCGTAATCAGACCTTCGACAGTGAAGTTTCTCGCCACCAGATGCCGCCCCTGCAGCGTGAACCCCCGGCCCTGTTCGTCCGGCGGGCTCGGCTTGATCGTTGCCACCTCATAACCCGGCTCTAGCTTCGGGTCCATCAAACTCAGTGCCGCAGTCCGCTTCGGAAGCTCCCACGCGTCACCGGCGCTCACATGTTCCAGCGTCAGCGGAGCGGTCTGCCCGGCCTGCTTCCACGTCCCCACCGCACTCTTTCCCTCAGGGCCCATCTTGCCCTCAAAGTCCACATCCATGCCGGTGATCGTGAACTTCAGCACGCCGCCATCCAGCGACAACGTCGTCGTGGCCAGTCCCCCCGGTCCGGGCTGGTCGACGGGATAGAGCTTCCCCTTCAGCGCTCCGTTCTCCTTTGTGATCTGCAGCTGGAGCCGAATGTCCTGCTGCCCCGCGTGCAGCGTCCCCTGCCAGGTCTCCGGCGCGTTCTGTGCCTTCGCTCCCACACCCCACAGCGCAGCCAACACCCCAACCCACACCAGCAGCCTTCTCACAGCGATCCTCCCGGAAAGTACCGCCCCATCCTAACCCCTCAACATCGCTGCGCGATCGGTCTCGCCCCTCGGTAGCGCCTCACAATCGAGGAGCCGGTGGCGATCATACCGGAGCCTGTTGCCAAGAAGCGGGGCCCTTACAAGCCACGCCAGAACTAGAATGGCTGGCATGACGTTGCTCACTAAGCTAAAACTCGCTCTCTCTGCATGGCTGCGGCAACCGAAGGATGAGATGGACCGACGTCAAGACACAAGCAAGATTCAGTCCCTCTTCCCGCCGAAGAAATAACGAATTTCGAACTGAGGCACTCCCCACCCCCTCATCTTTTCTTCGCAGTATGATCGCCGTTCTGATGCAGCACCAGTGAAGTGATCGTCCCATTCGCATCCGGCACAAACTCCAGTTCGGCATCGGGCTGGCGCGCATAGAACCGCGCGTGCCCATCCACTACTCCCTGGTACATCAACGGAAGATCCTGCTGTCCGGCACCCGACGCCAGTAATCCATTCGGCCCCATCGCAATCGTGATCGCGAAGCTCGGCGCGACGTCGTACACGCCTTCAAACTTCTTCAACGCCTCCATCGCGATTGGCACCGGCTTGTGCTCATCCGGCAACACCACCGGTTTGCCCAGCGCCACCGACATCAACTCATCACTCACTCGATCGATCGCGCCGCCGTTCTCATTGCTCAGCACAATCACCGCCAGCCGACGCTCCGGCACATACGCCAGTTCAGTGTTGAATCCCTCGATTCCCCCGCCGTGCACCACCGTGCGCACACCGTTCTTCGTCTGCACAAACACGCCAAGCCCGTAATCACCTTTACCCGGCGTCGTCATTCTCTTCAGCGAATCCGCACTCAGCACCTTGCCGCCAAAGAGCCCACGCTCCCACTTCAACAGATCGCCCGTCGTCGAATACATCGACCCCGCAGCCCACGGAATCGACATCGACTCCGACCGCGCCACCACGAGCTTGCCGCCGCCCGCGCGCCTGTATCCTTCCGCCCGCTTCGGCAGCACCAGATCATCCGTATCCAGCCCGGTATCGCTCATCCCCAGCGGATCCAGCAGCCGCTCGCGCAACAGCTTGTCGTACGGCTCTCCGCTCACCTTCTCAATCACCATCCCCAGCACCTCAAAGTTCGAGTTGCTGTACTCAAACTTGCTGCCCGGCTCAAACTCCAGCGGCTTCGCCTCGATTCTCGCCAGCTCCTCCGCATGCGTATGCCGGTTCGCCGCCCACTCGCCAAAATCTTTCTCATTCGTGAAATTCGGAATCCCCGACGTATGCCCTAACAAATTCGCCAGCGTGATCTTCTCCCACGCAGCCGGCACATCCGGCAGGTACTTGTTCACCGGATCTTCAATCCGCAGCTTGCCATCCTGTTCGAGCAGCAGCACCAGCGACGCCGTGAACTGCTTCGTCAGCGACCCCAGCCGAAACTTCACATCCGGCGCATTCGCAATATTCCACTCCTCCACCGCATCGCCATAGCCCTTGTTCAGCAACACCGTATCCCCATCCACCACCAGCACCGAACCAATGAAGCCGTTGTCCTTCGTATACGCGCTTACCACCTGCTCCATCCGCGCCGCTCGATCGACACTCGGCGCACTCTTCTCCTGCGCGCGCATCGTTCCCGCACACAATACCGCTACCCAGACTGCCGCAAAGGCACTCCTCATCGCACGCTCCATCACTCTGAACTCACATCACGCACGCCATCTGACCGCGCGCGGATCGAAAGGTTTCACCACACGTCCGCAAATTGATTGCATCTGCCAAGCTTCGTCGTACCATAATCCGCATGAGCGCCACGCCCGACACTCCCATCCGCTGCGCAGTCCTCGGTTTCGGCCTCGCCGGCAAGGTCTTCCACTGCCCCTTCATCTCCGCGGTCCCCGGCCTCGAACTCACCGCAATCGTTCAGCGCAAAGGCGACGAAGGCGCGCGCGCCTATCCCTCCGCGCGCATTCTCCGCTCCGTCGACGAAGCCTTCGCCGACCCCACCATCGACCTCATCGTCGTCGCCACGCCAAACGAAACCCACTTCGACCTCGCCGCCCAGGCGCTCCAGGCCGGCAAGCACGCCGTCGTCGACAAGCCCATCACCTCTTCCGCCAAATCCGCGCAAGCGCTCGCCTCGATGGCCAAAGCGCACAGCCGCATCCTCGCGCCCTTCCACAACCGTCGCTGGGACGGCGACTTCCTCACCGTCCGCAAGCTTCTCCACGACAACACCCTCGGCCGCGTCGTCGAGATCACCTCACGCTTCGACCGCTACCGCCCCCTCCAGCGCCCCAACACCTGGAAGGAATCCGCCACCGCCTCTACCGGCCTCCTCTACGACCTCGGCCCGCACCTCGTCGACCAGGCGCTCGCTCTCTTCGGCCCGCCCGCGCGCCTCACCGCCATGATCCACCACGACCGCGACACCACCGACATCGACGACGCCTTCGACATCATCCTCGAGTACGAGCGCGGCTTCGGCCACACTCTCCGCTACATCTGCGCCGCCACCATGCTCGCCCCCGATCCCTCGCCGCGCTTCCTCGTCCACGGCACTCACGGCAGCTACCGCAAGTTCGGCGTCGACCCCCAGGAGCCCACACTCCTCAACACCACCCTCCGTCCGCCTCGCCTAGACTCCCCCGAGTCCGCCACCACCCCCTGGCTCCCCGAACCCGAATCCGCCTGGGGCACCCTCACCGTCGCGCACGAGCTCACCCAGAACACTCAGCTCACCCGGTCGCAGCTCCCCACCATCCCCGGCGACTACCGCCTCTTCTACGCCAACGTCCGCGACGCCATCCGCGGCAGCGCCCCACTCTCCGTCACCGCCGTCGACGGCTTCCGCACCCTCCGCCTCCTCGACCTCGCCCGCCAATCCAGCGAACTCCGCCGCACCCTCCCCGTCACCTTCGACTAACGAATCACCACCGCACAGGGTGGGCTATCGCGCGTTAAGACGCGCGATAATTCGCAGGACGCCGCCGCCACACGGCAGCACATCGTGTACTCTTGCACGCAATGTCGCGCCCCACCATCCTCTGCATCACCACCTACGAAAAAGGCCAGGCCTTCCTCCGCGAAGTCGCCAGCCTCGGCTGCGACATCCACCTCCTCACCGTCCACAAGCTCCGCGACGCCGACTGGCCCCGCGACATCCTCGCCGGCTTCCACACCATCCCCGAAGACCTCACGCCCGAACAAACCCTCCCGTACATCGCCAACCTCATGCGCCACATCCCCATCGCGCGCATCGTTCCGCTCGACGAATTCGATCTCGAGACCGCCGCCCTCGCCCGCGAGCACCTCCGCCTCCCCGGCATGGGCCAGACCGCCACCCGCTTCTTCCGCGACAAGCTTGCCATGCGCGAAGCCGCCGCCCGTGCCGGCGTCTCCGTCCCCGCCTTCTCCTCCGTTGCCAACCACGACGCCCTCTATCAATTCCTCCAATCCACCGAAGGTCCCTGGCTCCTCAAGCCGCGCTGGTCCGCCTCTGCCATCGGCATCCACAAATTCCAAACCGTCGAAGAAGTCTGGCCGATCCTCGATCGCCTCGGCGACGCCGCCACCAACCACCTGGTTGAGCGCTTCCTCCCCGGCGACATCTTCCACGTCGAAGGCATCACCTGGAACGGCCGCGTCCTGTTCGCCGCGCCGCACAAATACGGCCAGCCGCCCTTCGAAACCATGCACTCCGGCGGCATCTTTTCCACCCGCGCGCTCGACCGCTCCTCCGAAGAAGCCCGCGCCCTCCTCAAAATCCACGCCGCCACACTCGCCGCCCTCGGCATGCAGGCCGGCGTCACCCACTCCGAGTTCATCCGCGCTCACGCCGACGGCCGCTTCTACTTCCTCGAAACCGCCGCCCGCGTCGGCGGCGCCTACATCGCAGAAGTCGTCGAGCACGCAGCTGGAATTAATCCCTGGATCGAGTGGGCCAGCATCGAAGTCGCCCTCGCCCGCGGCGAAGAGTACCAACTCCCGCCCATCCGCCCCGACTACGCCGGCAGTCTCATCTCGCTCGCTCGCCAGGAGTGGCCCGACACCTCCGCCTACACCGACCCCGAGATCGTCCACCGCCTCTCGAAGCTCCACCACGCCGGCCTCATCCTCCGCTCGCCCGACCCCACCCGCATCGAATCCCTCCTCCGCGACTACACCACCCGCTTCCTCACCGACTTCTACGCCCGCCTCGACGCCCCTGCCAAACCCACCGCCTGAACCACCAGCGCTCGTCCCACCGACCGTCCATCCTCCCTACCGCTGCTCTGTTCGCGCCGTCATCCTGAGCCGTAGGCGAAGGATCTCCGTATTTCGGACCGCCACGGACCCTGAAAACTAACACCACCAAACCCCTCAAGAGAACGGTATCTTAGATCCGTGATGCCATTGAACCGCCGATCCTTCATCCAAAGCGCCCTGCTCGCCGGCAGCGCCATCAAACTCCGCGCTCTCACCACCCACCTTTCCGCCGCAACAACCGACATCACCACCCTCCGCTCTCAATTCCGCGAGCCGCCCAAAAAATTCCGCCCCATCGTCCGCTGGTGGTGGCCTGGCGACGACGTCGACGAACCCGAACTCCTGCGCGAACTTTCCGCGCTCGACGACGCCTGGTTCGGCGGCGCCGAAATCCAGGCCTTCAACAAAGCCTTCCCCGACGACTTTCTCGCCGCCGAAAAAGACCGCATCAACGGCTTCGCCACCGACTCCTTCTTCCGCCATGTCGCCACCGTCGCCCGCGGCGCGCGCGATCGCGGTCTCTTCATCGACTACACCTTCGGTTCCGGCTGGCCCTTCGGCGGCGGCGAAGCCATCACCCCGGAACTCGCCGCCATCGAGCTCCGCTCCTCGCATCTCTCCGTCCAGGGTCCCGGCACCTTCCACTCGCGCCTCCAGATTCCATCCATCGCCGACAGCGACGGACTTCCCGCCGGCTGGGCGGAGCGCATTAAGAAGCGCGCAACCATCGTCGCCGTCATCGCCGTCCGCGGCTCCGAGCCGCAGTTCGCCTTCCATCAAACCGATGGCCACGGACGCGCCGTCTTCGCCTCCGGCGACTTGATCCACGACACCGCCGTAGATCTCACCGCCAACCTCCAGCCCGATGGCCTGCTGCACTGGGAGATCCCCTCGGGCACATGGCAGCTCTTCCTCTTCCTCTCCACGCCCACCGGCCAGCGCCTCAACGCCGGCGCCGGTGCCGGTCCGCAGCTCGTCATGGATCACCTCAGCGCCGACGCCTTTCGCGCTCACGCCGCCCGTGTCGGCGACGCCGCCATTCCGTTCCTCAAAGACGTTCTCGGCAACGGCATGCGCGCCATCTTCTGCGACAGCCTCGAGGTTCGCGGCAACATCTTCTGGAGTGACGACTTCCTCGCAGAGTTCAAGCGTCGCCGCGGCTACGATCTGCAGCCCTATCTCCCCATCCTGCAGGTTCAAACAGCCAACCTGCCCTACGCGCGCTTCTATGAAATGCCGTACTTCGACATCAAAGGCATCGGCGATCAGGTCCGCCACGACTATCGCCTCACTGTCGCCGAGCTCATGACCGAGCGCTTCTACAGCCAGTTCAATCGCTGGGCGCACGACCACAATCTCCTCTCCCGCACCCAGGCGCACGGCGCTCCCGTCGACGTCCTCCGCGTCTACGAAGAAGCCGACATCCCCGAAACCGAGCAGCTCTACGACGAGGGCTGCTACGACTTCCTCAAGCTCGCCTCCTCTGCCGCGCACATCAACGGCCGCGCGCTGGTTGGCAGCGAATCCTTCGTCTGGCCCAGTGCCGCCTATCAGACCACCCCGGAAAAGATGAAGCTCGCCGCCGACGAGCTCTTCACCGCCGGCATCAACGCCATCGTCTTCCACGGCTTTCCCTATCAGGTGCCCGGCATCCCCGCTCCCGGCTGGCATCCATTCAGCGGCAGCAACCACTCCGGCAACTACTCTTCGCAATTCAACGAGCTCAATCCGCTCTGGCCCTACTTCGCTCAAGTCAACCGCTATCTCAGCCGCCTCCAGTTCATCCTTCAGTCTGCAAAGACCGTTCCCGCCGTCGCCGTCTTCCGCGACACCCTCACCCACGGCGCCGAAGAAGCTCCGCCCACGCCCCCGCTCAATCAGGCCATCATGGACGCCGGCTACTTCTACGACTACATCAACGGCGACTCGCTCCTCCAAAGCAAAATCGACAACAAATCGTTGATCACGGTCGCCGGCACGAAATACCGCGCACTCATCCTTCCCTCCATCGACTCACTGCCCGCAGACGTCGCCGAAAAGATCGAGTCCTTTGCCTCCGCCGGTCTTCCTGTGCTGTTCTTCGGCGATGCTCCCACCCGCGCCAGCAGCTTCGCCTCTCGGGTTGAAGACACTCAGCGCGTCGAACACGCCATGGCCGCTATCCGCAGCCATCCCGGGTTCCACACCGCCGCGCAGATCCCCTCCCTGATCTCCGCGCTGTCCACCGCCTCTGCTCCCAACATCCGCTTCCACGGCGATCCGTTCTTCTTCATCCAGAAGCAGCTCGACGACACTTCCCTCTTCTTCCTGCGCAACGAGTCCGATCAGTTGCGCAAACTAGACGCCGAATTCGAAGCCGAGGGCGAACCGCAACTCTGGGATCCATGGACGGGCGACATCGCTGGGCTTTCCTTCACCCGGACCGGCCCCAACAAAGTGGCGATCAAGCTCGACCTGCAACCCCTCTCATCCGCATTGATCGCCTTCAGCCCGAATTCCGCCCAGCATCTCCCGCTCGCAAAACAACTCTCCGCCTATGAAATGCCGATAACGCAGGACATTGGGACGAGCGGCTGGACCCTTGTCGCAACCGAGACAGTTCCCGCAAGCGGCGCCCGCATCATCCGCCGCACGCTTCCCCTCCTCGTCGACTGGTCTCTCGACCCGGAGCTCCGCAGCTTCTGCGGCCGCGGCGTCTACACCACCAGCTTCACACTCACCTCGAAAGTTCACGAGAGCCGCATCGTCCTCGACCTCGGCAGCGTCCGCGAGGTGGCCGACGTCAAGATCAACGGCACACCAGTCGGCACCCTCCTCCTGCGGCCCTACCAGATCGACATCACAGAACACGTCCACGCCGGAGACAACACCCTCGAGGTCGCCGTCACCAACACCCTCTTCAACGCCATGGCCCTCCGCACTCCCCGGAACTTCACCCCCGGCCCCACCGAAAACGCCTCCGGCCTGATGTCCGGCGGCCTCATAGGTCCCGTCCGCCTCCAATACATGCGCACAAAGTCTTGATTTCACATCACTTGCCCGCGCGGCCCATACCCCCTGCAGAGACTTACCCTTTTAGAATCAAGACTTTGCAAAAGAAGTCCAGACCTAAGTCCCCTGTTTCGAAGACTTTGCACAAAAACAGGGGGGAAGGGGGTACCCCTCTGCAACAACAAACTAATCTGGTGCGAGGAGCGGAGTGATGAAAGCGCTGATGCTGTGCAGGTACGAACATCTGGAGGTTACGGATATCCCGGAGCCCGACTGCGCGCCCGACGAGGTGCTGATTCGTGTGGCGGCCTGCGGTATCTGCGGTAGCGATGTTCACGGGTACGACGGTAGCTCCGGGCGCCGCATTCCCCCCATCGTGATGGGGCATGAGGGGGCCGGCATCATCGAGCGTGTCGGCACGCACGTAAAAAACTACAAGCCTGGTGACCGCGTGACCTTTGACTCCACTGTTTACTGCGGCGATTGCGAATTCTGCCAGCGCGGCGAGGTCAATCTCTGCGATAACCGCCAGGTGCTCGGCGTCTCCTGCGGGGACTACCGGCGCAACGGCGCCTTCGCGGAACTCGTCGCGGTCCCGGCACGCATTCTTTATCCCCTGCCCGACGGTTTCCCTTTCGAAGAGGCCGCGATGCTTGAGGCGGTGTCGGTTGCGTTGCATGCCGTACGCATCACGCAAATGAAGGGTGGCGAATCAGCGTTGGTCATCGGTGCAGGGATGATTGGTCTGCTCACCGCACAGGCAGCACGCGCTGCAGGATGCAAGTCCGTAATGATCGCCGATGTGGACGCAGCGCGCCTGAAGCTGGCTGAGGAGGTCGGCATCCCGGAAACACTGCACCTCAGCGGACAGCAGCTGATCGACGAAGTGCTGCGCCGTACCGGCGGACACGGCGTGGATGTGGTGCTCGAGGCCGTGGGCCGCGCCGAAACGGTCGTCGCCTCCATTGAGTGTGTGCGCCGCGGCGGCACGGTGACCCTTATCGGCAACATTCAACCGGAGGTGCCACTGCCACTGCAACGCGTTGTCACCCGCGAGATCCGGCTGCAGGGCTCGTGCGCGTCAGCGGGCGAATATACGGAGGCCATCCGTCTGATGAGCGATGGCGCGATCACCGTAAGGCCGCTCATCTCCGCGATGTCATCGCTGGAGGAGGCCTCTGACTGGTTCCGCCGTCTGCATTGTCGCGAGGCCGGCCTGCTCAAGGTGGTTGTAACGCCGAACGGCACATCAGAGGTAGACGCGTGAGCCACAATTTCTTCGATCTCACCGGCCAGGTGGCTGTGGTCACCGGCGCATCGCGCGGCCTTGGCCAGTACTTCTCACGCGCGCTGGGCCGCGCCGGTGCGAAGCTCGTCATCACCAGCCGCAAAGCAGGTGACTGCGATCAGTTTCTGAATGAGTTGGCAGGCGGTGGGATTGAGGCGAAGGCTCTCGTGCTGAATGTGCGCGAGCACGACAGCATTGCAGCGTTTGGCCCCGCAGCAGAAGCGGCGTACGGCAAGGTCGACATCCTGGTGAACAACGCCGGCTGCAATATTCGCAAGCCCGCGCTCGAGGTCACATGGGAGGACTGGAACACCGTCCTCGACACCAATCTGCGCGGTGCCTTCTTTGTGGCGCAGGCGGTTGCGCGCGGCATGATCCAACGCGGCTACGGCCGCATCATCAACATCAGTTCCGTCACAAGCGTCTTTGGCTACGCGGGTCTTGCGCCGTATGGGGCAAGCCGCGGAGGCATCCGCCAGCTCACCATGAGCCTCGCCGATGACTGGGGCAAGAACGGCATCACCGTGAATGCGCTCGCTCCCGGCTGGTTCGAGACTGAGCAGAACAAGGTGATGTACCAGAACGAAGGCTGGGTGGAGTACCTGAAGGAACGCATCCCGCTGAACCGCCCCGGACGGCCCGACGATCTGGACGGAGCGATCGTCTTCCTTGCCAGTGAAGCCTCGCGATACATCACGGGACAGACGTTGCTGGTGGATGGCGGCATCACGGTGGGCCGCACCCGCGCAGTCGTAAACAAACCTTAGTAAGGTGTCGCTGCGCTGGCGAACACCGCCCGTCTATGAGAGCGATGTTCCGGCAAGCGCCTTCTGCACATCGATCACCTCGACGCGTCTGAGCATCGTCAGATAGGCCACGATACCCACCAGGATGTACACGGTCGGAATCACGAAGGCCCACATGTAGCTACCCGTGCGCTGCACTACCCATCCGGTCAGGATCGGCGCGGCGATCGCAGAAATCTGATTAGAGAAGTTCATAATCCCACCCACTCTGCCGCTGCTCGAGTTCGGAACCAGGAGCGTCGGCAGGCTCCACAGCACTGGCGACGCGGCGGAGAGACCTCCGATGGCGATGGTTATCGAAATCAGTGCCGACGTGATGCTGTGCGCAAACGCAGCTCCCGCGATGCCCAGGCCACAGCAGGTCCCAGCGATCAGCACCGTCCGTCTTACTGCATTGGCGTCGAAGCCGCGCTTGATCAAAAGGTCCACCAGAACGCCGCCAATCAGCAGGCCGCAACATGCGGCCACCAGCCAGGGAGCACCGGTAAAAAGGAACGACTGCCGTAATGTGATGTGCTGCGTTTGGGCGAGGTACGTAGGCAGCCATGTCAGCAGCAGATAAAAAACATAGTTGTAAGCACCGGAGCCAATCGCCGCTCCCAATATCTTGCGCTCGCGAAGCAAACGACTCATAGGAATGGGAGGCGCAAGCATAAGGTCGAAGTCGCCCGGTCCGCTGTCCCGACGGACGATATTGCGAATGGAAAACCGGTGCGGCTCGCGATACAGCAGCGCAAACGCGGCAAGGTAGGCAAACGACAGCAGTGCCGTAAATCCGAAGGACCAGCGCCATCCGAACTGTAACAACAGCAATCCCAGCAAGGGCACGCCGACGGCATTGGCCAGCTTCGCGGTGCTGTCGAACATCGCGGTTGCAAACGAGCGCTCATGCGCCGGGAACCACCCTCCGACGGCCTTTGCACTCGCCGGGAAAGTGGGTGCCTCGCCAATACCGAGCAGCAGCCGCGCCGCAAAGAACAGCAACACGCTCGGAGCAAATGCCGCGGCGATCGAAGCCATGCCCCAGACGAAGATGGACACCAGCGAAACCTTGCGCACACCGAAGGCGTCCAGCAGCATGCCCGTGGGCAACTGGCAGGCCGCGTAGGTCCACGAATACGCTGCGGAGAGCTGGCCGAAAGCTGCAGGAGTGATGTGGAAGCTCTTCACCAGCGCGTCGTGCGAGACGGACAGGTTTACGCGGTCGAAGTAGTTGACCAGCACACCGAGAGCTAGTAAAACGCCGATGGTCCAGCGATAGGGCTCGGGATTGGAGTGCTCCAAGGTCAGAGCTTCAGCGGACATATATGCGTAATCACTCGAGGGCTGCGGCTGGGATACCAAATGGCGAAGGTTCAACGTGCCGGATAAGCGACCGTTTTGCCGGTGCGCGAGTTAAATACCGTGAATGAACCATCCTTACTCGCGCTGACCTTTAGA